>DAIRWG010000107.1:0-6660 GCA_036802405.1 Alloprevotella sp.
AGAAACTGAGATTAGAAGCTGCCAAAGCTGAAATCGAGCAAGAACAACTATTCACAGGAAACTTTGTGGAAGAAATTCACAACCTGAGCATACGCCTGGGGGGCAGCACGGAAGCTGGAGTGGCACAGATTGCGACAGACATCTGCGACAGGCTATCACTTGAAGACCGCTTGCGGCAAGACCTGAAGTCTGTTCTGGAAAAGATTCAGGACTCTGAAGACGACAAGGCCAGATTGCTCATTCAGTCGGGCAACGTGCCTGAAGAGCTGCTTCAAAAAGACTTCCAAGACATCAAAGGCATGTTTGAGCAAAAAGGCCGGGCTGAGCAACGTTTGGCCGTGCTGCAGTTGGAACTGGAGGAACTGAAAAAGCAAGAAGCCGAAATCAGAAGCAAGTTTGAGGAACTGAACCCACAGAACAGCCTGGTGAAAGTATACCGCGACGTGCACCGCGTATTCGAAGAAATAGCCACTGCTTTCAAGAATGCCAAGAAAGAGAATCTTCGGCGCTTTTTAGCCGCGCTGGAAGATTGCGCCAATGAATACCTGGCCAAGCTAAGTGCCACTGACTTCCATGGAGAAATCCGCCTGCGCCAAACGGTGGAAGATTCCACCGAAATCAAGTTGTTCAGTTCCAACGGCACAGAAATCAAAAAGCCTTCCGGTTCGCAGGAAACGGTGATGTACATGTCTGTACTCTTTGCCATTTCCGACTTTACCGACCAAAAGAGGGACGAAAACTACCCGCTCATATTCGACGCTGCCACATCCTCATTCGGCGATTCAAAGGAAGAAGGTTTCTACAATGTGATCGACAAGCTCAACAAGCAATGCATCATCGTGACCAAGGATTTCATCACCAAGGGAAAACTACGCTTGAACGACATCGACCAACTCACTTGCAGTGTGTACCGCATCAAGAAAGCCGACCATTTCGACACGAAGAACATGGCAACCATACGCACTTTGGTGGAAAAAGTAAAATAAGGAAATATGGAAAGTTTATTCGACGTTTGGAGCAGACGAGACCCCGATTGGGAAACTCGCTATCAAGAATCCATCATGGATGTTTTCTGCGATTATGGCAGAGGGCGCAATGCACTGCAGTCTGCCCGAAGCAAGCCATTCGGAGCTGGTTACGAAATGTTTATCATGGCTTTCTTCATCGGCTTATACTTCAACCAGACAAAGCCCCTGGTGGAAGATCGTGGCAAAAGGAAAAAATTTGGATGGCCTATTCAGAAATGGGGGAATATCGAAAACCGACTGGGAAGGTGCTCCTATGAGAAACTGCAAAAGTTCATCTTCGCTGCTTTGGTTGCTCGCACGGACGTTGATTTCATCGCCTTGGACAAAGGAAAAATCACGGTTAGAAAAGCGGTAGACCAACTCATTGAGAAAATGGAGCAATATGCCAATTTCGGCTTTTCATTCATCGCTGAAAAAATGGAGAACGACCCCAATTTTTTCTTCAAAGAAACGGCATTCCTGCATTTGTACCTCTCTTTCTTGAAGGACAAAACTGAAAACGACGAAGCCATCGAGGAACTATAAGAACTCCCACGACTTCATCATCCAAAAAGCAAAAAATGCCCTTGCCGCAGGCAACACCATCACGAATGCCGCCTACGACTTGGGCTTTGACTATCCCAGTCATTTGAGCCGCCTCTTCAAGAAGAAGGAGGGCATCTCACCTTCGGAATATCAGAATCGTATCAAATGAATATGCTCTTGGATACCGTAAGCCTTGCCCTGCATCAAGAGCCCCAAACCTCCTCGGAGATTTCACGCACCAAGTCAAGCTTTGCCCATTGCTCTTGCTCTGTCAGCTTGTTACCGATTTCGCATGAGGCGAAACCACATTGTGGACTCAAGCTCAAGCGCTCTAATGGCACATATTTGGCAGCCTCATGGATGCGGGCAATAACGGTTGCCTTATCTTCCAAGACTGGCGACTTGCTGGTAATCAAACCCAAGACGACCTTCTTGCCATCTGCCACATACTTCAAAGGCTCAAAGCCACCCGAACGCTCATCGTCATACTCCAAATAGAAAGTATCCACATTCTCATGGGCGAAGAGGTAAGGAGCCACAGGGTCGTAAGCACCCTTGGCGGCATAGCAAGAATGGTAGTTGCCACGACATACGTGAGTATTGATGGTGAGTCCCTCTGGCTTACCCTCTATGGCGAGATTGTTCACCTTCAGATACTGCAATGCCTCCTTCTCCAAAGAGAATAATACATTGCCAACCATTGCCTTCCAAAAATCAGTATCCACAATCATGCCCCAAGTGCAATCATCCAACTGCACCGTGCGGCAACCTGCCGCATAGATTTCCTTGAAGAATGTGCGATAAGCCTTGGCGATGTCCTCTATCAACTCCTCGGTATTAGGATAGAACGCACGAGTGTTCTTGCCGTTATCGCCACGGAAAAGCTCGGCAAGGAATTGAGCTGGAGCTGGCACAGTCTGCTTCGCCTCAATGCCCTCTTCCTCAAATTGCTTGACAAAAAGGAAATCCTTGATGAAAGGATGGTTCTCACCCGAAATCTTGCCCGTCAAGCGAAGCGAACCCTTTGTGGTCTCCTCGCCATGGAACTGATAACCATGTTCCAGCTCAATGTGTTCCACCCCATTGAATCCACACATAAAATCGAGATGCCAATAGCTGCGACGGAACTCGCCATCGGTGATATAAGGCAGTCCATGCGCCTTCTGCTTCTGGATGACATCCACTATCAGACGGTCTTCTATGGCGCGGAGGTCGGTGGCGGAAATCTGACCCTCAGCGAACTTCACTCTTGCTTCCTTCAACTCGGCAGGGCGCAAGTAACTGCCCACTGCGTCAAAATGCCCGTTGGGTATATTGCTCATAATCTTCTTCTTTTTTAAAATGTCATTACACTACAATTGAATTTTTACTTCAAAGCCAAGATATAAGAAATCAAGACTTGCAGCATCCGGATTTGCGGTTGCAAAGGTAAAAAGAAGAATTCCATCCGCCAAATGTTCTTCAAAATCCAGAAAAATATGCTATTTTTGCAGCCGCATTGATGATTTTGCAGAATAATATTCTGCAAAAAACCTTGATTTAAGGAGGAATTAAAGCAGTCAACTATAAACATATCAAAATATGGCAGCCCAAGAGACCCTAGACGACATTGACATCAAGATACTGCGCCTTTTGCAGCAAAACTCCGACATGACGGTGAAGGAACTTGCCGCCAAAGTACACTTATCCCCCTCACCCACCTTCGAACGACAGAAACGATTGGAGCGAGAGGGATATATTACCAGATATTCGGCCGTGGTGGATCATCACAAGATGGGACACAACGTCATCGTGCTCTGCAACATCCGTCTGAAGCAGCACACCCACGACTTGATACAGCAATTTATGGACACCGTGCAGACCATTGACCAAATCACGGAGTGCTACAACACCACAGGCGACTATGATTTCCAAATCAAGGTGTATGCCCACGACATGAAAGACTATCAGGACTTCATGCTCAACACACTCGGCAATATCGACTGCATCGGTAGTCTGCACAGCATCATCGTCATCGGAGAAATCAAGGATTCGCACTGCATTCCTGTGAACAGATGCATCATCAAGTAAGCTCACCAAGAAGCATTATGCAGCGTCGAAACAAATAATTAAGGTGTCCAGTTTAGTGTACTCATTTCGCATTCGTCAAGGGCGGGCTGAAAGCAGCAACTGGGCTTTCAGCCCGCCCATTTCATACCCACTCATTCTGATGGCCGTAGAATCATATTTCTCCCCAAGCAAATACAAACGTGCTGCGCATCTCCATTGACAGAGATGGGCAGCACGTTGCACTAGAAAAGAACGGATGGAGGGAAAAGAGAGATTTTTCCCCCCAACCGCCTTGGTCAATCCATTAGAGTTCGATGTCGCCGTCGTGTATTTCGTGCCAGGGGAGGCCCTGCTTGTTGAGTTCCTCCATGAAGGGATCGGGATCAAACTCTTCCACGTTCCACACGCCGGGCTTCTTCCAAAGTCCGAGCATGAACATGCGTGCACCGATGCAGGCCGGCACGCCCGTGGTGTAGCTCACCCCCTGCATGCCCGTTTCCTCGTAGGCAGCCTGGTGCGAACAGTTGTTGTACACGTAGTAAGTGTGCTCCTTGCCATCCTTGAGGCCACGGATGCGGCAACCGATGCTCGTTTCGCCCTCGTAGTTTTCGCCAAGGTCCTGCGGATTGGGCAGCACCGCCTTGAGGAACTGGAGAGGCACGATCTCATGGCCTTCGTAGTTGATGGGCTTGATGGAAGCCATACCGATGTTCTGGATCACACGCAAGTGGGTCAGATACTCCTCGCCGAAGGTCATCCAAAAGCGGGCACGCTTGATGGTCGGATAGTTCTTCACCAAGCTCTCGATTTCCTCATGGTGAAGCAGATAGCTCTCCTTCGGACCGATGCCGGGATAGGTCAAAGGCTTGTGAATCTCGAGCGGCTCGGTTTCCACCCACTGTCCGTCCTGCCAGTAGAGTCCCTTCTGCGTAATCTCGCGGATGTTGATTTCGGGATTGAAGTTAGTGGCGAAAGCCTTGTGGTGATTGCCCGCATTGCAGTCGACGATGTCCAGATACTGTATCTCATCGAAATGGTGCTTGGCAGCATAAGCCGTGTAGATGCTCGTCACGCCCGGATCGAATCCGCAGCCGAGGATGGCCGTGAGTCCGGCCTTCTCGAACCGGTCCTTGAAAGCCCACTGCCAGGAGTATTCGAAGTGCGCTTCATCCTTCGGTTCATAGTTGGCCGTGTCGAGATAGGAGCAACCGCACTGGAGGCAAGCCTCCATGATGGTGAGATCCTGATAGGGCAATGCAAGGTTCATCACCAGATCGGGCTTGAACTCGTTCATCAATGCGCAGAGCTGTTCCACGCTGTCGGCATCCACCTGAGCCGTGCGGATGTCGTCACGGCCGATGGCCTTCACAATGGCATCGCACTTCGACTTGGTGCGGCTGGCAATCATGATTTCACTGAACACATCTGTGTTCTTGGCCACCTTGTGTGCGGCCACAGTAGCGACGCCACCGGCGCCGATAATCAATACTTTTCCCATTTACAAAAAAGTGTGTGCGTGCGGAAGCTGCTTGGTGAAGCTTCAGCGCACCCGTTCCTATTGATTTGGTTTTAAATATTCATTGGCAAACGAACATTTCACATTCCCTCCCCCTCAAGAGCCATTGGCCTGACATCGAAGAGAGCGTCCGCTACGTGTCCGCATCATGCAAAGTTAGCGGTTCGGGGTCAACGAAGCAAGCGCAGAACGGCATTTTATCCGTTTCTTCACATCTCGCTCCACTCCCTGTCACCTGTTTCATTTCGGCAATTCCAGTTTCACACGCACCCAGTCTTCATGTCCGTCATGCGAAGCACCGGGCATACGGTAGGACACGTGCATCGTGTCTTTGTTCTTGAATGTGTAAGTCAGGCGGTTGCCCTTGCCCACCAGCTCCGGGTCGGTAATGGACCCGCTCACTGTTTCCACCAAGGTGGAATCGGAGGTCACTTCGTAGCGTCCCTGATTGGTGATGATGCTCTGTCCCGTCTGGTTCGCAATGAGAAACGTGCAGAAAGTGCCGTCAGCCTGCATCACCTTCCACACAGGCAGCAACATGGCATGCCCATCCGATTGGGAAGTCTGCATCTGTTGCCACACCCCCGTGAGCGGATGCTTCGGTTTGTTTTCATTGCCGGCGGCCACAAGGCCCAATGGTGCAGCCATGGCCAAGAGGAGGAGTAAACGTTTCATATGGTATTGCTTTTTGAGGATTAATCCAATGATGCTTATCACTGATGCTTATCGCTGCACAAGTGCAGCCTTCACGATGACGCTCCCGTCCGTTTCCTTTCTGATTTCGAAGAGGTGCCGTTTAGGGTCGCGTTCGTCCACTTCATGCCACACCTGCAGCACGTCGCCACAATAGGCTTCCAAGCAGTAAGCCATCTCAATGCGCCTCACGGGATGAAGCTTCATCTCCTCTGGCGAAAAATGGTTGAGCAGGAATTCCACGTAGCGTATGGAGTTGACATGGCCGTTGATGTCCAGATCGGTGTAGAGCGCCTTGCGCGTCAGTTCCAGTTGCGGGTGCTTCATGCGGATGCGCCCCATGGGCGCGATGGGCGAAGGCCTGTCGGGCATGAGCGCATCGGTGAAACCACCGTCGGGCAATTGGGTGAGATCGGCCGGCTGCCGTGTTTCCGTGTCAATGAGCGCCCAGATGCTGGTGGCATGGCCGTAAGCGGTGCCGTCGGGACGCACGATGGAAAAGTGACGGTCGGTGAACTGGCGGTAAAGGCGATCCACCCACGTCTGTATGCCAAACCTCTCGTCCGTACGCGGCCTTTCGTCCATCTCGATCACCAGACGCGAAAGCACCCAGGCGTGATGGATGGCAATCATCTGCGGATAGCCAAACCCATGTTCACCGGCATGCATTGAGGCACAGCGCAAAATCAGATTGCCTAATGTTCCCCAGGCTAGATTTCCGCAATAATCCTCGGAAAACGGTTCCACCACATAGTTGTATAGACTGACGTTCGACATGATATGTGCTATTTGAAATGTTTCTCCAACAAAGTTATACATTTCTTTCAGCCCGTGCAACATTTTGCCTCC
>DAIRWG010000107.1:6760-9599 GCA_036802405.1 Alloprevotella sp.
GTCAGCATGTCAAATTCTGCCACCGAAGCATATGTTCCACTGAGCGAAGTGAAACGGAAATAACGTGCCTTGACGGTTGGGAAATACACCTCAGCCCCATAGGGCATCCACGAGCTGCCGCTCACCAGCTGCCAATTCTTGGCATCCGTACTCACTTCCAAGAGGAATTCGCGCACCAGCCCGTTGGTCGAATTGTTGTCGGTGCGGGGCATGGCCAGAAATCCGCACACCGGGTGTTCCTCACCCATGTCCACCGTCACCGAGAAAGGAGCCTTGCCCGGCGTACCCGAATACTGCGTGTGCCAAATGGTCGTCAGGTCGCCGTCGATGGCATTCTGGGCAGCCGCATTCTCGCTCGACGTTTCCTCGCTGCTCACCGACTTGATGCTCCAGTTTCGCTTGTCAATGCGTGCCGTGTTCTCCTGCGGCGTTTCACGCCATTCACCCGTCACGAAATTGATGTCGAATTGCTGGTGGTAAGTGAAAGTGCAGTGTCCGTCGGCAAAGGAAATGGGGAAAATGATGGTTTTCGACTGCGGCAGATCCGGATCCTGCCAACGGTCACCCACATAAAGGTAAGTCGTGTCCTTCGTGCCGCAAATGGTGAGGATGGAAGCCGCCTGCGTGTCGTAAGCTATGCCGTTGCCCAAGTTGCTCAGTCCGGTCCATCCATCCGTCAGTTTGTCGGAGGTGGTAAGCTTGCACTGGTTGGGATCCCATCCGCTGCAAGCCGATGAAAGCATGTAGTATTTTCCCCTCACCTTCACGATGGCCGGAGCCTCGCGCCGCTGCCCCGGCAGCAGCACGGTGTGATCCGCGGCAGCCAAATAGTCATCCGTCAGGCGGAAAAGTCCCAGATTCGTGTTTTCACTCGTGGTGGAAATGAAATAGGCAGCCCCGTCATCGTCCACGAACACATTGCAGTCGCGCGACTTCACGCCCAACGGCCGTCCCGACCACACATACTTGTAATCCCCGTTCACCACGTCACACTCAAAGGCAGCAGCTTCCGAGGCACCATAATTGCTCTGCTCCCAATGGCACCACACCACATATTTACCCGTTCGCGCATTGTACATCAGCTTCGGGCGTTCGATGAAGCGTCCATTGCCCAGATCGGGATGCGTCACCCCATTCTTGATGATCGTGCGTTCAAACTTCCACGTTTTCAGATCTTTCGAAGAATACATGTTCACATCAGGATTCCACGAGGCAATGCGGTTTTCACCGATCATATACCATGTGTCACCCACCAGCAGGAAACCAGCCCCATGGGCCTGCACGGAATTTCCTTCCGTGTCCTTCCAAAGTGCACCATTCTTGATGGTCACCCATTCCGAAGGACGATGGCTCAAATAGTCTTTCTGTGCCTTGAGCAACGCTGCAGCACCATTGTCCAAAACCGTCAGCTCAGTTGCTTGCTCCAGCGTTGCAGCTGCATTATGCATCGCATCGGCAAAAGCCTCATGGCCATCATACTGGCTCGTGGCGAGCAGCATCTGTGCATTCGTCACCCCGGCATGCAGACGTTGCCAAGCATAGAGCAGCTCCATGCAACTCTCAATCTGTTCCGTCATCCAGTCAAAGCGGTCGCGCACATCCGTGCCCGAGGTCAGCCACCCCTCCAAGTCGTTGGCCGACACGGCCAACGCCTCCTTGCCCGCAAAGCCGCTTTCCGACAAGGTCTGACGGAACTTCACGATTTTCTCTCTCATCGCCGTGTAGCTGGTGCGGATAGTCTCCCATTCCTTGCAAACCTGCTCCACCGCATCTATGGCATCAAGCAAAGCATCGGTCGTGGCTGCGGCATCAGCTTGAGCCAAAGCATCAGCCAACTGATTACGGTTGGCATATCCCTGCCACTCGTTCATCAGCTTCTCCACATCATGCGCCTTTTTCACGACTTCGTTCAAATATGCCCGATAGTCCTCTGCTTGTTCACCCATCCATTCCAAGCGGAAATGGTCTACAGCCATCCAGTTGGCATCCGTCTGTACCGCACGGAAACCGATGGACAATTCACCCGAACGCGACACAACAGTCTTCACCTCATAGGTGCCACCTTTCGTCACGGGAGTGGAAAAATAACCTGCCACCAGTTCCACACCTTTACAAACGGCAGGTGTCCCACTCTGGTTCACGGCATGAGCTTCAGCCCGAAGCACATACGATCCGGGCTTCAATCCTTTCAGTTGCTGCATAATCGAAGCATCGCTCAGATGCCCTCCTTCGGAAGCAGAAGTCCATTTCTCCGCATACACCTGACCATCCTTGGTCCAACCTTCTTTCGTAGGCGAATCATTCGTTTGGCTGGAAAGACCGTTGTTCGTCCATCCCTCCAAACCATTCGTTTCAAAACTGGGATTGACGATTTTCTCCGACACGTCCTCACCCGTTTGCGTCTGTGCCACTGCCATGCCGGCAGAAGCGACTGCCCACATCAAAACAGCTATCAGCGATTTTCTTTTCATTGTGTGATAGGGTTATATTTGCATAAATCCATCCTAAGCAACCATTTGCTGCTTGGACGGGAGCAAAATTAGGCAGAGAATGCCAAACACAGGCGGCAAAAATCATTCTTATGAGGGTAGAGAATCGTCAAAACGGTTTCGGGTGCCTCGGTGGTCGGCCATGAAATGGCCTCTTTCAGCAGGGAAATAGGCGTTCTAGGGGTCGGCCATGAAATGGCCTCCTTGGACAACGGCAATAGCGATGAGGGGGGAAATGGACTGGATGGGTGATTGAGTGCTGGTGGGGGGCCGCGGCACCGCCGACAGGCGCACGAAAAAGCCTCACTCGAATTGCTTCAAGTGAGGCTCATAGGAAAAAAGTTGGCGGC
>DAIRWG010000108.1:0-9398 GCA_036802405.1 Alloprevotella sp.
AGCCGTGGAGCGAGGCTATCGCCCCGCTCCACGGCTTTTGTTTAATAGTTACTAAAGTTTCCCACCCAAGTCTATAAAGCCAGGCTTGAGTATGCATTGAGTGCAAATGTCTGAAAATCAATCATTTTAACGGGTTCCTAAAATTTGTTATGCCACGTTTTCCTGTCGTACACGCCTTATGGCTTCTACCATAGCCAAGCATTCTTTCGTGAAGTTGTCATTGTGCAGCATACTTCCTAACATTTCGTCGACAGGAATAGAAAGAGCATCGCATAGGCATTCAATGAGGCTTTCTATGGCAGAGAGTATACGTTTCCACAGTGTCAACTCGATGAGGGAATTCTTAAGGGAGGCGAACAGTTTACCCGTTGTTTCGTATTCGTTGATGCGCTTGTCCAATGCCATGACGATATAGGTCATATAGCACAATGTGCAGTCTGCAACCAACTTGTCAAAGTCCCGTCCCTGAAAGGATCCGAGGCCGAGGTATTGTTTGGTTTCCTTGTTGAGTACTTCTATGCTCCAACGCATCTGATAGATTTCAAATACTTTTACGAATGACAATGAAGCGTCGGTGGTGACAAGTACATTCCATCTGTCCCTGTGCCCATAACGAATAAGGAATATACGTACCGAAACATCTCCGAGCTTGCCTCTGAGGCTGATGTAGGCGCATTTGTATTTCCTGCAATAATGCATTCTCTCCCGCTCATATTTAGCTATCAACCCTTGCGCATTGTGTGAATGTCCCTCCACTTCGTATTTCGTCTTGCCAAGCTTTGCTAAACCGATGAAATGCATTTTCCCGTCATTGATGGAGCGTACCTCGCGCAGCAGCTTTTCACATGTAAACCAGCTGTCGCACAGTAGATAATCAGCTTGCAATCCATGTTCCGTGGCGCGTTTTACCATTTCTATGCCCATGCTGATTTTATCCTCCTCAAGTTCTGAAAGACGGATGGCCGCGGGGCTGTCGCTTTGGCGCTTCTTTCCGTAACGCGCATTGCGCTGCTTGTCGGTAAGTCCATAGGTCTTGTTACGTCCTTTCTCGGAGTGTATGGTGAAATCCACAGGAAGGGTGCTTTTGCCATCAGTATAGGCGCAGAGCAGCAGTTTGTAACCAAGGACACAACGTCCTTTGACATGGTCGAATACCCTGCTGATACCTTCCATATGAATGCCGGTTTTCTCAAGGGTGGTGTCGTCCAATATCAAGCATCTCAATCCTTCCGTTGCAGCAATCTCCTCCTTCCGGAGTATGGCATAAAAACGTACGGCCATTGCCATCAACAGTTTTCTCCAATCCATCGTTTTTCTCTCCAGCAGGCGGTAATAGCAGTTCTTTCCTGTTGCCACCAGTCCATGGAAACGTGCCATATAGGCTGAATGGATTGTTTCACCGCATACACGAAACATGCATATGGCCATGATGAGTTGGACTAATGAATAGCCTTGTTCCTTTCTCATCCCTAGGCGATAGAGCAAGTGTCCAAGGGAAAAACGCGCAAAAAGCACCGTCAGATCGCTGCTGACACGAGATTTAACACTCAGAAGGTTGGCCATCTCAGAAAAATTGCCGAATTTAGCATCCATAACAATAAGCTTGAATTAGGTTTGGAACTCAGTTTGTTAGCACTCACTAAGTTACAAAATTCTTTTGGCTTATTGCCCTTCCTACCCTTGAAAATCAAGGGTGGGAAACTTTAGTTCCTATAGTACACCGCAACCGAACGCATCTTGTTCAAAGATTGATCGAGCCATTTGAGATACGACGGTAAGTAAGACGGCACAGGCTGATGTGCCGCCTTCAAGGACGCAATACGATCTTTCGTTTGCCAAATCTTGTAGATAGTGCCTTTGATAGTGTCAATCAGTTCCGTTTCCATCTTCTGCTCGTAGTGCAGAAACCACGAACCCTTCGTGGTCTGCGGCATATCCGAAAGCACCATCTTCGAGTGGTTGAACGAGTGATGCCCGAAATACGAACGAATGCCGCCATTGGCAGGGAGCGTTTCGTCTTTGAGTTTGTCGTAGTCAATGAACTGTACCTCGTCAATGAGCAACCACGAGATCGTCTGCGAGTTCGACGAACCAGAGATGCCCTTGAAAAAACCGCCCTGCCTGCAGTTAGCAGACAAGGCGGTAAGATCAACCAAAATAACAATATAAAAGTTTAGTAAGCCTCAAGGTGAATGTCGTGCACAGCCCGACCGCTCGGGTCGTTCAAGTGCTTGAAAGAAGCATCCCAGTCCAAAGCCTCCGCCGATGAGCAGGCCACACTCGGCACACTCGGCACACAACGTGCGGCACTCTCGCTCGGGAAATGCTTCTCGAAGATGGAGCGGTAGAAATATTCCTCCTTACACATCGGAGGGTTAATCGGAAAGCGTTCGGCAGCATGGGCCATTTCGGCATCGGTCACGGCCTTTGAAGTATACTCCTTCAGCGTGTCAATCCACGAATACCCCACTCCATCGGAAAACTGCTCCTTTTGTCGCCAAGCCACCGATTCGGGCAGCATGTCGGCAAAAGCCTCGCGCAAAATGCGTTTTTCTATTGTCTTTCCCGGACACATTTTAGCCTCAGGATTCAAGTTCATGGCTACATCGAGAAATGCCTTGTCGAGGAAAGGCACACGTCCTTCCACTCCCCAAGCCGAAAGGCTCTTGTTAGCCCTCAAGCAATCGTAAAGGTGCAGTTTCGAGAGTTTTCGTACGGTTTCCTCATGAAAAGCCTTTGCGTCGGGGGCCTTGTGGAAATAGAGGTAGCCTCCGAACACCTCGTCGGCCCCTTCGCCCGACAGTACCATCTTGATTCCCATCGACTTGATTACCCGTGCCAACAGATACATAGGCGTAGAAGCTCTCACAGTCGTCACGTCATAAGTTTCAGTGAAATAGATCACATCGCTCAAAGCGTCAAGCCCTTCCTGAATCGTATAGTTAATTTCATGATGCACCGTACCGATATGTTCGGCCACTTCACGGGCCTTTGCCAAGTCGGGTGCGCCCTTCAGCCCCACAGCAAACGAATGCAGACGGGGCCACCAGGCTCCCTGCTGCCCATCCGTTTCTACACGCCTGTCAGCATACGTTTTGGCCACGGCTGAAATGATCGAACTGTCCAATCCGCCCGAGAGCAGCACCCCATAAGGCACGTCGCACATCAGTTGGCGTTTCACGGCATTCTCCAGTGCCACACGCAGTTCAGCCTCCGATGCATCGTGGTGCTTCACATGTTCGAAGTCCATCCATTCACGCTCATACCAGCGCATCATTTGCCCTGTGCTGCCTTGATACACATGGCCTGGAGGAAACGGTTCATAGCGGTCACAATAGCCCTCCAAAGCTTTCAATTCGCTTGCGCAATACACCTTTCCGTCATTGCCATAACCGATGTAGAGCGGAATTACACCAATCGGGTCGCGTGCTATGATAAAGTCATCAGTCACTTCATCGTAGAGGGCAAATGCAAAGATGCCGTTCAGGTCATCCAGAAAACCAATGCCCTTGTCACGATAAAGAGCCAAAATCACTTCACAGTCCGACCCCGTTTGAAATGCGTAGGAGTTTCCCATTTGCTGGCGTATTTCCCGATGGTTGTATATCTCGCCGTTCACAGCCAACACCTGCTTGCGGTCGGGGGAATAAAGCGGTTGCCCGCCACTTTCCGGGTCAACGATTGACAATCGCTCATGGCACATGATGGCATGCGGCCCGCAGTAGATGCCGCTCCAGTCGGGTCCACGGTGACGAATCTTTCGACTCATGTCCAATGCCTTGGAGCGAAGTCCATCCGCTTGCTCCTTGATGTTGAAGATTCCTACGATTCCACACATATTTGTCGCTTCCTTGTTTTTATGATAACCGCCATTTCGGATGATTGTTCGGATATGGCGCAATGTTTGTACCATATGTATAGCCCATCACGCTCAATCATTCCAATAGGCAAGCATTACTCTTGTTTTAGTTTCCGGATGCAAAGATAATGAAATGATTTTACAGAAGGAAATGTTTTTGGGATAATCTTTGGACAGATGCTCATTTTACATCGCTTAAAGAAACATTTAGCGCACACATTAACCACACACGTGCCAAATACACACACGAATGCCGACTGCGTACGACATCTTTGTGGGCAGCTTAGCAGACGCTTCGCAGTCTTTAACTCCGCTTTTGCGCCACCTTTCATAAAAAATTTCTACTTTTGTATCACTGAAACAACAATCCTCATGCAGCAAACTCCTAACATGAATCATCAAGTCAACGGTCCATCCCTCGAATGGAATCACCAACGGAGCATTCTCCGAAGCATCAGCGATGCCTGGAAGCTATTTGCCATCCACATCAAGGCTGAAGTGAAATACCTGCTTCCGGTTGCTCTGACAGCCAGTATGGCCTACGCATTCTGCATCGAACAGTTCAGAATGTATGCCATGGATCATCTGGTGCCAGCCCATCACCTGATGCAAATGTCGGCTAACGACCTTTCCGCCTATGCCTTGATGCCCGATCCTGTGCAAGCCATCCTGATGCTGCTAGGCACGGTGCTGGCAGTCGTTCTCGCCTTCTTTGTGAACGGGCGCTCCTTCGGTCTGCTCAGCCATTATGCACACACCTCCCAATTCCCCACCCTCAACCACCATGCCGCATTCCTCAATGTGACCGACCGACGCTTTGCACGTCGCCTCTTCAGCATCAGCGTCTTCTGGTTTCTGTTCCTGGTGGTCACAGCCTGCATCCTGGGGGCATTGGCCTGGAAGGTCAACCGTTGGTGCCTCGCTGCCGCATTGCCACTGCTCATATGGGCCATGCCCGCCACAGTGGCATCCATCACCTACCACGTGTTCTACGGCTACAACTACAAGGAAAGCCTTCGTCAAGCTATCTGCAAACGTTGGGGAGGCTTCTTCACCATCCTGCTGATCACTTCCCTGCCCATGCTCCTCGCCCGCTATGTGGCCCTGCTTCCGCTCAATGCCTACATACAGGCCTCCTATGCCATAGCCGACACTTGGCTGATGGGCGATCAGCCCACATATCCTTCTGCCCTTCCCCTACTCTTCTTTTTGCTCAACACTTTGGGCCTCACCTTCTATGCCTTGGCAAGCCTCTTCCCCATCTATGCTTTCACCCTCTACGCCAATCCCGTAAAGGAAAAATACTGAAACAGGCGCTCGCACAGGGCAAAAAGGATATTCAGTGCAAAACACAAGCGTGCCGCACTTCCCGAACGGGAAATGCGGCACGCATTTCTGTATTCACAGCCTGAGCACAGGAACATGCTCCTTCGGAACAAAGAAGAGACACATGCCCGGTCACTCCGACCCGACCTGTGCCTCTTATGTAATCCATGCATCAGCATTGACGCAGTCAACAGCTTAGAACTCTGCCGACTTCGGGGTGCGCGGGAAGGGAATCACGTCGCGGATGTTCTGCATGCCCGTCACGAAGAGAATCAAACGCTCGAAGCCCAGACCAAATCCTGCATGCGGGCACGATCCATACTTGCGCGTGTCAAGATACCACGTCATGTCCTTCATCGGAATGTGACGTTCCTCAATCTCGTTCATCAGCTTGTCGTAGCTCTCCTCACGAACGCTACCACCGATGATTTCGCCAATCTGGGGGAAGAGCACATCAGTGCCTTGCACCGTCTGTCCGCACTTGCCGCCAAATCCCGATTCCTCTGCATCAATCTTCATGTAGAAAGCCTTGATGGCCTTCGGATAATTGGTCATGATCACCGGCTTCTTGAAATATTCCTCCACCAGATAGCGCTCATGCTCCGAAGCCAAGTCATCGCCCCACTCGCAGGGGAATTCAAACTTGTGTCCCTTGGCCACTGCCTCCTGCAGAATTCGGATGCCCTCGGTGTAGGGCAAGTGAACGAAGTCGGCATCAAGCACACCTTGAAGTCGGGCAATGAGGCCCTTGTCAATCATCTTGTTGAGGAATTCCAGATCATCCTGACAGTGCTCCAAGGCCCAGCGGATGCAGTACTTGATGAAGTCCTCTTCCAGCTCCATCAGTTCGGGGAGGTCCATGAAGGCCACCTCGGGTTCCACCATCCAGAATTCAGCCAAGTGGCGCGGCGTGTTGGAGTTTTCGGCACGGAATGTAGGGCCAAAAGTATAGATGGCTCCCAGGGCCGTAGCTCCCAGTTCGCCTTCCAGCTGTCCGCTCACGGTGAGTGAAGTCTGCTTGCCGAAGAAGTCATCGGAATAGTCAATCTTGCCATTCTCGTCCTTCTTCAGGTCGTAAAGGTTCTTCGTGGTCACCTGAAACATCTGTCCAGCACCTTCGCAGTCACTGGCCGTGATGAGCGGCGTGTTGAAATAGAAGTAGCCGTGTTCGTGGAAATAGGTGTGGATGGCCATGGCCATGTTGTGGCGGATGCGCATCACAGCTCCAAACGTGTTGGTGCGCAAGCGCAGGTGGGCGAACTGGCGCATATATTCGAAGCTCTGGCCCTTCTTCTGCATCGGATAGTCCGAACCGCAGGTACCAAGCACTTCAATCTTGGAGGCCTGGATTTCGACGTTCTGTCCGGCACCCTGGCTTTCCACCAAAGTTCCTTCCACACTCAGGCAGGCACCGGTGGTCACCAGCTTGATTACTTCTGCATCAAACTTCTCCACATCGGCCACTACCTGCACGTTCTTGATGGTGCTTCCGTCGTTCAGCGCGATGAAGTTGACAGACTTGCTGCCTCTTCGCGTACGTACCCAACCTTTCACGCAGACTTCAGTTCCAAAGTCTGTACGCTTGAGCACATCAATGATTTTTGTACGTTGCATTGCGTATGTATATTCTTTCTTTGAAAGTGTGGCGGCCTGCACCAGGCGTATGGGAGTAGAACGGTGAAATCAAGCTGATCACCCGTTCTTCCCCCGCTGCCGTTGCCATTTCCGCCATCACTTCAAAATATGGTTTACAACTTATTCGAAGGCACCCATGCGCAGCATGCTCACTTCCTTCTCAGTGAGGAAGCGCCAATCGCCACGGCGCACATTCTTCTTGGTAAGTCCGGCAAAGTACACGCGGTCGAGTTTCACCACATGATAGCCCAGACTCTCGAAGATGCGGCGCACGATGCGGTTCTTTCCGCTGTGGATTTCGATGCCCACTTGCTTCTTGTCCGTTTCGCTGGCATACTCCACGGCATCAGCCTTGATTTCGCCGTCGTCGAGCGTGATGCCTTCAGCGATCTGGCGGAGGTCGGCAGCCGACACGTTCTGGTCAGTCGTCACATGGTAGATTTTCTTCTTCAGGAACTTGGGGTGGGTCAGTTTCGAAGCCAGTTCGCCATCGTTGGTAAGGAGCAGCACGCCCGTCGTGTTGCGGTCGAGTCGTCCCACGGGATAGATGCGTTCGGGGCAGGCATTGGTCACAAGATCCATCACCGTCTTGCGGTTTTGCGGGTCATCGCTGGTTGTCACATAGCCCTTTGGCTTGTTGAGCAGCACATACACCTTCTTCTCGATCTTCACCAGGTTGTCGTGGAAACGCACTTCATCCGTACGAAGAACTTTAGTTCCGAGCTCTTCCACCACCTGTCCGTTCACAGTGACCACGCCGGCCTGGATATACTTGTCGGCATCGCGGCGTGAACAGACGCCCGCATTGGCCAGGAACTTGTTGAGACGGATGGGCTGGTTGGGATCGTAGTTTTCCTCCTTATACTCCATACGTTTTTTCATGGAATACTTGGCATGCGGGTTGTAGCCTCCCTGACGGCGCTGACCGCCACCATTCTGGAACCCGCCACGGCCTTGACCATATCCGCCACGCTGCTGGCCGTAGCCACCCTGACGCTGGCCATATGCGCCTCGGTTGCCGTAGGCATTATTGCCAGTGCTGTAGCCATTGTCGGCATTGTAGCGCGGGCGATAGTCGGAACGGTTGCCATAGTTCTGGTAGTTCGAATCGCCCTGCTGGCCGTAGCGCTGCTTTCCCCAACGGTTTTCACGAGGCTGATAGCCTCCACGGGGCTGATAGCCTTCGCGGGGCTGATAGCCTTCGCGGGGCTCATAGTTGTTGCCCGAGTCGCGATAGCCGCCGTTGGCTTGGTTGTAGCGCGGACGATAGCCACCTTGGCTACGTTCTGCGCCATTGCCTTCAAACGTGCGCGGGGCACTGTAGTTGCTGCTTCCAGCCGGACGGCTGCCACGCGTGAAGCGCTGGCGCGGAGCATGTCCGCCTGCAGGTTTTCCTTCATTCTTCGGAGTGTAACCGTCACGGCCACCTCTGTTCTCGCTGTTGAAATAATCTTCGCTCATAGTTGTGCTTGTTAATGTGAATAGGTTAGAGCATGGGGGCATTCTCACGAATGCTGATATACTTTGTAGTTATGTTTGGCTAATACAGTTGTTCGCCACCCACTTAAGGCCTTGGTCACATGCCAGTGTAGTTGTGCGGAGTGATGGCGCGGAGCTCGTTCTTCACATCGTCACTCACCTCAAGGGTGTCGATAAAGTGGTGGATGCGTTCCTCGGTAATGGCCTCGTTGGTACGTGTGAGAGCCTTGAGGGCCTCGTAGGGATGCGGATAGGCTTCGCGTCGCAGAATGGTCTGTATGGCTTCGGCCACCACAGCCCAACAGTTGTCAAGGTCGCGGCGAATGCTTTCCTCGTGCAGCAGGAGCTTGCGCAATCCCTTCAGCGAACTCTGGAAAGCGATTACGGCATGTCCCATAGGCACACCAATGTTGCGGATGACCGTAGAGTCGGTCAAGTCGCGCTGCAGGCGGCTGATGGGGAGCTTGCGACTCAGGTGCTCGAGAATGGCATTTGAGAGTCCAAGGTTGCCTTCTGAATTTTCGAAGTCAATCGGGTTCACCTTGTGGGGCATGGCGCTCGACCCCACCTCGCCCTGCTTGATCTTCTGCTTGAAGTATTCCATCGACACATACTGCCAGAAATCGCGGTCCATGTCGATAACAATGGTCTGGATGCGCTTCATCGCATCAAACACGGCCGCCATGTTGTCGTAGTTGCTGATCTGGGTGGTGTATTCTTCACGCTCCAGCCCGAGCTTCTCGCTTACGAACCTGCTGCCGAAAGCGCGCCAGTCGTAGTCGGGATAGGCCACATGGTGTGCATTGTAGTTGCCCGTGGCTCCACCAAACTTTGCCGTAAACGGACTGGCCTTCAGCAGATCGAGCTGCTTGCCCAGACGGTAGGAGAACACCTTCACCTCCTTACCCAGGCGGGTGGGCGAAGCCGGCTGTCCGTGCGTCTTGGCCAACATGGGAATATCCTTCCATTCTTCGGCATATTCGTCAAGTTGGGCAATGAGTTCCTCTACAACCGGAATGTAGACCTCGTGTACCGATTCCTTGAGCATCAAGGGGAATGACGTATTGTTGATGTCCTGCGAGGTCAGGCCGAAATGGAT
>DAIRWG010000109.1:0-9387 GCA_036802405.1 Alloprevotella sp.
AATATGAATTCTGCCGCAAAGGTAGCAATTTTCATCACTTATAGACAACAAAACCTGCAAGTTTGTCGATTTCATCACTTATAGACAACAAAACTCGCAAGCTTGTCGGTTTCATCACTTATAGACAACAAAATCCTTGCCGCTTGCGGTTGTGCGCCGGCGCCATCGGCTAGCGAACAGACATTTCGCTCTGCAAACAAACCTTTCGCCTCGTTCCCCCTTGCAACTTGGGCCGAAGTGCACCTTCGGCTGCAGTCTGTCATCCCGCCATTTGCAACCAAAAAATCGGCTCTGCGTGCAAAAAGCAAGCAGTATTGTTAAATATTCGGTCTTTTCGGAAGCCTATTGTTGGTGCGTTATGAAAAAAGTGGTATTTTTGCCGAAAGTTTCCCTACACGGTGCAACAACCGAATCAACGTATTCTTCAAGCTGCAACCTTGAATATGCCTTGAAATGTGCGCGGGCCGCAGTGCCTACGCGCCATTTTTTAGTGGCATACGCCTCGCAATGTTAAAGAAAAGTGAAACAGGGGCGGGGACTCACACAAGATATTAATGTTTAATTTAATGGTGATAATATGAACAAGAAGTTAGTGCTCTTGGGAGCAGGACTGCTGTTGACAGCAGCTACTGCTTCAGCGCAGAAGCATGTGACGGGTAAGGTGACCGACTCGCACGGCGAACCCGTGATGGGTGCCACTGTGCGCGTGGCAGGAACGAAGATTCTGACCACCACCGATGCGGATGGTAACTTCCGCCTCAACAACGTGCCCGCCTCTGCAAAGAAGCTCAACGTTTCCTTCATCGGCATGCAGCCCTCCACAGTGAGCGTGGCCGGCAACGTGAAGGTGGTACTTCAGGACAATGAACTCGGCGAAGCCGTCGTGATCGGTTACGGTACGGCCCAGAAGGTCGGCACCGTAGTCGGAACCGTCAAGAAAGTGGGCGGTGACGTGGTAGCCAACAAACCCGTAGTCGACGTGTCCGATGCCCTCCAGGGCCGCGTGGCCGGTCTGCAGGTGCTCAACAATTCGGGTGATGCCGGCCGTGTGGGCCAGGTAAGCCTCCAGATTCGTGGTGCCGGTTCGCTTTCGGCCAGCAACTACCCCTTGATCGTGGTGGATGGATCGCCTGCCGGTTCGTCCATGTTCTCCATGCTCAACGACAACGACATCGAAAGCATCACCGTGCTCAAGGATGCTTCCGCCACGAGTATCTACGGTTCTCGTGCAGCCAACGGCGTAATCTATATCACCACTAAAAAAGGCCGTGCTGGCGAGAGTGCTCAGGTGAACATCAGTCAGAAGGTCGGTTGGAGCCAGTTGGCCCGTTCGCTCAACGACAACATCATGAACTCCAACGAGCTGCTCCAGTTCCAGTTGGAGAACGGCATCATCACCGCCACCGACTACGTGAAGTACAAGAACATGGGCTACAACACCAACTGGCAGAAGTACTTCTACGACAATGCAGCTCCCACCTACAATACCGACTTCTCCGTTCGTGGCGCATCCGGCAGCACTTCCTATTTCGTGTCGGGATCTTACCTCAAGCAGAATTCGCTGACGAAGATTTCCCACTTCGACCGCTACACGCTCCGCACCAATCTCGAAACGAAGCCCAAGGACTGGATGACCCTCGGCGTTCGTCAGAGCATCACCTACACCGACCGCTTGGCTGATGGCTACACCAACATCAATCGTGCCAACTCCCTCTACAATGCTTCGGTGGCCTCCTACGCTTATCCGACGTATTGGAGCACAGAGACTGACGAGAACCACATGCATGTGGGTTCGGAATCCTTCAACGGCGGCCTCTACGACACCTTCTACCTCTCAACCCTCCAGCCCAACAAGGTGAACGACATCGTCTATAACGGTGTGGCTTACATTCAGCTGCAACCCCTGAAGGGCCTTACCATCAAGTCGCAGCTCGGCCTCTATGGTTCCGACACCCGCCAGAGCTACAGCGTCAGCACCAAAATGCCGGGCGTAAATGGCGTTGGTAAAGCCGGTGAAAGCCACAGCCGCGACTCGCAGTGGACCATCACCAATACGGCTGAGTACAAATTCAAGTTCGAGACCGGCAACAACCGTCACCAGATGACGTTCCTCGCCGGACAGGAAGGCATCAAGTACACCAGCACGGGCTTCGGCTTCAGCGCCAGCGGCATTTCCGACGACCGTTTGGCCAACCTCGGTTCGGTGGTCGTGACAGACAAGGACGCTCCTTCCTACTCCTATGCCAAATATGAATACCTCTCGTTCTTCGGTCGTGCCGACTACAACCTCAACGAGAAGTATTTCGCCAACTTCACCATCCGTAACGACCAGAGCTCACGCTTCGGTGCCGAGAATCGTGGCGCCATCTTCATGAGCGGCGGTCTGTTGTGGAACATGACCATGGAGGACTTCATGGTCGGCACCAAGGGCTGGCTCACCGACCTCTCCTGGAAGTTCAGCGTGGGTACGACGGGTAACTCCGAAGTGGGCAACTACGGTCACCTCGGCTTGAACGGCAACACCCAGTACAACGGTGCCAACGGCTGGCTCCTCTCGCAGGCCCCCAATGCCAAGCTCGGTTGGGAAAAGCAGGTGCAGTACAACTTCGGCTTCACTGCCCGCGTGTTCGACCGTTTGAACGTCGACTTCAACGTCTACAAGCGCAAGACCACCGACATGCTCATGAGTGTGCCTCTCCCCACCACCACCGGCTTCAGCTCGCAGATGCTCAACATCGGCGGTATGAGTAACCGCGGTGTGGAAGTGGAACTCTCCTACGATGCCTACCGCTCACGCGACGGCTTCGTGAACGTTTACGCCAACTACTCCTACAACCGCAACAAGATCGACGAACTCTTCAACGGTCTGGACGAATGGCCCGTGCTCGGCGCCAACATCAACTACATCGTGGGCAAGAGCATCAACTTCTACTTGCCGCTCTATGCCGGTGTCGACAAGACCGACGGTAAGCAGATGTGGTACAAGCCTGGCCACTCCGGCAAGCCCGGCTACACCTACAACCCCGAGACGATGACCAAGACCTACAGCGACGACCTCTACCAGGATTCGGAAAAGCAGATGAGTGCTCCCCACGCAGGTGGTTTCGGTTTCACTGCCAACTGGAAGGGCCTAACGTTGACCATGGACTTCAGCTACGTGCTCGGCAAGTACATGTTCAACAACGACCGCTACTTCCAGACCTCTCCCGCCAATGCCGAGGCCGGCATGAACGTGAGCCGCGAGATGCTCAAGATGTGGAAGAACCCGGGCGACGAAACACTCTATCCTGCCTACACCGAGGAAGTGCAGCTCGACTCGCGCTATTTGGAGAATGCCTCCTTCATGCGCCTGAAGAACCTCTCGCTCTCCTACGACCTGCCCAAGCACTGGATGCAGGCCACCCGTGTCCTGAGCAACGTTCGCCTGAACTTCACGGCCCGTAACATCTTCACCGTGACGAAGTACAAAGGCACCGATCCTGAATTGGATGCCAATATCGGTTTGGGCACGTATCCCGCCAGCCGTCAGTACACGCTGGGTGTGGATGTCACCTTCTAAGCAATACGATTTCCTAATCTCAAAAGAAAGCAGAAATGAACAAATATATATTGAAGGCTCTGATGTGCGCTGCATTGGCAGCACCCGTGCTGACTTCTTGCGAGCTTGACCAGTACCCCGCCGACAGCCTGCCTTCTGAGCAAACCTGGCAGACCATGACCGATGCTGCCAACCACCGCAACGGTCTGCTTGCCGCCCTCCGCAGCAATGCCAACGGCTATGCCGGGGTGATGGAAGCGCAGACCGACTTGTTCAACATCAAGTCCTACGGCACCGACTATCAGCAGGTACACACCTGGACGTTCACCACTTCGCAGTTTTCCGGCGACGGCCTGTGGAGCGGCAGCTACAACCTCGTGACCAATGCCAACGACATTCTCAACAACATCGACAAGATCCACACCGAGACTGCCGAGCAGAAGGCCGAGATCCGCAAGATCAAGGCGTTTGCCTACTTCTCCCGTGCCTGGGCCATGAGCCGCATGGCCGTGCGCTACTGCCAGAACTACGATCCCGCCACGGCAGCCTCTACCCTCGGCCTGCCCATCGTGAAGGTGGTCGACCCCAGCTACAAGCCCTCGCGCTCTTCGCTGGCCGCCACCTACGAGATGATCGTAGAGGACATCGACTCTGCCAAGACGCACTTCGGCGATCCCACCAACACCGACTACTCCGAGCCCAACTACAATGTGGCTGAGGCCCTCGAAGCCCGTGTGTATCTCGACATGAAGGAGTACGACAAGGCCATTGCCACGGTCAACGACCTCCTGAAGCGTTACCACGTGTACGCCTCCAGCGCAGCCAAGGAAGGACTCAACAACATGTGGTCAAGCGACTACGCCGAGCTGGGCACCGAGCTGATCTACCAGCCCATCTACACCACCGGCGAGCGTGCTTCGCTCTACGGCATCTACAAGAGCTACGACGACGTGAAGGGCTACTACACCAGCACCTACGTGCCTACGCAGGGACTCTACAGCATGTACACCCGTGCTGACCGCCGCCAGCAGATCTACTTCAAGCGCGAGCAGCTCATGGCCGGTTCGGTGAAGACTTCGGGCTACATCCTCAACAAGTTCCCCGGCAACTCCGAATTGCTCACCAGCAACGACAATGCCCTCACCACCTTCATCAACATGCCGAAGCCTTTCCGCACCGCCGAGCTTTACCTCATCGCTGCCGAGGCTTCCTACAAGAAGGACGGCACGGGTGCCAGCTACCTCAACACCCTGCGCCAGTCGCGCGGCCTCTCGGCCGTGTCGCACACGGGTGAAGAGCTCTGGCAGGACATCAAGGACGAGTGGGTGCGCGAGTTCTGCGGCGAAGGCTACCGCCTGAACTGCCTCAAGCGTTGGGGCGAAGGCTTCACCCGCATGGCTCCGCAGTCGTTTGCTGCAGGCTTCCTCAGCACCTATCAGGACTGCCAGAACCTCAAGGTGTCGGCCGACAACTACCGCTTCGTGTGGGAGATTCCTTCGCAGGACCTGCAGGCCAACAAGAACCTCCAGCGCAACTGGCCTTCCAACTAAGTCATGGCATTCGCCGAAGCGCGCCGCAGACCTCCCTCAAGGCTTGCGCCCGCGCTTCGGCAATCACAAACCAATAAAGAAACAACACAATGAAACTCCATATCAAGACACTTGCAGCCACATTCGTGGCTGGCTTGGCACTCGTTTCATGTAACAACGATTTCGACGAAAGCGATCTCCCCACCATCAAGCATGCCGAGAAGCTTTCGTTGGGCATGTGGACCCGTGAGTACACACCCGCTGATGCCTCCTCCTACACGGTCAACATTGCGCTGAACGAGCAGGGCGACACCATCTGCGACATCACGACCTACGATCCCGAAACGAAGCTGGCCAACGTCTATTCCGCCAGCAAGGTGACCTACAATCCCCAGCTGGGCATGACCACTGCCGAGATTGCAGAAGATGCCGAAGGCGTTCCCGCCCGCGCCACCCTCACCATGGCCAGCGACAAGAAGCACCTGATTGTCAACCTCTACAATGTGGGCCAGGCCGACGACGGCAGCGAAGAGCTCGAGGCCATCGACCATTTCACCACCGTTCAGTCCGACACGATTTCTGTGCTTGGCCGCTGGCAGCTTGCCGATGGCACCACCATCCAGCTCGACCGTGGCGGCAAGGCCTCGCTCGTTGACGGTCAGGACGTGCTGAGCGAAGGCACCTACACCTTCAGCGGCCATGCCGGCCAGGCTGTGATCAACGGCACGACCTACGACTTCAACTTCAATGCGCAGAACGGTCAGATGACCTGCAACGAGAAGTATGCAAGCCACGTGGTCACTCCGCTTCCCGATGACTGGACGGAATACGCCCTCGGTACCTACAACAGTACGTTCAGCCAGTCCCCTATAGCCAATGCCATCATCTACTATTCGCCCTCGCGCAAAAGCTACCGCCTCAATCCCCTCGCTGATGCCGGTTTCCAGCTCAACTACACGCCGACCCCCATCCAGTTCACCTTTACCGAACCCTCTAAGGACGAAAATGGTGAAACCGTGCCGGGCGTGATCAAGCTGAAGAAGCGCAAGGGACTCGTGATCGGTCTGAGCCTTCAGGACTACGGTCAGGTGTTCGCCGATGCGGCATCCAATGCCGAGGTCGACTCTTGGAACACCCAAGCCGAAAGTGCAGGCCATCCCGAATACAAGTGCGACTATGCAGGCTATGCCAACGATGTGTTCACCTTCGCTTGGTTCTACTACACGCCCAGCACGCAGCTTGGCTACTACAACGAAACTTTCGTGGTGTCCGACCTCTACGAGATGGAATAATCCTTCTGCTGCAGGGCAACTGCTCTGACAGTCACAGACCATAAAGCCAACGGCGCATCTCCCTCATCGGGAGGATGCGCCGTTTTTCGTTTCATGCCCTTGTGCGTTCCCCGTTCACCCAGTGAGGCCGAAGCATCTCCCCTGGCTGCAAAGCGCTAAAAAAAGGTTGGCAGCATCCTTGTGTTCGGATGCTGCCAACCTTTGTGCTTGGTCAGCGGGTCGGGCAGCTTACTTCAGCACGCCGAGTTCCTTGCCCACCTTGATGAAGGCCGCGATGCACTTGTCGAGGTGTTCGCGCTCGTGACCTGCCGAAATCTGCACGCGGATGCGAGCCTGGTCCTTCGGCACCACAGGATAGTAGAATCCTGTCACGTAGATGCCCTCTTCCTGCAGCTTGGCGGCATACACCTGCGAAAGCTTGGCATCGTAGAGCATCACGGCGCAGATGGCGCTCTGCGTCGGCTTGATGTCGAATCCGGCAGCCATCATCTTGTCGCGGAAATAGTTCACGTTCTCCACCAGCTTGTCGTGGATCTCGTTGCTCTCCTTCAGAATCTTGAAGGTTTCGAGCGCGGCACCCACGATGGCGGGAGCCACCGAGTTGGAGAAGAGGTAGGGACGCGAACGCTGGCGCAGCATGTCGATGATTTCCTTGCGGCCTGTGGTGAAACCACCCATGGCACCGCCGAAAGCCTTGCCCAGTGTGCCGGTGTAGATGTCCACACGGCCGTAGGTGTTGAAGAACTCGCTCACGCCGTGGCCCGTGGCACCCACCACGCCGGCAGAGTGGCTCTCGTCCACCATCACCAGTGCGTCATACTTCTCGGCCAGGTCGCAGATCTTGTCGATCGGAGCCACGTTGCCGTCCATCGAGAACACGCCGTCGGTCACGATCACGCGGAAGCGCTGCTCCTGGGCAGCCTGCAGCTGGCGTTCTAGGTCCTCCATGTCGGCGTTGGCATAGCGGTAGCGCTTGGCCTTGCACAGGCGCACGCCGTCGATGATGGAAGCGTGGTTGAGCGCATCGGAAATGATGGCATCGTCAGCCGTGAGCAGCGGTTCGAACACACCGCCGTTGGCATCGAAGCAGGCAGCGTAGAGAATGGTGTCCTCGGTGTGGAAATAGTCGGAGATGGCAGCCTCCAGTTCCTTGTGCACATCCTGCGTGCCGCAGATGAAGCGCACGCTCGACATGCCGTAGCCGCGGCGGTCCATCATGTCCTTGGCAGCCTGGATGAGGCGCGGGTTGTTCGACAGGCCGAGGTAGTTGTTGGCGCAGAAGTTCAGCACTTCCTGACCCTTCACCTGGATGGCAGCCTGCTGGGGTCCTTCGATGAGGCGCTCCTGCTTGTAGAGGCCGGCCTCCTTGATGTCCTTCAGCTCCTGCTGGAGGTGTTCCTGAAATTTTCCGTACATAGTTAGAAATGTAAGAATGGGGTATAGTTGTTAGAAAGAGTTTTCGCGAGTGGCAGTATACCATGTGCACCCTTTCCGGTGCATTGGCTCTGCCTATGCAAAGGAAACCATTTTTTTTGAGATAGGGTAGGGCCTTCCCGCGTTTTCTCTCCCGATCGGTTCTTTTCGCCCCATCTTTTTCACCCGTTCTTCTTGTAGCTCCAGATGGCCCAAGCCCAAGCCACGGCCGCATAGGCCGTCAGTGCCGTGAGATGGGGCAGCAGGTCGTGCAGGCCGCTTCCCTTGAGTTAGAGCATGCGCATCACCTCGAAGAAGTAGCGCAGAGGGCTGACCCTCGTGATGGCCTTGGCCCAATCCGGCATGCTCGACACCGGTGTGATGAGTCCACTCAGCAGAATGAAGATCACGAGGAAAAAGAAGATGACGAGAGCCGCCTGTTGCGTGGTTTCGGAGTAGTTCGACACCACCAGCCCCAGGCTTGACACCAGCAGGATGAAAATCGAGGCAAAGAGGAAAATCACCCCGATGCTTCCCGCTGTCACCTGTCCGTAGATGCCCCAGGCCAGCAGCATGCAGTAAGCCAGCACGGCAAGGCCCAACGTCCAGTTCCTTTTCTTCCACGATGTTCACGGCCGGAAGGAAGCCCGTGAGCAGCACCAGCAGCATGGCCATCAGTCCCGGCACCATGAACAGCTCGTAGTCGAGCGTGGCATTAAACAAGTAGCGAGGCGCCACATCAAAGTGCGCCATCCTGACGGCATGCTCTGGCAGTCCCGACTTTTCTGCAAATATTTCAAGCGGAAGGTGCAGATGACGCCCGTGCAGTATCGTAGGCAGAGCTGAGGCCGGGCTGTGGCGATTGGAGCGGAAGAGGCATTTCATGGTGGCGCAACAGAGGGCGTGCAAGGCGGCGATGAGCGTGGCCAGAATGCACAGTGCACAGCTTGGCTGATGCGCTTTCGTGTGATGGGGAAGGGGTTTTTTCATGGCGGTTGGATGTTTTCCGCAAAGTTAGCCACATTTTGGGACAGGGGCAAGTGTGCCGATTGCTCAGCGTCACACGAAGGGCGTAACAGTGTCACACGATGGGCAGGTGGCGCGTTACCCGGGTTTGGGCACGAGGGGTTTCGCGCGTGCATGCACGCGCATTACGCCATACAGTGCAATCACGTTTTTTGCTGTCACTCTGTCAGTTTCGGGAAGGGTAGGGAAGTTCAAAAAGTCGTGCGACTATTTTTTACACGCCTAAGGCTTGTGCGAAAAAGTCCTAGGCTTGTGTGAAAAGGCTGCAAGTGTCGCCAGATGGTATACGGAATGACAGAGTGACAGCAAAAAACGTGTTTGCACTGTAGGGTGTGCGCACGCGTGCGCGCGAGGGCCGAGATTTCGGTACGGGCCTGTGGTCGTACCGAAATCTCATTTTTATAGTCAAGCAATAATGGTCTGGGGAAACATGAGGTATAAGCCATGGGGGTAGCATCTGCTCTCTTCATTCCAATTTCATGCCACAGGCCACCCCGTTAGGGGTGAAATTGGGTAGCCAGATATGCGGGGGACCCCGCATGCCTGGTTCCAGAGAATCATGCAGCCGAGGATGGAGCACGCCGTAGGT
>DAIRWG010000110.1:0-9351 GCA_036802405.1 Alloprevotella sp.
TGAAGATTTTTATGCTTACATTTGCAGCAATCTCCCGACAATCAAACATCTGAATTATGATCGTATCAGTAGCCAACCCCATCTATGACTCCGTGTTCAAGTATCTGATGGAGGACGAGCGCATCGCGAAGACCATACTTTCCGCTTTGCTCAAAAAGGACGTGGTGCATGTGCAGGTGCGCCCGCACGAATATGTCAACACCTCGCGCGACACCCTGTCGATGTTCCGCATCGATTTCGCGGCCACCGTGCGTGAGGTGGAGAACGGCCATGCGAAAGAACGCATCGTGCTGATCGAGCTTCAGAAAACCTGGCTCAACACCGAGACCTTGCGTTTCCGCCAGTATCTGGGAGCACAGTACAGCAACAAATCCAACATACTGGAGGGTTCCGAGAAGGGCTTTGCCTACCCCATGGTGGCCGTCTATCTGCTTGGCCATAAGTTGGGATATATCAACGAGCCTGTGGTCTATGTCACCCACGAGGTGTACGACTACGACGGCAACGAAGTGGCCAACGGAAAGTCAGAACCTTTTGTGGAAAGCCTCACGCACAACAGCATCATCGTGCAGATTCCCCTTTTGCACGGCAAGGTGAACAACCGGCTGGAGCAGGTGCTCAGCGTGTTCGACCAAAGCCAGGTGGCGGCAGAGGACAGCATGCAGGTGCTGCGCATCGACGAGTCGCACTACGAGAACGATGCCGACATGATGTATCTCATCCATCGCCTGACGGCAGCGGCAGCCGATGCCGAGATGCGTCAGGACATGAATGTGGAGGACGAATACTACCAGGCCATCGAAGATCGCGACACCGCCATCATGCAAAAGGAGCAAATGCTGAAGGAGAAGGACGAGCAGCTCTTGCAGAAGGACGAGCAGCTCTTGCAGAAGGACGAGCAGCTCTCGCAGCAGAAAGCGCAACTTTCGCAGAAGGATGCGCAGCTTCGCACCATGGTCAGAGCGTTGCAGGACAGTGGAATGCAAAATGAGCAGATATTGCAAATCACTGGCTTGAGCGAAGAAGCACTTCTGGCGATTCTTGGCCAATAGAATGCTCATCCGTACTGATAGAATTCAGTTGGGCTTTCAGCCTGCCCGCCTTTGACACCTGCTAAATGAGTACGCCCAACAGACACCCACATCTATACTCCTGATTCTTCATATGATCAACAGACTCCTTTCCTTTCTTGACGCATCGCCCGTGAACTTCCTGGCGGTGAAAAACCTGACCGAAGAGCTGGCGGCACATGGCTACCGCCGCCTCGACCCGCAGCAGCCGTTGGGCGAAATCCAGCCGGGCGACCGCTTCTTCGTGACCAAGAACGACTCCTCGGTCTATGCCTTCCAGGTGGGTCGACAGCCGCTGTCCGATGCCGGATTCCACCTCATCTGCGCCCACTGCGACTCGCCCACCTTCCGCATCAAGCCCCGGGCCGAGATGGTGACAGAAGGCGGGCTGGTGAAACTCAACACCGAGGTGTACGGCGGGCCGATCCTTTCCACCTGGTTCGACCGTCCGCTCACGTTGGCCGGCCGTGTGCTGGTGAAGGGCAACGACGCGCTGCATCCGCGCACACTGCTGGTGCACGTGAAGCGTCCGCTGCTGCAGATTTCCAATCTGGCCATCCACTTCAACCGCCAGGTGAACGACGGTGTGAAGCTGAGCCGTCAGAAGGACATGCTGCCCATTCTTGGCTATGTGACCGATGAGCTGGAGCGCGGCAACATGCTGGTGAACCTGCTCGTGGAGGAACTCGGAGGGGAAGGCGTGGCGAAGGCCGACGACATTCTCGACTTCGACCTCTACCTGGCCGATGCCACTCCGGCCTGCACCTTCGGCCTGCACGACGAGTTCATCTCCTCCGGCCGCCTCGACGACCTCTCCATGTGCTTTGCCGGATTGGAAGCCCTGTTGGCCGCCCCCGTGACGGACACGACGCAGGTGCTCGCCATCTTCGACAACGAAGAGACGGGGTCGCAAACGAAGCAAGGGGCCGCCAGCCCCTTCCTGGCCTCGATGCTCCGCCGCATGGCCTGGGCACAGAGCCACACCGAGGATGCCTTCTGGCAAGCCGTGGAGCGCGCCTTCATGGTGTCGGCCGACAATGCCCATGCCTGGCATCCCAACTATGGCGAGAAATACGACCCGACCAACCATCCGATGCTCGGCGGAGGCCCGGTCATCAAGTTCAATGCCGCCCAGAAGTATGCCAGCGATGCCTACTCGGCCGCGGCCTTCGCCTCCATCTGCCAGCAGGCCGGCGTGCCTTGCCAGCGCTTCGTGAACCACAGCGATGTGGCGGGCGGATCGACCTTGGGCAACATCCTGGCCTCCTCGCTCCCGCTGCGCGGGGTGGACATGGGCAATGCCATCCTGGCCATGCACAGTTGCCGCGAAACGGGCAGCGTGGCCGACCACGAATACTGCGTGAAGACCTTCACCGAGTTCTACCGCCAGTAATTCCATTTTCTCCTCCGTCCGATCCGGCCGGGGGAGCACAAACGGCCCATCCGTGCCGGCATCCATTCACAGCAAGGGGTGCCGGTGCGGATTTTTGTATCGGGTCTCAGAGTTTGCGAAAAAATCAGGGCCAGAAGCCCCTCCAACCACGATTCATGCCCCAAAGTGCGTGCCCGAAGGCAAGAAAAACGCCCTTTGCCCGAATCCTCTCTCATTTTATTCGTACTTTTGCCCCGTGAAACGCTTCACAACATTGTAACACACAAAGTAACACTCCGTTCTTCTTCCCAAGAACGCACAATCCCACCTCCAAAGACGCATGAAAGAATTCTTCCGCGTGATGCGGCACTACGTCCGTCCCTATAAGGCCTACCTCGTGGGCTCGCTGGTGTTCAACCTCCTCTCAGCCGTGCTCAACGTGTTCTCCTTCGTGTCACTCATCCCGATGCTGCAGCTCCTCTTCGGCATCGACCGCCACCACTACGAGTTCATCCCCTGGGATGCGGTCGGCATGGGCATGAAGGAAATCGTGGTCAACAACATGTACTGGTACACCACCGAGCTGATGGCCCGCTATGGTGCTGCCACCACGCTGCTCTTCATCGGACTCTTCCTCGTGACGGCCACCCTGCTCAAGACCTCGTGCTACTTTGCCTCCGTCGGCATCATGGTGCCGCTGCGCACGGGCATCGTGCGCGACATCCGCACACAGGTGTACCACAAGATTCTCGCGCTCCCGCTGAGCTTCTTCTCCGACGAGCGCAAGGGCGACATCATCGCTCGCATGAGCGGCGACGTGAACGAGATCGAGAACTCCATCACCGGTTCGCTCGACATGCTCATCAAGAATCCCATCCTGCTCGTGTGCTACTTCGGCGTGCTCATCTATACCTCGTGGCAGCTCACCGTGTTCACCATCGTGGTGCTGCCCCTCATGGGTTGGCTCATGGGGCGCATCGGGCGCAAGCTCAAGCACCAGAGCCTCGATGCGCAGAACAAGTGGAGCGACACCATGGCCCAGCTGGAGGAAACGCTCGGCGGCATGCGCATCATCAAGGCCTTCGGAGCCGAGCGCAAGATGGAGCGCCGCTTCGACCGCGCCACCGACGATTTCCGCTCGGCTTCCAACCGTGTGGCCATCCGCCAGTCGTCGGCCCATCCCGTGAGCGAATTTCTCGGCACCTCGCTCATCGTGCTCGTGCTGTGGTATGGCGGCACGCTCATCTTCTCCGACCACTCGCCCATTGATGCCCCCACGTTCATCTTCTACATGGTCATCCTCTACAGCATCATCCAGCCGCTCAAGGACTTCTCGAAGGCCAGCTACAGCATTCCCAAGGGCATGGCCTCGGTGGAGCGTGTGAACAAGATCCTGAATGCCGTCAACCCCATCACCTCGCCCGCCTCACCCGTTCCCGTCGAAGGGCTGAAGGAGAGCATCGAATTCCGCCACGTGAGCTTCTCCTACAACGGCCACACCCCCGTGCTGACCGACATCAACCTCAGCGTGAAGCGCGGGCAGACCATCGCCCTGGTGGGGCAGAGCGGTTCGGGCAAGTCGACCCTCGTCGACCTCCTGCCGCGCTACCACGACGTGACGGGCGGCGAAATCCTCATTGACGGGCACAACGTCAAGACCCTCGCCATCAGCCAGCTGCGTGCCCTGATCGGCAATGTCAACCAGGAGGCCATCCTCTTCAACGACACTTTCTTCAACAACATCGCCTTCGGCGTGGAAAACGCCACGATGGAGCAGGTGGTGGAGGCAGCCAAGATAGCCAATGCCCACGAGTTCATCATGGAGTCGGAGCAGGGCTACGACACCAAGGTGGGCGACCGCGGCTGCCGTCTGTCGGGCGGCCAGCGCCAGCGTGTGTCCATTGCCCGCGCCATTCTCAAGAATCCCGCCATCCTCATTCTCGACGAGGCCACCTCGGCCCTCGACACCGAGAGCGAACGCCTGGTGCAGGAAGCCCTCGAGCGCCTCATGAAGACGCGCACCACCATTGCCATTGCCCACCGCCTCTCCACCATCAAGAATGCCGACGAGATCTGCGTGCTCTACGAGGGCCGCATCGTGGAACGCGGCACGCACGAGCAGCTGCTCGCCCAGGGCGGCTACTACAAGCGCCTCAACGACATGCAGCAACTGTAATCGGAAACATTGAAAACGTGGGTGGGCAGCCGCCCCTCTCTCTCATTTGCTTTATGGCAAAAGGACGTTCCTCCGCCGGCCCACTTCATTCGCCATTCGCTATGATCATCTTCTTCCTCGTTCTGCTCCTGCTCTTCGAAGCCGACCGTCTGGCCTTTGTGCTGGTCAATCATCCGGCCGAAGCACTCCCCTCGGGGTGGATGGCCGACACCTGGTGGCACGGCCTGCCGCTCGATGTGGCCACGGCCAGCTATCTCACCGCGCCCCTGTGGCTGCTGGCCGGCATCATGATCTGGGTGGCTCCCCCCTACCGCCTCATCCACCGCATCTACTTCGTGGTGGTGAGCATGGTGCTGGCCCTCGTGTGGGTGGCCGACACCTGCCTCTACGGTTTTTGGGGCATCAAGCTCGACGGCACCGTGTGGAACTATCTCGATTCGCCCGCCGGCGCGCTGCAAAGTGTGAGCGCGGGCTATGTGGGCGGAGCAGTCGTGGCCTTTCTGGCCGTGGCCGTGGCCACGTGCTGGGTGCTGACGAAGAGCGTCAGCCGCTTCTATGTGTCTCAGGGCATTCCCCCCATGAGCGTGAGGCTCAGCCTTAGGGCAAAGGTCAGCAGCACGCTCTTCTGGCTCGTGACGGGCGGCCTCCTCTTCCTCGGCATCCGCGGTGGAGTGGGGAAGAGCACCGCCAATGTGGGCCGTGCCTACTTCTCCGACGTTCAGTTTCTCAATCATGCTGCCGTCAATCCCGTGTTCAGCATCTTCTCCTCCATGCAGCGTTCGCGCAACTATGCCGACGAGTTCAACGTGCTGCCCGAGGCGGAGCGGGCCCAGGTGTTCGCCTCCCTGGGCTACAGCACGCAGAGCCTCCAGCCCGACTCGCTGCTCAACACCGCACGCCCCAACGTGCTGCTGGTGCTGATGGAGGGCTGCGGTGGCACCTTCGTGCACGCCGTCGATCCGGAGGCCGACCCGACGGTCACCCCCCACCTCAACCGTCTGGCCCGCGAGGGCGTGGTGTTCACCCAGTGCTATGCCAACTCCTTCCGCACCGACCGCGGCACCCTGTGCACCCTGAGCGGCTATCCCTCCTTCCCCGATGTGAGCGTGATGAAGCTTCCCTCGAAATGCACCCACCTGCCCTCGCTGGCCAGTGCGCTGCGCGGGGCCGGCTACAGCACCGAGTTCCTCTACGGCGGCGACATCAACTTCACCAACACCAACGGCTACCTCCTCGGCACGGGCTACGAACGCACCTTCGGCGACACCTCCTTCCCCGCCTCCGTGCGCCGCACGCACGACTGGGGCGTGACCGACCGCATCACCTTCGACAGCCTCTACCAGCGCATTCTCCGCTATCCCGCTTCGCGCCCCTGGCACCTCGGGTTTCTCACCCTGGCCAGCCACGAGCCTTGGGGCGTGCCCTACGCGCGCATCCCTTCCGACCGCGTAGCCAACACGATGGCCTATCTCGACGACTGCATCGGCCGTTTCATCGAACGCCTGCGCCGCACCCCCCAGTGGCGCAACACGCTCGTCATCCTCCTGCCCGACCACGGCATCAACTATCCCGAGGGCATCAGCGATGCCGACCCGCGCCGCTCCCACATTCCCCTCATCTGGACGGGCGGCGCCGTGAAGGCACCCCGCCGCATCGGCCGCCTCTGCAACCAGACCGACCTCGTGGCCACGCTGCTCGGCCAGCTCGGACTGCCCCACGACCGATTCCGCTTCAGCCGCGACGTGATGAGCCGCACCTACGTTCATCCCTCGGCCGTGCACACCTGGAGCGAGGGCATCTACTACATGGACTCCACCGGCATCAGCGTGCTCAATGTGCTGGCCAAACCCGTGAGCGTGATGCGTTCGCACCCGGCTCCCTCGCCCCGCCGCGAAAAGGCGGCCAAGGCTTTCCTCCAGACGGCCTACGACGACTTGGGAAGCCTCTGACAATCCCATTTTCTCCCTCAGCACATCCATTCCAATGAAGATACTCATCACAGGAGCCTCCGGCTTCATCGGCAGCCACCTGGTGGAACATGCCCTGGCCGAAGGCCACGAAGTGTGGGCCGCCGTGCGCGCCACCACCAACCGCAAATATCTGCAGGATCCGCGCATCCGTTTCATCCAGCTCGACATGGCCGACCCCGCCAGGGTGACGGCACAGCTCCAGGCCCATCACGACGAGCACGGAGCCTTCGACGGGGTGATCCATGCCGCCGGCGTGACGAAAGGCCGCGGCTTGGAGGCCTTCTTCGTGCCCAATGCCGACAGCACTTACAATCTGGCCCGCGCCTTGCTCGACACGCACACGCTCCGCGGCCGCTTCGTGTTCATGAGTTCGCTCAGCGCGCTCGGCCCGGCACACGAGCACGACAACCTGCCGCTTCAGGACATCGATTTTCCGAAGGGCAACACGATCTACGGCAACTCCAAGCTGAAGGCCGAGTCGGACCTCCGCGGCATCGAGGGGCTGGACTACGTGATCCTGCGCCCCACCGGCGTGTACGGTCCGCGTGAACGCGACTACTACCTGATGGCCCAGAGCATCCAGCGCCATGTGGACTACGGCGTGGGGCTGCTGCGCAAGCACGTCCTCACGTTCATCTATGTCGACGACCTCGTGCAGGCGGCGTTCCTCGCCCTCACCAAGGGGCCCTCGGGCCGCATCTACCACCTGAGCGACGGCTACGACTACTCCAGCCGCGACTTCAGCCGCCTGCTGCAGAAGGAGCTGGGCGTGAAGTTCGTGTTCCGCTTCGTGGCCCCCGTGTGGGTGCTCTTCCTCGTGTGCTGGGCGGCCGACCTCTGGGCCAAGCACCGCGGCACCCTCTCCACGCTCAACCCCGACAAGTTCAACATCATGCGCCAGCGCAACTGGCGCTGCGACATCGGCCCGGCCCGCCAATACCTGGGCTACGCCCCCCAATGGCCGCTCGAACGGGGCGTGAAGGCCACTGTGGCCTGGTACAAGGAGAACGGCTGGCTCTGATGCCGCCCAAGCCGAACGCCGGGAAGCCCTCCCGCTTCCCTCCACTTCTCCATTCCCTAAAATTTCTCCCTTCCATCCATGCAACCAAACCGTCAACGCCCGCTGGCCATCGAGCTGGTCACCTTGATTTACACCCTCTTCACCGCCCTCCTCATCGGCCTGCTGTGGCAGCGCATGAATGCCCCGCTGCGCCTGCTCGAAGGACGGGCACTCGTGCTCGCCGGCATGGGCGTGATCTATGCCGTCTACCGCCTGCGCCCCAATCGCTACACGCTCTTCCTGCGCTATCTGTTTCCCCTCTCGCTCCTCGGCTACTGGTATCCCGACACCTACGAGTTCTGTCAGGTGTTTCCCAACCTCGACCACCTCTTTGCAGCGGCCGACCAGGCCCTCTTCGGCTGCCAGCCCTCGCTGGAATTTGCGAAATGGCTGCCCGCCAAGGTGTGGAGCGAGCTCTTCCACATGGGCTATTTCTCCTACTATCCCCTCATAGCCTTCACCATCCTGGCCCCCATCTTCGTGAAGCGCGAGCGGTTCGAGCGCACGGCCTTCATCGTGCTCGCCTCCTTCTTCCTCTACTATGCCATCTACCTCTTCCTGCCCGTGGCCGGACCGCAGTACTACTTCCATGCCGTGGGCGAGAGCGTCATTCAGGCCGGTCATTTCCCGCACTTGGGCGACTACTTCCGCTACCACACCGAGATGGCCGTGTCGCCCGGTCCCGACGGCCTTTTCCGCAACCTCGTGGAGGCCACCCAGGCATCGGGCGAACGCCCCACGGCGGCTTTCCCCTCATCGCACGTGGGCATTAGCACCGTGCTCATGTTCCTCCTTTGGCGCCTGCGCCACAGCTTCTGCCTCGTGGCCCTGCCTTTCTACTTCTTCCTGTGCTGCGCCACGGTCTACATCCAGGCCCACTATCTGGTCGACGTGATGGGCGGACTCGTCACGGCCGTCGTGTTCTACACCCTCTGCAACTACCTCTGCACCCACGTAATGCACCTGCGCTGAAGCCGAGGAAGGCGATGGCCGGTGAAAGGCCCGATATCCGCATTCGGATGTGCCGAAAGCCTTGGAAATGCGGCTTCAAAGCCCCGGTTCATGCTTTTTTGGCCGTCTTCTTTAAAAAAAAGATAAAAATATTTGTGCGAGCCAATGACTTCCCCTATATTTGCCAAGAATTTGGCCACTATCCGTTCACACTCACGCCTTTCGGGCGTTTCCCCGACCGAAGGACAGGCGCAGAGGACGGGCCGCACAATGAACAACAGTACACACACACTTAATAAGTAACACAATGAACAAAACAGATCTCGTGAATGCACTTGCTGCAAAAGGTTTGAGCAAGGCTGACTCCAAAACCGCTGTCGACACCGTGCTCGAATCCATCGCTGACGCACTCAAGGAAGGCGACAAGGTGGCGCTTCTGGGCTTCGGCACATTCTCGCTCAATGAGCGTCCGGCACGCGAGGGCATCAACCCCGCCACGAAGGAGAAGATCCAGATTGCTGCCAAGAAGGTGATCAAGTTCAAGGCCGGTGCCGAGCTCGCCGATGCTGTGAACAAGTAATCCTGCCGGCTTCACCCATAAACCGACACGACGGCCGCTTCCGCCACAGTCCCCGCTCAGAGGGACCTGCGGAAGCGGCCGTTGTTGTGTGTTTTTGGGGGGCTGCGGATTCCCAGTCGTGGCCTCGGGGATGCTATATGGTTTTATCCGCGAAGGGCCGCTAAGGGCCGCG
>DAIRWG010000111.1:0-9306 GCA_036802405.1 Alloprevotella sp.
GAATTCCTACAAATCACCGAATGGAATTCCTACAAATCACCGAATGGAATTCCTACAAATCACCGAATGGAATTCCTATAAATCACCGAACGGAATTACTATAAATCACCGAATGGAATTCCTACAAATCACCGAACGGGCACAATAAATCGCAAGATTTATACATACGAACATGCTGGATATCTGTAATATTTCGTATTTTTGCACAACAAACAAAACATATGGGCATGAAGGAGTATAAACAACGCATTGCAGACTCGCTTTTGAAAGATAAATTGGAAGCATTTGGTGCCGTTCTGATAGAGGGTCCGAAATGGTGTGGAAAGACTACGACTGCAGAGCAGCAAGCAAAGAGCATCCTCTACATGGCAGAACCATCGCGTGCCATGCAGAACAAGGAACTGGCACGTATCAGGCCACAAATGCTGCTGAACGGGGTCACCCCACGCCTGATCGATGAGTGGCAAGAAGCCCCCCAGTTGTGGGATGCCGCCCGACTCGAAGTTGACCATCGTGGCGAGATGGGACAATTCATATTTACGGGCTCGGCAGTACCAACGGATTCTTCGCTAATCTGCCACACTGGAACCGGGCGTTTCTCGTGGCTTAGAATGCGACCGATGAGCCTGTATGAGTCGGGCGAATCTACGGGCGAATTGAGCTTGTCTGCCATTGTTGAAGGAAAAGAGAAACTGTTTGGCACAAACCGGCTACAGTTGGACGACATTGCTTTCTTGCTTTGCCGCGGCGGTTGGCCGCAGGCTGTGGGCATGAAGTCTAAAGCAGCCTTGGCACAAGCTTATGCCTATGTTGACGCGGTGGTGAAAAGCGACATCTCACGTGTTGACAATGTGCAACGCGATGAGCTTCGTGCCCGACGGCTCATGCGTTCTTATGCACGCCACCAAGGCACGTCCGTTTCGATGGCAGCCCTTCGATCTGACTTGGCGAACAACGAGGAACAGTCATTTGATGAATCTTCCATTGCCACCTACTTAAATGCACTGAGAAGAATATTCGTAGTAGAGGATGTGCAAGCATGGAACCCGAACCTGCGCTCAAAAACTGCGATACGCAGCACCGACACCCGATATTTCGTAGATCCATCAATTGGTGCCGCGGCCTTGGAGCTGGGGCCTGACGACCTAATGAACGACCTCAACACCTTCGGCTTGCTCTTCGAAACACTTTGCATGCGCGATTTGCGCGTTTACGCTGATGCACTGGAAGGAAGAATCTACCACTTCCGCGACAGCAGTGGGCTGGAATGCGATGCGGTCATGCACCTGAGGGCTGGCGTGTATGGACTTATCGAAATCAAACTGGGAGGAGATAGACTGATAAATGAAGGAGCCGCCAACTTATTGAAACTGCAGTCAAAGATCGACACAAGCAAGATGAAGGCTCCCGCTTTCATGATGGTGCTCACCGCGGTAGGCGACTACGCTTACCAGCGTGAAGACGGGGTCTATGTGGCACCCATCGGAAGCCTTAAGCCCTAAGAATCCATCCCGAGCTTTAAAGTCTGGTTATAGAAACGACATGTCGTTAAAGAGCCAGTCCTTACACATGGCCAAAGGTGTTGCATTCCTCGCAATGCAACACCTTTTTTGCCCCAAAGCAACACCTGCGGGAGGAATGCTACAGCCGGAAACGGGAAGAAAGCGATAACTTCGCCAGCAAACGAACTAAAAAATAGACAACGAGTATGACAGGAAACGAACTCCCTACGATCCTGCCCGAAAGCTGCGGCATGGACGACAACAGTGTCATGTTTTTCATCATCGGCATTGCAGTGGCATTTACTGCCACGACCATCTACCTGATGATTCGCGACTATAGCCTCCACTTGGCGGACTATTGGAACAAACGCTACAACTTCGCCGACTTCGTGAAACGCGAGCAGTTCTACATTTACGTCTGGGCGTTTTTCCTCCTTCTATTCACCATTGAGGTGTGGGTGCAAGGGCCGTGGTGATCAAAGAGCCGGATGCCCCCCGCGAGAGATGCCCAATATCGGCAGATGGGAAAACTGTTGCAGGCAATGGGCTGGCGAAGCTGACTCTGCACCAAACGCATCGCACGCCAAAGGCTGCAGTCCTCCTCCTTGCGGGGAAGGCTTGCGGCCTTTGGCGCGCGATGCGTTGACATCTGTGGCACGTTTGCCTCAGCGGGATGCCCCAACGGGCCGGGCAAGCGTCATTCGCTGACTGTCCATCCGGCAGCCTTGGCCATCTTCACGGGTATCTCCGTGTTGTCGATCTGGCCTTGGAACTGCTCGGCTCCGGCACCGATGGCGAAGGCGGGCACGTAGCCGTTGGAATGGCCACCGCTCTGCCATCCGACGAGGGCACATTCGGCCATCACCTGACGGGCCGTTTCGGCCAGACGGCCGATGCTGGCATAGAGCGACTTCTGGTCCTTGGCCTGCCCGCTGACCATCTCGTCGAAGGCACGGTGCAAGCGGTCGAACTGGCCGTCGGTGAGCTTCACCTGGGTGCCGAAGCCCCAATTCTTGGCCAAGTCGGACTTCACCACCTCCCAAGTGAGGCGGTCGCCCTTCTGCTTCTGCAGCTGCTTGAGGTGGTCGCTGTAGGCCTCGGTGCTCATCTGCTGGAAGCGGAGGAGGTCGGTGTGGAGCTCGTAGGGGCCACGGCCCAACACGATGCCGCCCGTTTCGTGGTCGGCCGTCACGACGATGAGCGTTTCGTCGGGATGCTGGGCATAGAATTCATAGGCCACCTGCACGGCCTGGTCCATGTCGATGAGTTCACGGAACGCCGTGGCCACATCGTTGGCATGGCAGGCCCAGTCGATCTTGCCCCCCTCGACCATGAGGAAGAATCCGTCCTTGCTGGCCTTGGTGAGGTGGGCTATGCCGGCACGGGTCACTTCGGCCAGGGTCATGTCGGCCTTGGTGCGGTCGATGGCATAGGGCAAGGAGTTGCGCTGGCGCTTGCTGGCCTCCTCGGTCTGGAGCAGGATCATGCGGTCGGCCTTGCGGTCCTTCTTGAGGAAGTCCTTGTAGCCTCGGGCAATGGTGTAGCCGGCGGAGCGGCACTGGTCGTAGAGCGAAGGGGCCGAGGGATTGGCCTTGTCGGTGGGCTGGAGGAAATCGCTTCCGGCGTAGAAGTCGAATCCGGCTTTCACCAGGTCCTGACCGATGGCGTAGTACGAACCGCGTCCGCCCTGGTGGGCATAGAAAGCGGCCGGAGTGGCATGGTCCACACTCACGCTGGTGCTCACGCCGACGGCGGCTCCGGCCTGCTGGGCCCACACGGCGATGCTGTTGACGCGTGTGGCCTGGTCGGCGAGAAGGCCGAGCGTGCCGTTTTTCGACTTGTGGCCCGTGGCCAGGGCCGTGCCGGCGGCAGCGGAGTCGGTCACGCCGTTGGTGCCGGAATAGGTGGTGACAAATGCGGCATAGGGAAACTGCGTGAAGCAGATGGGCTTGATGCCGATGCGGCCTTCGAGTGCGGCCAGATAGGTTTGGGTGCCGTTCACCTGGTTGACACCCATGCCGTCGCCAATGAAGTAGAACACATACTTGGCACGGCCTTCGGCCATAACGGCCAGCATGCTGAAGCAGGCGAACAGCAGTAGCAGGGATTTTCGGAACATGGCTGAATGATGTTGGAGAATATGGGGAATGGAAGGGGAAGGCGAGCAGATGTGCTTCGCTAAAGGCACCTGCCCGCCCACTTGCCGACTCGCCGACCTGTCAACTCGTCCGTTTAAAGACATCGTCAACTCTAAAAGTATCACTTACCCCATTCGCTGGGGTTGGCACGCCACTCGTGGAGCATGGGCACGTGCTTCTCGCTGATGTAGCCTGTGGCGAGAGCCGTTTCCACCACCGCCTCGTAGTTGGTGAGCGTGGTGAGCTCCACCTGTGCTGCCTTGAATGCTTCTTCGGCCACGGGGAAGCCATAGGTGTAGCTGGCCACCATGCCGATCACCTCGCAGCCATGCTGGCGGAGCGCTTCCACGGCCTTGAGCGAGGAACCGCCGGTGGAAATGAGGTCTTCCACCACCACCACCTTCATGCCCGGCTGGAGGTCGCCTTCGATGAGGTTGGTCATGCCGTGGTCCTTGGGTTTCGAACGCACATAGGCAAACGGCAGTCCGAGGGCATCGGCCACAAGGGCACCCTGGGCAATGGCTCCGGTGGCCACTCCGGCCACGGCCTCAGCCTCGGGATACTTTTCGGCCACGAGGCGGCTCAGCTCGAGCTTCACGAAACTGCGCAGCGCGGGGAAGGCGAGCGTCTTGCGGTTGTCGCAGTAGAAGGGCGATTTCCAGCCGCTGGCCCAGGTGAAGGGGGCCTCGGGCTGCAGTTTGATGGCTTTCACATGAAGGAGCTTTTCAGCAAAAATCTTTTCTAATGTACTCATAGGTGTAAAGAGAATTGAGTGTTGAGCTTTGGCCGAATGCCGCACTTGATGTGCTTCGGCACGACAAAGTTACGATTTTTCCTTCGGCTCGCCCCATGCTTCCCACAATTAATTCGTACTTTTGGAGTTGCAAAGAAAACATTCAGCCTATCATGCAACGATTCATCCTTCCTCTGCTGGCCGCGGCACCGGTGGTGACGACGGCCCAGCCGCTCAAGAACCAGGCCTTGCTCAAGGCTGCCACGAAGCAGCGCCCCAACATCATTCTGCTCGTGGCCGACGACTTGGGCTACGGCGACCTCTCGTGCTACGGGGCTCAGCGCGTGCACACGCCGGCCGTCGATTCGCTGGCCGCCCACGGTGTGCGGTTTACCAACATGCATGCCTGCGCCTCCACCTCCACCCCCTCGCGCTACGGCATCCTGACGGGGGAATATCCCTTCCGACGCCGTGGCACCGATGTGGCAGCAGGCAATGCGGGCATGATCATCCGCCCGGAGCAGACCACCGTGGCCGACCTCATGCACCAGGCGGGCTATGCCACCGCCGCCATCGGCAAATGGCACCTCGGACTGGGCAGCCGCACCGCCCAGCAGGACTGGAACGGGCAGCTCGACCTCACGCCGCACGACATCGGATTTGACTACCACTACATACAGGCGGCCACGGCCGACCGCGTGCCTTGCGTCTATGTGGAGCAGGGACACGTGGCCAACTACGATGCTTCGGCCCCCATCGAGGTGAGCTACAAGGCCAACTTCCCCGGCGAGCCCACCGGACGGCTCAACCCCGAGCTGCTCACCAAGCAGCGCCCGAGCCACGGCCACGACATGAGCATCGTGAACGGCATTTCGCGCATCGGATACATGAAAGGCGGCGGACATGCCCTCTGGCGCGACGAAGACATTGCCGACAGCATCGTGGCACATGCCGTGCGCTTCATCGAGGCCAACAGGCGCACCCCGTTCTTCATGTATCTGTGCACCAACGACGTGCACGTGCCGCGCCAGCCGCACGAGCGATTCCGAGGCAAGAGCCCGATGGGGCTGCGCGGCGAGGCCATCCTGCAGTTCGACTGGACGGTGAAGCAGATCGGCGAAGCACTGCAACGCATGGGACTGGCCGACAACACGCTCATCCTCCTCACTTCCGACAACGGCCCCGTGCTCGACGACGGATATGACGACCGGGCCATCGAGCTGGCCGGCGACCACCGGCCGAGCGGGCCCTTCCGCGGCGGCAAGTACAGTTCCTTCGAAGCGGGCAGTGCCGTGCCCTTCATTGCCTACTGGCCGCGGGGCATCAAGCAGCCCGCCACATCGGACGCACTCGGTTCGCTCATTGACGTGCCGGCCACGCTGGCCGCACTCGTGGGGGCAAAAATGCCCGACGGGGCCGCACCCGACAGCCAGGACCACCTGAGCACCTGGCTCGGCATCGACCAGATGCCGCGCCCCTATGCCGTGAGCATGGCATCGAACCGCAACCTCACGCTCCGCACCCAGCAGTGGAAATACATCCCGCCCTGCGACGGCGGCCCCATGATCACCTGGGGACCGAAAATCGAAACGGGCAACTGCCCCACCCCACAGCTCTACGACCTGCGCTCCTCCGGCTACGAGGGCACCGACGTGAGTGCCTCACACCCCAAGGTGCTGCAGCGCCTGCAGAAGATGCTGGGCGAGGTGCGCAGCAAATGATATCACTCAAATATAAATATAAACACACCCACATACACACCCAATGGACATAGACATCACCCCCTACAAGAATGAATTCATCGAACTGCTCCGTTCCACCAAGCGCGGCGGCATGGACGACGTGATCGAGGACCTCGAGCAGAACGGATTTTTCACCGCACCGGCATCGGCCGGACACCACCTGAACGTGCCGGGCGGCCTCGTGCTGCACTCGCTCAACACCTGCAAGGCCGCACTGGCCGTGTGGGAAGGCATGAAGAAAGTGGAACCCACGCTGGAGAAGGAAGTGCAGCGCGAGAGCGTCATCATTGCCAGCCTGCTGCACGATGTGTGCAAGATGGACGTGTACTACCCCACACTCAAGCGCAAGAAGAACGCCATGGGCGTGTGGGAGGACGTGCCGGGCTACAAGGTGAGCTACAAGAAGTTTCCCATGGGCCACGGCGAAAAGTCGCTCGTGCTGCTCCTCTGCGACGGACTCGAACTGAGCGACGACGAAATGCTGGCCATCCGCTGGCACATGGGCCCCTGGGGCGTGAACATGAACTCCTTCGAGGACCAGCGCAACTACGACACGGCCCACTCGCTCTACCCGCTTGTGATGATCATCCACACGGCCGACTGCCTGGCTGCCAGCATCATGGAACGCGACGAGGAGGAAATCGAAAACATGTGAGGAAACTGCCCCCGTTGTTAAATTACCCTCTAAAATTGTTCCAAAACTCCTTTTGCCGTTAAAAAACCACAGACTTGCTGGGACGGATAGCACATTTTCCCTTAAATTTGCAACGTCAAAAACGAAGTCAGCCGCCCACGGCTTGCCCGACAATCCTGGGTGGCTGACGACAAGAACGAAACAAACAGTACAATTTACAACCCCAAAAAGTACAACACGCATGATGAAGAAGTTCTTACTCATGATTGCAGTGGCACTCGTTTCCCTTACGGCAAGTGCACAGGTTTACCTCGGTGGCGAAGTAGGCGCATGGCGCAACTCCGATGCCAACCACACTCAGTTTACGATCAATCCGGAAGTGGGCTACGTCCTCTCCGACAAATGGGACCTCGGCATCGGCATCGGCTATGCCCACAACTACCAGAGCGGCTGGAAGGTGAATGCCTTCGAAGTGGATCCCTATGCCCGCTGGAGCTTTGTGGAGTTCGGTCCGGTGAAGCTCTTCCTCGATGTGACTGCCGGTGTGGCCACTTACAAGACGAAGTTCCGCGACGGCGATGCCAGCGATGCCAACACGGCTTGGCGCGTGGGTGTGGCCCCGGGCCTCAAGGTAAGCCTCACCAAGAAGCTCGACTTCGTGGCTCACTGCGGCTTCCTCGGCTACCGCGATGCCGACGATGCTTACATCCAGAAAGACGGTTCTTCCCTCAGCCCCTACGGCGAGAAGGGATTCGGATTTGAGTTGAGCGGCAACTCCCTCAACTTCGGTCTGCTCTACAACTTCTGATCACACGGGGGCGAAACGCCTCCCATCACAACAAAAAGGCACGATGCCCACCACGACTCCCGATCAAGACGGGACGTGCGGGCAACGTGCCTTTTTCCGTGACTGAGGGCTTACACGAGCGGAATCCTTGCGGAAGCTATTTCTCAAAATGCTGATAGTCCTTGAGGCTGCGCCAGCCTCCTCCCCACCGAAACCCATGGGCCGTGAACAGGCGGTAGGCCAGGTCGGAACGGTCGATGCGCTGGGCGAAACGGCGCGAGCGGTCGGCATAGGCACTGCCCGCCTTCGGACTCACCCGCATCCGCCCGTCAGCCCCACGCTTCACCATGGGGTTGCGCAGCGGATTGAGATCGACGGCCCGGCCCATGCTGTGCTTCGAAAGCACCTTCGTGCCAGCCACTGCGCGGAAGTTGAAGCAAGTGGTGTTGTTGGCCGTCATCGACCGCTCGTCGTCGGCACCGTAGTCGTCCACCAGCACCATGCGGCTCACCACGTAGCCAGCCTCGTAGAGCTGGCGGAAGATGCTCACCAAGTCGGATGCCACATCGCGGTGGCACACCAGTTCACCCAGCTGCGTCTGACCCTGCTCGTTGCGGTGAAGCACATGCAGCAAGCGAAGATCCGATCTCGGCACAGGGCAACCCTCCTTGTAGCTGCGTCCCTGCATGCGGCGAAAGGTGGCATCGTCGATCGGGCAAATGCGGAAACACCGTTCACGCCCCACACGGCACACCACGCTGTCGGCCACCACCGTTCCAGCCCGCCAATGCGCAAGCACACGGTCGGCCTCGGCCTTCGGCTGCTGTGCCACGGCTGCAGGCTGCGATGTGGCCGCCGCACACGCGCCCATCCCGGAAGCAGCCGGACGGCGCGAACAGGCCCCCAACGGGACCGCCATCAGGCCGCTCAAGCCCGACAGCAAGAATAGTTTGAGAAAATGCATATCTAACAACCTGAATTTTCATTGAACGAACACTTGCCCTTTTGCACAGAAATGTGCACCTTTGCGGCCAAGATGGTGCAAGGCCAAGGCAGAACGCCAAGCCCAGCTTGAGCACTATGCCGAGCCGCTGCTCCTCTCATGCAAGAATCATTCATCCTCACCAACCATGCCCGATCCACTCCCCTACCACTACCGCTATCCGCGCCCCAGCGTGACAACGGACTGCGTGATTTTCGGCTTCGATGCCGAAGGCCTGAAACTGCTGCTCATCGAACGCGCCAACGACCCCTTCAAAGGCCATTGGGCCTTTCCCGGCGGATTCCTCAACATGGATGAACCGGCCGAGCAAGGTGCCTTGCGCGAACTGGAGGAAGAAACGGGGCTGACGGGCATCCGCGTGCACCAGCTCCACACCTTCAGCAGTCCCCAGCGCGACCCGCGCGGACGGGTCATCACCATAGCCCACTATGCCCTGGTGCCGCTCCAGCAAGCGAAGGCCGCCGACGATGCGGCCAAGGCCCAATGGTTTGCCCTCAACGGCATCCCGCCATTGGCCTTCGACCACGACCGCATACTACGCATGGCCATCCACCGCATGGAGTGCCATGCCTCATGCATGCACCACACGTTCACCAACACCCCACTCGATTCACTCTCCCCCACCGAACTGCAGCAACTCTTCCATTGGCTGCAGGAACGGAAAGAAGAATAAAGCGAAGGACGTGTGCACACCCCATATATAAGAGTGCGATTATAAGTAGGTGTTCAGAATTATTTTATATTATCTCACTCTGATTACTTTCAGC
>DAIRWG010000112.1:0-9172 GCA_036802405.1 Alloprevotella sp.
GCGATGCTGGAAGAAACAGGAGCGTGGTGGTCGTACTGCATGGAGCTGGTGGCACGGCCGGAAGTGATCGTACGGAGAGCGGTCACATAGCCGAACATTTCTGCCAGAGGCACCATAGCCTTCACGATGCGTGCACCGCTGCGGCTGCTTTCCATGCCTTCCACCTGTCCGCGACGCTTGTTCAAGTCGCCAATCACGTCACCCATGTTCTCCTCAGGAGTAACCACTTCGAGCTTCATGATGGGCTCCATGAGCACGGGGCCAGCCTGTGCGCAAGCGTTCTTGTAAGCCTGAAGGGCAGCGATTTCAAAGGAGAGCTGATCGGAGTCCACGGGGTGGAACGAACCGTCGAGAAGCTCAACCTTGAGGCTGTCGAGGGGGAATCCGCCGAGCACACCGCTCTTCATGGCGTTTTCGAAGCCCTTCTGCACAGAGGGGATGAATTCCTTAGGAATGTTACCGCCAGTCACCTTGTTCACGAACTGCAGACCGCCTTCCTTGAAGTCTTCGTCCACAGGACCCACGTTCACGATGATGTCGGCAAACTTACCACGACCACCCGACTGCTTCTTGTACACCTCGCGGAGGTTCACAGTCTTGGTGATGGCTTCCTTGTAGTTCACCTGGGGCTTACCCTGGTTGCACTCCACCTTGAACTCACGCTTCAGACGGTCGATGATGATGTCGAGGTGAAGCTCACCCATACCGCTGATCACGGTCTGGCCGCTCTGCTCGTCAGTCTTCACCGTGAAGGTAGGATCTTCCTCAGCCAACTTGGCCAAGCCCTGAGAGAGCTTGTCGAGGTCCTTCTGAGTCTTAGGCTCAACGGCGATACCGATCACGGGATCGGGGAAGTCCATGGACTCCAGCACGATGGGTGCATCCTCGTCGCAGAGGGTATCACCCGTGTGGATATCCTTGAAACCTACACCTGCACCGATGTCACCGGCGCTGATTTCCTCCACCGGATTCTGGTGGTTGGAGTGCATCTGGAACAGACGGCTCACGCGCTCCTTCTTGCGAGAGCGGGTGTTGTAAACGTAAGAACCAGCGGCAATCTTACCGGAGTAAACGCGGAAGAAGGTGAGACGGCCCACATAGGGGTCGGTAGCTATCTTGAATGCGAGGGCAGAAGTGTGCTCGTCTTCGCTCGGGCGACGGTCTTCCTCTTCGCCGGTCTCGGGGTTCGTACCCACGATGTTGGGAGTGTCGAGGGGAGAGGGGAGGAACATACACACGTAGTCGAGCAGCGTCTGAACGCCCTTGTTCTTGAAGGAAGAACCCTGCGTCATGGGCACGATGTCCATGGAGAGGGTACCCTTGCGGATGGCAGCGATGAGCTCTTCTTCCGTGATGGAAGAGGGATCCTCGAAGAACTTGTCCATGAGGGCTTCGTCGCACTCAGCGGCAGCTTCCACGAGTTTGTCGTGCCACTCCTGAGCCTCGTCCTGAAGCTCGGCGGGAATGTCGTCCACTTCGTATTCTGCACCCATGGTCTCGTCGTGCCAAAGGATGGCCTTCATCTTGATGAGGTCAACAATACCCTTGAACTTCTCTTCAGCACCGATAGGGATGGAGAGAACCACGGGGTGAGCACCGAGGATGTCCTTCATCTGACGCACCACTTCGAAGAAGTCGGCACCAGAGCGGTCCATCTTGTTCACGTAACCGATACGAGGCACGTTGTACTTGTCAGCCTGACGCCAAACGGTTTCAGACTGAGGCTCTACACCACCCACAGCGCAGTAGGTTGCCACAGCGCCGTCGAGCACACGGAGAGAACGCTCTACCTCGGCAGTGAAGTCCACGTGTCCCGGAGTGTCAATCAAATTGAACTTGTACTGGTTACCGTTCCAGTTCCAGAAGCAGGTGGTGGCTGCAGAAGTAATGGTGATACCGCGCTCCTGCTCCTGGGCCATCCAGTCCATGGTAGCGCCACCATCGTGCACCTCGCCAATCTTGTGAGTCTTACCCGTGTAGAACAGGATACGCTCAGAAGTGGTGGTCTTACCGGCATCGATGTGAGCCATGATACCGATATTACGAGTCAAATGTAAATCGTGTTTTGCCATCGTTGTATGTTGTGTGTAGTCTCGGATTAGAATCTGAAGTGAGCGAATGCACGGTTAGCCTCAGCCATGCGGTGCATGTCTTCCTTACGCTTGAAGGCACCACCCTGCTCGTTGTATGCGTCCATGATCTCAGCAGCGAGCTTGTCGGCCATTGTCTTGCCGCCACGCTTGCGGGCGAAGTTGATCATGTTCTTCATCGAAACGCTCTCCTTGCGGTCGGGACGGATTTCAGTAGGCACCTGGAAAGTGGCACCACCGATACGACGGCTCTTCACCTCCACCTGGGGAGTCACCTTGTCGAGGGCGGCCTTCCAGATTTCGAGAGCTGACTTCTCCTGATCCTTCATCTTCTCGCCTACGAGCTCGAGGGCCTTGTAGAAGATTTCGTAAGAGATGCTCTTCTTGCCGTCATACATCAAGTGGTTCACGAACTTGGACACCTTCTGGTCTCCGAACACGGGATCCGGAAGGATCACACGCTTCTTGGGTTTTGCTTTTCTCATTGTGAGAGTTTGGTTTTGTTAGGGCTGCAATGTCAGTTCTTCAGCTCCGCGACCGGACGCTTACTCAACCTTGTGCAAACCAACGGTAAATAAATATGTTGTAAAAGGGGGATTGTGTGACTGTGCCACGCATTGCTGCGCCAAGGGCTTTGCAAGGGAGCACATTCACCGAATCGCTTGCAAAGTTAAACGGCTGGGATTACAAATGTGTGAACCGTCGAAAGAAAAATTTCCCGTTCTCCGTTGTCGGTGATTCACACACCTGCAATCCGCTGGTTGCCGTGATTACTTCTTAGCGGCCTTGGGACGCTTTGCACCGTACTTCGAACGGCGCTGGGTGCGGTTGGCCACGCCGGCAGTATCCAAAGTACCGCGAACGATGTGGTAACGCACACCGGGGAGGTCCTTCACACGACCACCGCGCACAAGCACGATGCTGTGCTCCTGCAGGTTGTGACCTTCACCGGGGATGTAGGAGTTCACCTCCTTGGAGTTGGTCAGGCGCACACGAGCCACCTTACGCATTGCTGAGTTAGGCTTCTTCGGTGTGGTGGTATACACACGCACACAAACGCCACGACGCTGGGGGCAAGAATCAAGGGCAGGCGACTTGCTCTTATCGGCTGCTACGCTTCTGCCCTTTCTTACCAATTGTTGAATAGTAGGCATTGTTGTATATTTTTATTGTTATATTGTATTTTTTCTTTTGCGGATGAATTCGAAGGTGTACACTACGCCTTACGGGCTGCAAAGTTACGACTTTATTACGGATTAGCCAAGCAATTGCGAATGGTTTGTGGCACATTTTTTTCAAACACAAGGAAATGCGCGAACGGGAAGTTCAGAAAATCAAAAAATCAGGGAACAATAGTCCGTCAAGTTAGGCCACAAGGTAGGAGCATGGCACGATTTTCCCCGATAGGGTTGAGCACGACGCGCCGAAGAATGGACGGGCTGAAAGCAACAGCTGCTGCTTTCAGCCCGCCCTTGACGCATGCTAAATGACTACACCAAATCGGACTGCCTCATCGATGATGCAACGGACATCCGTGTGAGAATGATTCCGACCGGCCTTGTGTGGCCGCACCGCGTCAATAACCGGGATTCTGCGTCAGGTTGGGATTGAGTTCGATGCATTTCCGGGGAATGGGGAAGACGGTGGTGTAGCCCGACGATTCCCCCTCAAGGGGCTGCCGCAGGTCGTAGGCCGTGGTGAAGCGGCCGAAGCGCACAAGATCCTGCCTCCGCCATCCTTCCCACACGAGCTCGAGCAAACGTTCGTCGAGAATGTCGGGAAGCGTGGCCGCCCGTGCAGGCATGCCCACGCGCGAACGCACGGCATTGAGCGGCTCGCTGCCGTCGGCACCGTTGCGCACAAGGGCCTCGGCCTCCATGAGCAAGGCATCGGCATAGCGGAAAAGCACCAGGTCGTTGCTCGGGAGTTTCCCGTCCATATAGGCCGTGCGGTCGACTTCGTACTTGCCCATCCGCGCACCGGCCGTCTTGACGTAAGGACTGTTGGTGAGATTCTGCCGCACCTCGAAGGGCTGGTAAACGAGGGGCGTGGTCCCGTCGGTAGTGATCGGCTTGCCGTCCACCCTGACCGCCCCTGCCACGAAGTTGGTGCGGCAGCGGGCGTCCTCGTCGGCTTCGCCGTAGTGGTTGGCCTTCATGGTCGAGATGGTGGCACAGGTGCCGTTCTCACTCCCCCACCCCAGCGCACCGCCGTGGGCATAGTGATAGGAACGGAAGAGGTAGTGGCACTGGTTGGCATAGAGGTTCTTGTCCATCGGTATGGTGAAGATGTTCTCGCGCGAGGTTTCGTTGTGCGTGCTGAAGTTGAAGGCATAGTCATCCTCCATCGTGTAGCCTTCGTCGGCCAGCAGGCGGCAGTAGTGCAGGCAGGTGTCCCAGGCATTGAGGCGCTGTCCGTCCACCTCGAAGAACACCTGCTTGCCGTCGGGGCGATGGTCGTAGCCCTGCGTCCAGTGGTCGTAGAGGTAGACTTCGGCATTGAGCGCCAGCTTGGCCAGCAGGAAGTGGGCCACGGGGCGCGTGATGCGTCCGTAGTGGTTGCCCTCACGCTGGCTGGGCGCATCGGGCAGCAGGGGCAGCACGCTTTGCAGTTCGCCCACCACGAAGCGATACACCTGGCTACGCTCCGACTGCTTCGGACGGAGCACGTCGGGGCCGGCAGCCAACGGGGCTTCGGCTTGGGGAATCTCGCCTGCGGTCAGTACCAGCGGCACACGGCCGAAGAGGTCGAATGCCTCGTAGTAGAACAAGGCGCGCACCGCGCGCACTTCGGCTTGGTAGGCCTGGCTTTGATCGGGAGTGAGGAGCAACTGGTGCTCCCCGATCACATCTAGCGAATGGTTGGCCAGAAGGATGACCTTGTAGAGGTAGCACCAGGTGTCGTAGAGCGATTCGTCGTCGGGCGTCCATCGGTGCTGGTAGAGGGCGTTCCAGAATCCGCCGTCGTACCAGTCGCCGCCACGGATGGGAATGATGGCCTCATCGGTGGTGAGGGTGTTGTAGTCGTACACGCCGCGGCAGGTGCCTTGCAGCCCCTCGCTTTCGTTGGCGCCGCCGATGTAGTTGTAGAGCGATGACACGGCGTGCACATAGATGTCGGAAGCCGAAGTATAGAGTTGGCCTTCGTCGATCTGGTCCTTGGGATTTTCGTCCAGACAGGAGGCGAAAGCGAAGGAAGCGAGGAGAACGATGAGCCAGTGGAAACGTTTCATGGGATGGAATGGATTAATGTTTAGAACTGTATGCTCAGTCCGAGGGAATAGGTGCGGTAGAGGGGATAGGTGCGCTTGTCGTCAATACCCATGGTGCTGTTGAGCACATAGGAGTTGACCATCGGGGTGAGTCCGCTATAAGCAGTAATCGTGGCCAGGTTGTGCACGCTGGCCGCCACGCGCAGCGACCGGATGGGGGCGGTGGCACGGAGGGGTATGTCGTAGCCCAGGGTGAGATACTCGAAGTTGAGGTAGTCGCCCCTTTCGAGCCAATAGTCCGACACGTTCTGGTCGACGATGTTCTTTTCGGGAGCACCCTTGAGCACATTGTAGTCGGGAAAACTCGACAGGTTGGTATAGGCCAGGCCGGTGCCGTTGAAAATCTTGTGGCCGAAGGCACCGTTCATCTGCAGCGACACGTAGGCATTGCGGTAGCGGAAACTGAGGTTCGATCCGAGAGTCACCTTGGGCGTGGCCTGCCCCGCGATGTAGCGGTCGCCGCCATCGCTGAGGTCCACCACCCCATCGCCGTTGAGATCGGCCAAGTCGTAGCGGTTGTGCCCGTTGCCGTCGGGCACCAGTCCGCGGCAGTGGGGCAGATAGAACACGCCGAGCGGCTGGCCCACCACCTGATAGAGCACATTGTTGTAGCCCCCGTGCTGCCCGGCTCCCGAGAGCGCGCCGATGGCCTTGATGGTGGGGGCGGTCATCGTCATGCCCCGGTAGTGGCCGCTGAGCGAGAGGAGCTTGTTCTTCTGCCAAGCCAGGTTGACGCTGACGTTCAGCTCCATGTCCTTGCGCGCCACGGGTTGCAGGAAGAGGCCGAGTTCGAGGCCTTCATTGCTCATCGATCCGATGTTGGCCAAGAGCTTGTCGAAGGCAAAAGGTGGCACGGGCACATCGTAGGCATAGAGCATGTCGGTGGTCTTGGAGTAGTAGTACTCGGCCGTGAGCACGAGGCGGTTGTTCCAGAATCCGAGGTCAGCCCCCACGTTGAAGGTGGCACGGGTTTCCCACTTGAGGTCGGGGTTGTTGTTGCGAATCTGGCCCATCGTGACGGTGGGCGAACTGTTGACGGAAACGATGCCGAGCTGGCGCACGGTGTTGAGGGTGGTGAAGGAACTGATGGCACCGAGGTTGCCCGAACGTCCGTAGCCGGTGCGCACCTGAAGCATCGACAGGGCCTTGGCGTTGCGCAGCCAAGGCTCCTGCTTCACATCCCAACGGGCGGAAACAGAGGGGAAGAAGCCCCAAGTGTGGTCGGCCCCCACCATCGAGCTGCCGTCGGCACGGAGCGAGAGCGCCACTTGGTAGCGGCGGAGCAGCGTGTAGTTCACATTGCCCATGACGGATGCCAGCGAAGGGTCCTCACGGCTGCTGTCGGTGCCACCGTAAGGGCGCGAGGCCGCGGCCCCGATGTTGTCGTAGCCCATGTCGTTGGTAGTGATACCTTTGGCATAGGTCCAGAAGGCGGAGCGTGGCGTGCGCTGGCCTTCGGCCCCGGCCATGGCTTGCAGGGCATGCTGCCCCCAGGTGTGGGCGTAGTGCAGGGTGAGGCTGCCGAGCCAGTCCTCGCTCTTCTGCTCGCCGCGGTAGAGATGGCCTTGGGCCCACACCCAGGTGGGACAGAACTGGTCGTTCTCGTTCGATGTGTAGGAATAGGAACCGAAAGCACTCAGCCGCAGGTCGGGCATGAGGGCATAATCCACCTTGAGGTGGGCATTGAAATGGAGGTTGCGCGTGTCGTTGCGCTCATGCAGCAGGGCACCGGGCGGATTGATCTGCGAGGCAGCGCCGTTTTTCACCCAGCTGCCGTTCTCGCGGTCGTAGGGATAGGTGGGGTTCATGGCATCGGCCGAGTAGAAGAGGGCCTGCGGATCGAAGATGTCGTCGTTGCGCCAGGAGGATCCGTACACGCCGAAATCGCCCGTCAGCCGTCCGTCGAAGGCATGCTGCGAGGCATCGATCTTGGCCACGAGGTTGCGGTAGCCCTTGGTGCGGATGATGGTGCGGCGGTCGATGTAGCCGAACGAGGCGCGGTAGTTGCTCTGCGGGGTGCCGCCGCTGAAGGCTAGGTAGTGGTTTTGCACCTGCCCTGTGCGCGTCATGGCTTTGTGGAAATCGGTGTCAAAGCCTTTGTCGGAATAGTCCAGGCTGAAGCGGCGTGCGGCGGCCACATACTCGGCGGCATTGAGCATGGGCATCGACTTGTACATGGATTCCAACCCGTAGTTGCCTTCATAGGAAATCTGGAAACCGCGGCCGGTGCCTTTCTTCGTGGTGACCTGAATGACGCCGGAGGCTCCGCGCGAACCGTAGAGGGCTGTTTCGGAGGCATTTTTCAGCACGGTGAAACTTTCGATGTCGGCCGGATAGATGGTGGCCAGCGTGGCCACATCGGAGGTGACGCCGTCGATCACGACGAGGGGATCGTTGCCGCCGGTGATGGAGGTGGTGCCGCGCACACGCACGGAGTTGAGCATGGCGATGCGGTCGAACCCGTTGGTGGTGACGCTCACGCCGGCCGTTTGCCCGTTGAGGGCATCGAGGGCGTTGTTGACCACGCCTTGCTTGAGGGTGGAGGGTTCGACCATGCGCAAGGCTCCCGACAGGCGGAGGCTGTCGGGGTGGAGTGGTTCGATCCTTTGGGCCTGCAGGCTTGCGGGGAGGGCAAGCAGGAGGCAGGCCACTGACTGGCGGATGAAATGCGGGCCGCGCTGGAGGTGTCGGTATGGTTTTTCCATAATGGCAGGATGGAAGGTAGGTGGTTCGTTGTTTCAAATGCAAATTTAGAAAAACGGATGCAAACGCGCACGCATCGGGCCGGAAATCGTGCGTATAAATTCGTGCCTTTTTGTGGTCCCTTGTGCTAACCACCCGAAACATACGTATGCACATATTGCCTTGAAAACGGCATCAATGTCTCAGCCATTCCCAGAAACAAAACAACTGCGGTACGGCTCCATTGCGGGAATGGAACCGTACCGCAGTCAGTAAATATAGCGGATACTACAAAGCGGATTTTCGCCATACTTGGCCGACACAAGCATCAGCCTTCGGTCACGGCACCGATCAGGGCATCGATCGACTCGTTGGTCGGGGCTTCGGTGAGGAGCTCGTCCTTCAGCTTTTCGGCCGTTTCGCTCACGGCATTCTTGGTGGTGATGTCGAGGTCCTTGATCTTGGTGGGGTCAACGGAAGCCTGCAAGGGCTTGCCCTCCTCGTCGAAGGATTTCTTGTAAGCCTCAAGCACCTTCTGCTGCTTTTTGACGTCTTTCTTAAGATTGACAATGGTGACGATGTCGTCCACACTCATGCCCAATCCGGCCGCAATGCCGATAAATACGCTCTTGACATCTTTGCCCGACAGACCACCGGCCAGGCCACCTGCTGCCGCTTTGGCTGCAATGGCAAATACGGACTTCCTGATCTGCTTTTGCTGGGCAGCAGCTGCCTCCTGGGTCACCTTCTGGCCCTTCTGGTTGACCAGATAGACGCGGTAGGCCTTCGTGCCGTCGGCATTGAGCACGTCGTTGCCGTTCTGGTCCTTCAGATAGACCAGCTCGCAATGGTAGAGGGGGATGTCGTCCTTCTTGATCTTGTTGGCCGTGGTGTCGGAGGGCGTTTCTTCCACTTCTTCGGTGTCGCTGCCGATACTTTTCACAGTATCTTTCAATTTCTTCAGAATGCCTTGGGCTGAAGCATCGGCCACTCCGGCGCAAAACGCCAAGGAGAGCACGAGGAGCATTTTGGAAAGGAATGATTTGAACATAGGAATAGGGGTATTTAAGTTGTTTGATAGAGTGTACAGTTTGTTGTTCGCATTATTGATTCAACGAGCATCCGAATG
>DAIRWG010000113.1:0-9016 GCA_036802405.1 Alloprevotella sp.
AGCTGAAAGTAATCAGAGTGAGATACTATAAAATAATTCTGAACACCTACTTATACGCCCAGCCGTATGGTCTTCGCTGCCCTTAGCGACTCTTCGTGTTAAAGACAATCCGCATGGCTTCGTGTTTCTTTGTGGCCCTTGGGCCCTTCGTGGAAATACATTCCCCGCATGGTCTTCGTGTTTCTTCGTGTCCCTTCGTGGTAAGCACCCAGCCGCATGGCTTCGCGTTTCTTTGTGGTCCTTGGGCCCTTTGCGGAAATACATTCGCCGCATGGTCTTCGCGGCCCTTAGCGGCCCTTAGCGGAAAAACAAAAACATCATCGAGCCCGCGGCTGGGAAGCCGCGGCTCCCCAAATTCCATAGCGGCAGAAAGTAAAAGCTGACACGAATCCTCGCGCGTAACGCGCGCGCATTACAGGGGGAATTGCACTATTTGCTTTCATCTGTCATCACACACAAAAGCGTGTTTACGAAACCATGGTAGCGTGAGAAAAAGTCCCAGACTTTTTCAAATTCCACCACGGTACCGTAAAAACACCACCACGGTACCGTAAAAACACCACCGCGGTACCGTAAAAACACCACCGCGGTACCGTAAAGAATCCACCCCAGCAGCCCAAAATGACAGCAAGATGACAGAGTGACAGCAACCTTGCAACATCAAATTGAGCGCTGACAGAACACATTCGCAGATTCTATCATTTCAGCCTGCGGATGACAGATGAAAGCAAGAAAACGCATTGCGCTGTATACGCGCGCGCGTGAAGCAGGCAGCCTGCCGAGCAACGCAGAAAGCAAAAAGCAGCAGCGGAAACAGAATCGGAGGCACAGCTGTGGAAAGGTTGAGAGATTTTCCGTAACTTTGCAGCAAGTTTTCCACAGGCCAAGCTCATCGGACTATTCCAAGGGCAATCGCCCCCATGCAGCAGCCCCAAGAAAGACGAACAAACAACAACATACAAACATATTCACAACAAGAACACAATGGCAAAGAAAGCTCTCCTCATGATTCTTGACGGATGGGGCATCGGCAAGCACGACCACGGCGATGTCATCTTCCAGGCTCCCACCCCCTTCATGGACCACCTCAACGCAACCTATCCCCACTCGCAGCTGCTCACCTGCGGCGAGAACGTGGGTCTGCCCGACGGACAGATGGGCAACTCGGAAGTGGGCCACCTCAACATCGGTGCCGGACGCATCGTCTACCAGGACCTCGTGAAGATCAACCGTGCCTGCGCCGACGGCAGCATCCTCAAGAACCCGGAAATCGTTTCGGCCTACGAATATGCCCAGAAGAACGGCAAGGGACTCCACCTCATGGGCCTCACCTCCACCGGCGGTGTGCACTCATCGCTGGCCCACCTGTTCAAGCTGGTGGAGATTGCCAAGGAATACGGCGTGGCCGAGAACACCTACGTGCACTGCTTCATGGACGGACGTGACACCGACCCGAAGAGCGGCAAGGGATTCATTGCCGACCTGCAGAAGGTGTGCGACGACAACGGCGCACACATCGCCAGCATCATCGGCCGCTTCTACGCCATGGACCGCGACAAGCGCTGGAACCGCGTGAAGCTGGCTTACGACCAGCTGGTGGAAGGCAAGGGACGTCAGGTGAGCGACATGGTGGAAGGCGTGCAGAGCTGCTACGACTCTGACTCCGAGGATCACAAGAACACCGACGAATTCATGGAACCGCTGGTGAACGCCAATGTGGACGGACGCATCAAGGAAGGCGATGTGGTGATCTTCTTCAACTACCGCAACGACCGCGCCAAGGAACTCACCCAGGTGCTCACGCAGCAGGACATGCCCGAGGAAGGCATGCACACCATCCCCGGACTGCAGTACTACTGCATGACTCCCTACGATGCCTCGTTCAAGGGCGTGCACATCCTCTTCCCGAAGGAGAACGTGCAGGACACGCTGGGCGAATATCTCTCGAAGAAGGGACTCAAACAGCTCCACACGGCCGAAACGGAGAAGTATGCCCACGTGACCTTCTTCTTCAACGGCGGCCGCGAAACTCCCTACGAGGGCGAGGACCGCATTCTCGTGGCTTCGCCGAAGGTGGCTACCTACGACCTGCAGCCGGAAATGTCGGCCTACGAGGTGAAGGACAAGCTCGTGGCTGCCATCAAGGAGAACAAGTATGACTTCATCGTGGTGAACTTCGCCAACGGCGACATGGTGGGCCACACGGGCGTGTACGATGCCATCTGGAAGGCCGTGCAGGCTGTGGACAGCTGCGTGAAGGACGTGGTGACGGCTGCCAACGAGGTGGGCTACGAAACGGTGATCATTGCCGACCACGGCAATGCCGACAACGCCGAGAACCCCGATGGCACACCCAACACGGCTCACTCGCTCAACCCCGTGCCCTTCATCTACGTGACGGAGAACAAGAACGCCAAGGTGAAGGACGGCGTGCTGGCCGACGTGGCTCCCTCCATCCTGCACATCATGGGCCTGGAGCAGCCGGCCGACATGACGGGGCACGACCTGATCGAAGGCTAACCCTCCCTTGAGGCCGGGACGAACGCCCTGGCCCACACACAATCACCCAAGAAGAGGCGGTGGAACGACCGTTCGCACGAGTTGCGGACGGCGCTCCACCGCCTTTTTGTTGCGCGAAGGCGGGCGGCGCGATCACGCATATTTGCACGTTTTATGCACACAGTCGCGCAAATATTCCGGCAAGCACCGTATTTATTCCCGTAATATTCGCATAATAAGAAAATATTCACTACCTTTGCCGCATCAATCCAAATAAATATACAATCAGACACGTATGAATGATCGATTCAAACGCATGGAAGTGCTCCGCGTGATTCTGGCGAGTGCAGCACTCGGCAGTCACGAGGACATTCTGAAAGAGCTGGAGCGAAACGGGCAGAAGGTGACGCAGGCCACCCTCTCGCGCGACTTGGCCAAGATGCGCGCCATGAAGGTGATCACGCCCGAGGGCTATCGCTACGTGCTGCCCGAAAACCCGCTCTACAAGCGCACGGTGCAGCCGCAGGTGGTGCCGCACTTCCTGCGCAACTCAGGATTTGAACGCATCGACTTCTCGGGCAACCTGGCCGTGATGCACACCCGGGCCGGATATGCCAGCGGACTGGCCTCCGACATCGATGCCCACAAGCTGAGCAACGTGATCGGCACCATTGCCGGCGACGACACCATCCTGCTCATCATGGCCGAGGGGGTGAGCCGCCAGGACTTCATCGACGAGCTGGCCACCGTGGTGCCGGCCATCAAGAGCGTAGTGCTCTGAGACACAGCTGAAAACAATCCAGAACTACAAGCCGACGGATGTGGATAACTCCTGTGGATAACTCCTGTGGATAACCCGTTCATGGAGCTGTTCCTCCCCGGCCTCAAACAGACTGAACGACTATGGAAGAATATGACGACGGCATCCAGGTGATGGTGGCCGATGCCTCACACGAGAAATATGTGGACACCATTCTGCAGACCATTACCGATGCAGCCAAGGTGCGCGGTTCGGGCATTGCCAGCCGCACGCACGAGTATGTGGCCACGAAAATGAAGGAACGCAAGGCCATCATCGCCCTCTACGGCGAGGAGTTTGCCGGGTTCTGCTACATCGAAAGCTGGGAGAACAAGCAGTATGTGGCCAACTCGGGCCTGATCGTGGTGCCCAAGTTCCGCGGCCACCATCTGGCCACACGCATCAAGCGGTTGGCCTTCTCGCTGAGCCGTGTGCGCTGGCCGCAAGCCAAGATTTTCGGACTGACCAGCTCGGGAGCGGTGATGCGCATCAACACCTCGCTGGGCTATGTGCCGGTGCCCTTCAGCGAACTGACGCAGGACGACGAGTACTGGAAGGGATGCGGCACGCCCGAACAGCCCTGCTGCATCAACTGCGACGTGCTGGCAAGAACGAACCGGAAGTACTGCGTGTGCACGGGCATGCTGTTCGACCCTGCCCGCCATCCCGATGCACCGCTGCCCGTGCAGATTCCGCAGGACGTGATCGACTTCATTCACTCGCACGAGTGAAACGCTCCACGGCGGATTTCCCCACCATTCCCCCACCCCATTAACCCCCTTACACAAAACGAACGGACTATGAAGAAAGTAGTTGTGGCCTTCAGCGGCGGACTCGACACGTCGTACACGGTGATGTATCTGGCCAAAGAAAAAGGATATGAAGTATATGCGGCCTGTGCCAACACGGGCGGATTCTCCGAGGAACAGCTTCGGACGAACGAGGAGAATGCCTACAAGCTGGGCGCAAAGAAGTATGTGACGCTCGACGTGACGCACGACTACTACGAGAAGAGCCTCAAGTACATGGTCTACGGCAATGTGCTGCGCAACAACGTCTACCCCATCAGCGTGTCGTCGGAACGCATTTTCCAGGGCATGGCCATCGCACAGTATGCCAAGGAGATCGGGGCCGACGCCATTGCCCACGGTTCGACCGGTGCGGGCAACGACCAGGTGCGCTTCGACATGACCTTCCTCGTGATGTGTCCCGACATGGAAATCATCACCCTCACCCGCGACGGCAACCTTTCGCGCCAGGAGGAGGTGGACTATCTGAACCAGCACGGATTCAAGGCCGACTTCACGAAGCTGAAGTATTCCTACAACGTGGGCATCTGGGGCACGAGCATCTGCGGCGGCGAAATTCTCGACTCGGCACAGGGGCTGCCCGAATCGGCCTACTTGAAGCAGGTGAAGAAGGAGGGCACGGAGGAGCTGCACCTGACCTTCGAGCAGGGGGAACTGAAAGCCATCAACGGCACGCGCTACGATGACCCGATCGAATGCATCCGCCGGGTGGAGGAAATCGGTGCGGCCTATGGCATCGGGCGCGACATGCACGTGGGCGACACGATCATCGGCATCAAGGGACGCGTGGGATTTGAGGCTGCCGCCCCGGCCTTGATCATCGGGGCGCACAGGTTTCTGGAGAAGTACACGCTCTCGAAGTGGCAGCAGTACTGGAAGGACCAGGTGGCCAACTGGTATGGCATGTTTCTGCACGAAAGCCAGTACCTGGAACCCGTGATGCGCGACATCGAGGCGATGCTGACCAGCTCGCAGCGTCACGTGAACGGCACGGTCATCCTGCAGCTGCGCCCCTTGGGATTCAGCACGGTGGGCGTGGAGAGCCAGGACGACTTGGTGAAAACGAAGTTTGGCGAATATGGCGAAACGCAGAAGGGCTGGACGGCCGACGATGCCAAGGGATTCATCAAGGTGCTGAGCACTCCGCTGCGCGTGTACTACGCCAACCATCCCGACGAGGCCTAACACGTTTTCCCCTCCTCCCCCCCAAAAAAAGTTGGGTGTCCAGTTTGGTGTACTCATTTCGCATTCGTCAAGGGCGGGCTGAAAGCCCAACTGATGCTTTCGGCCCGCCCATTCCATAACCTGATGCGGATGTTCGTTGAATCAAAAAGGCGAACAACTAATGTATTCCCCCAAAAAAGACAAATCTCCATTTTCCCCATGATCAGAATCGGAATCATCGGCGGCGCCGGCTACACGGCCGGCGAACTCTGCCGCCTGCTGCTCAACCATCCCGAAGCGGAACTGGTGTTTGTGAACAGCGAAAGCCATGCGGGCCACTTGCTCAGCGACGTGCACGAAGGCCTGCTGGGCGAAACGGACCTCTACTTCACGCACGAACTGCCCTTCGACGAGGTGGACGTGGTGTTCTTCTGCTTCGGCCACGGCAAGAGCATGCAGTTTCTCAGCGAACACTATCTGCCGGCCGACGTGCGCATCGTCGACCTGGCCCAGGACTTCCGTCTGGCAGCCGAGGAGAACGACTACGTGTACGGACTGCCGGAGCTCAACCGTGCACAGATCGGGAGTGCGCTCCACGTGGCCAACCCGGGCTGCTTTGCCACCTGCATCCAGTTGGGGCTGCTGCCGCTGGCCGAAGCGGGACTGCTGCACGGCGACATTGCGGTGAATGCCATCACAGGAAGCACGGGCGCGGGCGTGAAGCCTTCGGCCACCACTCACTTCTCGTGGCGTACGGGCAACATGAGCATCTACAAGGCTTTCGAGCACCAGCACGTGCCGGAAATCATGCAGTCGATCCGTCAGCTGCAGCCAAGCTTCGACGGGGAGATTGACTTTATTCCCTACAGGGGCGACTTTCCGCGAGGCATTTTTGCCACGATGGTGGTGAAATGCGACGAACCGATTGAGGAGGTGGAGAGCTACTACCGCGACTTCTACAGCGAAGCCTCGTTCACGCACTATGTGGAGCGGCCGATCGACCTGAAGCAGGTGGTGAACACGAACAAATGTCTGATTCATGCCGAGCGCCACCGCGACAAGCTGCTTGTCACCTCGTGCATCGACAATCTGCTGAAGGGAGCCTCGGGCCAGGCGGTGCAAAACATGAATCTCATGTTCGGACTGGAGGAAAACACTGGGCTGCAGCTGAAGGCTGTGGCATTCTGAATTCTACGGACAAGACGGCGAGGAAGTTTTTTGGCTTCTCAAAATGCGAATGTCCCAAAGGTACTGCCCCGGTCACTTGTCTGCTTGCCTACCCGTTTACTTCAAAGAAACCTTCAAAGAAACCTTCAAAGAAACCTTCAAAGAAATAATGAATCTATTTCCCGTATATCCCCTGTTCGACATCAACATCGTGAAAGGCAAAGGCTGCCACGTGTGGGACGACAAGGGGCAAGAGTATCTCGACCTCTACGGAGGTCATGCGGTGGTGAGCATCGGCCACTGCCATCCGCACTACGTGCAGATGCTGAGCGAGCAGCTGCAGACGCTCGGTTTCTACTCCAACTCGGTGGTGAACACCCTGCAGGAGCAGTTGGCCGAACGGCTGGGAAAGGTCTGCGGCTATCCCGACTACCAACTGTTTCTGATCAATTCGGGCGCCGAAGCCAATGAGAATGCCCTGAAACTGGCTTCCTTCCACACCGGACGCAAACGTGTGCTGGCTGCATCGAAGGCTTTTCACGGACGCACCTCACTGGCCGTGGAGGCTACCGACAATCCGCGCATCGTGGCACCCGTCAATGCCAACGGCCATGTGGAGTTTCTCCCGCTCAACGACTTGGCGGCCTTCGAGGCTGAACTGGCGAAGGGCGATGTGGCGGCCGTGATCGTGGAATGCATCCAAGGGGTGGGCGGCATCCGCCTGGCCACGGCGGAATTCATGCAGGGACTGCGCCGTGCGTGCGATGCCCACGGAACGGTACTGGTGTGCGACGAGATTCAATGCGGATACGGACGCACCGGCCGCTTCTTTGCCCACCAGCATCTGGACGTGCGGCCCGACATCATCACGTGTGCCAAGGGCATCGGCAACGGGTTTCCGATGGGGGCGGTGCTGATCAGCCCGAAGTTTGAAGCCACCTACGGCATGCTGGGCACCACCTTCGGCGGCAACCACCTGGCCTGCACGGCTGCACTGGCCGTGCTCGACGTGATGGAGCAGGAGCACTTGGTGGAGCATGCGGCCGAAACGGGTGAATACATGCTTGCCGAACTGTGCAAGCTGCAGGAGAAGAATCCTGTGATCAGGGAAGTGCGCGGACGCGGACTGATGATCGGCGTGGAATTTGACCACCCCATCCGCCAGCTGCGGCAGGAACTGGTGCATCATGCCCACATCTTCACGGGAGCGGCCAGCACGAACATCCTGCGTCTGCTGCCGCCGCTCACGCTCAGCCGTGAAGAGGCTGCGCAAGCCATTGCGAGCATATCGGAATATGCCAGCATTTATTGACACACGACTTCATGCCACACTGGCCGGACGATCCTTTTCCCACCGGGGGAAAGAATGGTCCGGCCAGTGTGGCTTTTGCTCCCTTCACGGGAAAGCGTTGCACTTTTCGGGGAAAACGGAAGGCCAACTGCTCCAAATTTTGTAAGTTTGCACATCACCCACTTTTTCCGACCTGCTATGACTCAAAGCAAAATCACGAAACTCTTCTACTCCATCAGCGAAGTGGCCGCCATGTTTGACGTGAACGAAACCTTGCTGCGCTATTGGGAGAAGGAATTTCCTCAACAGATCAAGCCCCAAAAGAATTCGAGAGGCACACGCCAATACACGGCGGCCGACATCGAACAGATTCGCGTGGTGTACAATCTGGTGAAAGGGCGCGGCATGAAACTGGCTGCTGCCCGCGAAGCCCTACGCAAAAACAAGGAGGGGGAAGTGCAGGCACTCGATGTGATCAACCGGCTGCGCGACATCCGGGCCGAACTGGTGCAGATGCGCGATGCACTGGAAGGAATGTGAAAAGTGCTGGCGAGCAAGCTGCTGCTGCCTTCCATGCTTCGATGATAAAGCAAAATAGCTTCCCGTCAACTTGTCAACTACGCTCATGGCCAAGAACAAAACCGTATATGTCTGCTCCGAATGCGGACAAGAATCGCCCAAATGGGTGGGCCGCTGCCCGAGCTGCGGCCAGTGGAACACGATGAAGGAATTCACCGTGGCACCCGAACCTTCTGCCAGTGCCAGCGAGGCACGCGCGCGCCAGGCTTTGGGGCCGAAAACCGACCACTGGAAGTCGCGCCCCATTGCGCTGTCGGAAGTGACGGCGGAAGAAGAACCACGCTACACCACCCACGACCAGGAACTCGACCGGGTGCTGGGAGGAGGCATCGTGCCGGGATCCATCACGCTGATCGGCGGCGAGCCCGGCATCGGCAAATCGACCCTGCTGCTGCAGACCGTGGTGCGCATGGCCGAACGGCGCGTGCTCTATGTGAGCGGCGAGGAGAGCGAGAAGCAGATCAAACTGCGGGCCGACCGCATTGCCAACCACACCACCGACATCCTGCTGCTCTGCGAAACGCGCCTCGAGCAGGTGTTTGCCCACATCCGCAACGTGCAGCCCGACCTGGTGGTGATCGATTCGATACAGACGATGAGTGTGGAAAACATTGATTCCTCGCCCGGCTCGATCGTGCAGATTCGCGAATGCGCGGCTTCGCTGCTGAAGTATGCCAAGGAGAGCGGCGTGCCGGTCATCCTGGTGGG
>DAIRWG010000114.1:0-9007 GCA_036802405.1 Alloprevotella sp.
TGCGCCCGAGAAAGTGCTTCTAAGCTGAAAGTAATCAGAGTGAGATACTATAAAAATAATTCTGAACACCTACTTATAGTCAAAGCGAGATTGCAGAACAACGGCTTCAGTGAAATCCGAAAACAACGTGTGAAACCGATGCGAGCCTTGAGCTGCACCTTTTTGCTCAACCCGAAACTCCGAAGAACCGAAAAAAATAAGTAAATTTGCAGATTGAAATATTTTACCATTTCGTTGGTAGAAAGAGGAGGTTTTTACTTGGAATTCTCGTGTGGCGCATCCATCAACCACGTCACACAGTTTCGGATTCGTACCGGGCAGTTCCGAAGCCTCCCCGTTTGCTCCGCTGAAAACAGAAAAATACATACTCAAACGCAAAATGAAGAAATTCCTTCTTTACTTCCTGCTCCTCATGTTCCTGCCCATGGCGGGTATGGCGCAGACGTCGATGACGGACGCACAGGTGATGCAATACATCATCAAGGAGCACCAGAACGGAAAGACGCAAGCGCAAATCGTGACCAACCTGATGCAGCGCGGTGTGCAGATTGACCAGATTCGCCGCGTGCGCAACAAGTATGAACGCCAGATGAAGCAAGGCGGACTCGGCAATGTGTCGGACAATGACTCCAGAGACAACAGCGACACGCGCCTGCGCACCAACAATGGCAAGACGCGCGATTTCACCAAACGCAACGACTACGGTAAGGATGCCCAGCAGAAGGCTTCCAAGTATTCCGATATGCGCGTGAAGGCCGAACGCGACAAGAAATACCAAAATTCCTATGACGAAAGCGATGAGGAATTCATGGATTTTCAGCGCGAGATGTTTGAGCTCGTGCCTGACACGGCCCAGATGCTCGACCAGCTTCTGGCTGAGCGAGATGCGAAGAAACGCAAGGTGTTCGGTCGCGACATCTTCAACAACAAGGAACTCTCCTTCGAACCTAACATGAACATTGCCACACCGCAGAATTACCGTCTTGGTCCGGGCGATGCCGTGTTTGTCGACATTTACGGTGCTTCGCAGAAGTCGGAGCAGTGCACCGTGTCGCCCGACGGGGCCATCAACATTGAGGGCTACGGCCCCGTGCAGGTGAGCGGACTCACCGTGGAGCAGGCCAATGCCCGGCTCCGCTCCACATTGGGCAGTCGCTACAGCAGCAGCCAGGTGCGCTTGACCGTGGGCCAGACGCGCACCATTATGGTCAACGTGATGGGTGAAGTGGAAACCCCGGGCACCTATACGCTTTCGGCTTTCGCTACCGTGTTCCATGCCCTCTACATGGCTGGCGGAACGAACGACATCGGCACGTTGCGCAACATCAAGGTGTATCGCAACAACCGTTTGGTCAGTGTGGTCGACATCTATGACTATATCCTTAACGGCAAACTCACCGGCAATGTGCGGCTGGCCGACAACGATGTGATCATCGTGGGCCCCTATGACTGCCTTGTGAACATCACGGGCAAGGTGAAGCGCCCGATGTTCTACGAAATGAAGTCGGGCGAATCCCTCTTCACCTTGCTCAAATATGCGGGAAACTTCACCGGCGATGCCTACCGTAAAGCCGTGCGTGTCAACCGCAAGAGCGGCTCCGGGTATGCAGCCTATAATGTGGGCGAATTTGAATTCGCCAAATTCCATGTGGCCGATGGCGACTCGGTCAGCGTGGACTCCGTCACACCACGCTATGCCAACACCGTGGAGGTGAAGGGAGCCGTGTTTCGCCCCGGCCTCTATGGGCTTGGTGAACAGGTGAACAGTGTGCGCACCCTCATTGAGCATGCCGATGGCGTGACCGAAGATGCCATCACCACTCGTGCCGTGATGCACCGCATGAAGGCTGACCGCACGCTCGAGATGATCAGCGTGGATGTGGAGGGTATCATGAGTGGCCGTGTGGCCGACATCCCCCTGAAGGAAAACGATGTGCTCTTCATAGCCACCAAAACCGAGAAACTTTCGGAGCGTACCCTCACCATCCGGGGTGAGGTGCAGTATCCGGGCGTTTACAAATATGCCGACAACGAAACGATCGAAGACTTCATCATCCAGGCCGGTGGACTTACCGACAAGGCTTCGCTCATGAACATCAGTGTGAGCCGCCGAGTGAACGATGCCAAGGCCATGAAGGCCGACAGCGTCATCGCCCGCACGTTCAATGTGGCACTGAAGGATAACTTCATCGTCGATGGTGAGCGTTCGCTCACGCTTATGCCCTTCGACGAAGTGTACGTGATGCGTTCGCCTGGCTACACCGAGCAGCAGAACGTGGTGGTGGAAGGCGAGGTGCTCTTTGCCGGTACCTATGCCCTCGAGCGTAACAATGCCCGCTTGAGCGACCTCTTCAAGAAGTCGGGCGGCTCGAACGGACTGGCCTACATCAAAGGGGCACGACTCATGCGCAAGGCCAACGCCACGGAGAAAGCCCGCATGGAAGCTGTGCTCAAGATGCAGCGCGAGGAGCAGCAGAAGAACTTGCTGACCTTGGCAGCCAGCTCCAACAACGCTTCGGCCGTGCAGTCGGCCGCACAGGGGGCCAGCAATGCCAATATCGAGAAGTTTCAGGTGCCCGAAGAGTATCCTGTCGGCATCGATTTGGAGGAAGCTCTGAGAAATCCCGGTTCCGATGCCGACATCGTGCTGCGCGATGGCGACCGTCTGATTGTGCCGCAGTACAACGGAACGGTCAAGATCAACGGTGCCGTGATGTATGCCAACACCGTGGCTTACGAGCGCGGCCGACGTGCTTCCTACTACATCGGGCAGGCCGGCGGCTATGCTTCCGATGCCGTGAAGAGCCGTGCCTACATCATCTATATGAACGGCAAGGTGGCCAAACTCGGCCATGGCGTGAAGGTGCAGCCGGGCAGCGAAATCGTGGTGCCGGCCAAGCTCAAGCGCAAGATGTCGACGGCTGAGATGATGAGCATGGGCTCCAGCGTGTCGGCCATCGCTGCCATGATTGCCACGATGGCTAATGTGATTAAGTAAGATAGAGTGGCGGGCAATATTCCTTTTCTGGCATATGTCACGGGAGGAGTGTTGCCGGCTGCCGTTTTGCAGATTTCCTTCTTCGAGAGGGATGTGCCGTCCGCAGAGCCTCGCTTTTGAGGGGGGTACAACCACATAGAAGCATCTGCAACAATATGGAACTTAATATGAAGACGAAAAACAACATGCGAAAAATGACTATCCGGCGGGGATGGCACCAGGCCTTGGGCTTGGTGGCTGCTGTCTGCGTTGGGATGCAAATGCCATTGGTGGCAGCAGCACAGGAACACGAACAATGGCCCGATTTTCCTCTTTTGAAAATCACTACCGAAGGAGGCGAAGAACCTGCTGCCACAGTTGTGAGGCCACCTGAAGGTGCCGTCGGCATCAGCATTCTCAGCGACTATGTGCCGGGGCGGCTCGTGATGACGCTGTCGGGAGATACGCTCTATGATAGCGGAGAATACGCGAAGGACGCTTCCGGCATGCGGATAAAAATCAGAGGCAACAGCACGGGAGCCAACCTTCCGCAGCACCCCTATAAGCTGAAACTGAGCAAAAAGTTTGACTTGGTAGGAGCCGATGATGCGTTGAAGGACAAAGAATGGGCCTTGCTTTCCATTACCATGGGCAACACGGCGATGAGAAACGGCAAGAACAACATCATGGTGTATGCCGGACTGTCCGTCAGTCGCATGCTCGGTTTTCCATGGGTGCCGAGAACTCGACCGGTGAACGTGGTGATCAATGGAAGCTACCGTGGCCTCTACCATCTGATCGAGACGGTGAAACGTGCCGATGTACGCATTCGTACCGATAAGTCGGGATTCGTAATTGAGGACAATGCCTATTGGTGGAAGGAAGGTGAGACGTATTTCAAGACCGACCGCCAGCATCCGTTCATGGGATTTACCTTCAAGTACCCCGATGACGATGATCTGGCACCCGACCGCTTGGATGCGATACGCGACTATGTGAACCGGGCAGAAGAGGCCGTCTTTACCCGGCATGGTGCAGCAGACTATATTGACTACGAATCTTTCGCCCGATGGGTTTTGGCCCACGACATTCTCGGTTCGGGCGATTCGGCAGGAAGCAATCCGTTCCTCTACAAGGATGAAAAGGAGACGGATGAACCCGGAGGTTCCAAACTCATGATGGCCACCCCGTGGGATTTCGACTCATCCTTTATGGCTGAAGACGGACAGTGGGGCGTGCAACATTGGAGCGATGTGCTCTTCATGTCGCAGCTCTTCAACGATCCCGCCTTCGTAGAAAAATACCTCGAGGCATACGACGAAGTGAAGGATAAGGCCTTTGCTTACGTGGAGAATACCTTTAACGAGCTCCGCAATTCAAGTGGCAAGGCTTTTGACGAGAGTTTCCAACTGACCAACACGGTGTATGGCGGTTATTCGGTCAACACGTTCGACGAACAGGTGGACGACATCCTGACGCACTTGCGGGCGCGTCTGTCCACCTTGGAGCAGTTGACAGGGGAACTCCGACAATCGCTTTCGGCGGCGGACCATGTGGCCAAGGACGGCAAGCGCCTGGTCAAGCGTTTCGATGTGCGGGGCATTGACTACACTGGAACGGACGAGGAGGACTTGCCGCACCAGATATACATCGACCGATATTCGGACGGAACCGTTACGAAAACCTATAAATAAAAAACTACAGAAATGGACAATACAACCGTAAGGAATGACCAGGGAGGCAACGACACGACGGCCCAAAACTTCATGCGCATCATGGCGCTGCTCAAGGCTAAGATGTGGAAGGTGGTGGCCGTCACTGTGGCCGTGCTGCTGCTGACCGGCATTTACATCTTCAGCTTGCCGCGCACGTGGAAGTCGGAGGTCATCCTGCTGCCCGAAACGACAACCGAAGGCATTTCGGGCAACCTCTCTTCACTGGCCTCGCTGGCTGGTGTGAAGATGGGCAACAGCTCGGAGGATGCCATTTATCCCGAATTCTATCCGAAGGTGCTGGGGTCGACTGTGTTCCTGACCGATTTGCTCAAAGAGCAAATCAAGCCGGCGCGCATCGGCAAGCGCATCAGCGTGTTCGACTACTTTGCCTCCTGCCAGGAGACCCCCTGGTGGGGCGGTCTGATGGACAAGAAGAAAAAAACGGTGGATCCGCGTGTGAACCCGTTGTGCATCACTAAGGACCAGCAGACTGTCGTGACACGGCTCAAGGATTCATTCTTCTGTGCGGTGGACAAGAAAACCGACATGATTACCATCCGCGTGACCGCACAGGATGCCGATGCGGCCGCCCAGATAGCTGACCTCATCTGCAAGCGCCTGAAGGAATACATCACCAACTACCGCACCAACAAGGCGCGTACCGACTTGGAGTATACCAAGAAAATCACGGCTGAGGCCAAGGCCCAGTATGTGCAGGCACAGCAGAAGTATGCTGCCTACTGTGATGCCAACGAGGACATTACGCTGGCTTCCTTCACACAGGTGCGCGACCGCTTGGAGAATGAGATGCAGATGGCCTACAACATGTACCAGCAATCGATGCAGCAGATGCAGCTGGCGCAGGCCAAACTGCAGGAGCGCACGCCGGTGTACGTGACCATCCAGCCGGCCACCATTCCTTCCAAGCCCTCTGGGCCCAAGCGCATGATCACGATGGTACTGTTCTTCATCCTGAGCTTGTTCGGATGTCTTGCGGGCATCACTCTGAAAGATATTTACCACAGAAAATTCCAACATGCAGATACGGCGATTCCAACAAAGTCTGAAGCATAACCGTACGGAACTCATCGATGCTGTCTACCTTATCCTGCTGCAGGGCGTAAACCAGTTGCTGCCCATCTTTGTCATGCCTTATCTGATGAAGACGTTGGGCGCGACGGGCTACGGCTATATCGGCTACTCTCTGTCGGTCATCCAGTATCTGACTATCGTGGTGGATTTCGGCTTCAACCTGAGTGCCACGAAGCACATCGCACAGGTGGCCGATGACGAGGAAGCGCGCAGCCGCGTGTTCTGGAATGTGGTGGCAGCAAAGTCTTTGCTGCTCGGCAGCACGCTGCTGATCCTGACACTGCTGGTGGTGTTCGTGCCCACTTTCCAGGTCTACGGCAAGGCTATTCTGGCTACGGCACCGATGCTGGTGGGCTCGGCCTTCACCTTCATGTGGTTCTTCCAAGGCATCGGCCGCATCCGTATGTTCTCGGTGCTCAACACCGTATCCAAACTGGCCCTGCTGCCCTTGATCTTCGTGTTTGTCAAAACGTCCGACGACTATGTGCTGGCAGCTTGCCTACAGGCTTTGGTGTTTGTGTCCACCGCTTTGTTTTCCAATCTCTATCTGGTGCGGTGTAAACTGGTGGATTGGCACCTTCCGAAGTGGCAGCAAGTCAGGCGAGAAATAGCGGTGAGTTTTCCCCTCTTTCTGTCGTCGGCTTCCACCAGTGTCTACACCCAGCTCATCGTGGTGGTGCTTGGATTTTGCTGCACGACAGAGGAAATCGGCAAGTACTCGTCGGCCGACCGCATCATGCGTGCTTTGTGCTTCCTGCTCTACACCCCGCTCAGCCAGGTGTTCTTTCCACGCATCAGCATGTTGGCGGCCAAGGCCCGTGAAGAGTCGCTGAGCCTGTTCCGTCAGGTGCGTGCCCTTGTGCTGCTGGTTATGGTGGTGCTGGGGGTGACGATGTGGATGGGCAGCGGTTGGCTTCCTGCCTTTCTGGGCAGCGATTATGCCGGCCTTGATGTCTACCTGCGAATCTTTGCCCTCGTGCCCATTGCCATCGGCATCGGAGGCGTGTACGGGCAGATGGGGTTGGTGGCTTTGGGCAACGAAAGCACGAATCGCCGATTCCGCGATGTATACTTCCTGGCAGCCTTGGCAGCCTTGGTGCTGATGGGGGTGCTGATACCTCTGTTTCACGCTGTCGGAGCCAGCATCGTGGTGGTAGCCACAGAGCTGATTGTGGCTTGCCTGATGGTGTATAACTTTAAAAAATATTTGTCGCAATGTTGGTAGCCGTCTTGATAATTGCTTTGTGCATGGTGGGCATCGGGTGGTATTTGTCGCACGACGTTTTCTCCCCCTATGTGGCCGTGCCGGGCGTGTGGAGCATGGCCATCTTGATTTACTATTTCCTGCCCAACACGTTCTATGCCGTCACCAACGACTTTCCCTATGTGCTCTCCCTCTGGCTGGTGGGCTTTTTTGCCTCTTCCGTGATTGCAGAACACTACACGCCCGTGGCCTCACAGGCTTGGCGTGAACGGGAACCCAGCCCGATGGTGCTGCGCGTTTATTTCGTGCTCTCGTGCTTCAGCATTCCGGCAGTGTGCGGTGCCATCCTGTGGCAGGCCCTGACGGAGGATCCAGAGAACATCTTTCGCTACATGCGCATCATGAACACGGGGCTTGACGAAAACATCGAGATGCCCAACGTGGGCATATTGATCTATTCCGTGTCGCTGGCCTTTGTACTGATGTTTTTCTCTCTGCTCTATTTCAAGAGCAAGCTGGCCAAGTTTGTAGTGATCCTTCTCAATGTGATGCTGGCTGTGGTGACGATGGCGAAAACCACGTTTCTGAGCATCATGTTCTCCTCGCTCTATTTGTGCTACGTGCAGAACATCATCAAGAAACGGCATCTGCTCTACGGACTGGCTGTATTCGTCGCCCTGAGTTTCGTGGTGCAGCAGCTACGTTCGGTGGATGAAGACGTTGAGGCCAACAGCTTTCTGGCACTCTACCTTTCGAGCAGCATCGTGGCTTTCGACCATTTTGCCGTGCCTTGTTCTTCACAGTTTTTCGGCATGCACACCTTCCGCATATTCTATGCCATCGGGCATGCCATCGGACTGACCGAGCCGCCCGCCGACACGGTGCTGGCATTCGTGAGTGTGCCCAACATGACCAACACTTACACCAACATGTATCCCTTCTACGAGGACTTCGGTTATGTCGGAGTGCTGGTGTTTTCCATCGTCTATGGCTTGTTCTACGGCTATCTTTACAAGAAAAGCCGTACGGGGGGAAAGTTCCAGCTCATCCTCTATGCCATATTCCTCACCTTTGTGCTGATGGAGTTTATCGGAGAATTTCTCTTCACCAACATGTCGGCCACATTGCAGTACATCTTCTTTGCCTTCCTTCCGTTTGCCTTCAAGCGGAGCCGGAACGAAAGGCTGACGTGTTGAATTTCATGATTATTGCATAAGATAGGCTGCGGTTCGGCATAACGCTCAAGTAAACTTGACGTTCTGCTCTCACCTTGCGCTATCTTTGAAACAGAAACGACGAAATGAGTAAAATCGACATACTGATGGCGACTTACAATGGGGAAGCGTATGTGGCTTCGCAGATACGGTCGCTGCAAAATCAGACTTTTACCGACTGGTCGCTCTTGGTGCACGATGACGGTTCGACGGATGGCACGCTCAGCGTGATAGCCGCTCTGGCGCAGTCGGACCGACGCATCCGCATCATTGACGATGGCAAGCGTTTCCACGACTGTGCCCTCAACTTCCTGCACCTGCTTCAGTATTCCGAGGCACCCTATTGCATGTTTTGCGATCAGGACGACCTCTGGCTGGAGCATAAGCTACAGTGGATGCTTGAGGCAATGGAAAGGCAAGACAATGCCCAAGCGCAGGTGGTCTACTCAAATGCTTTTGTCTACAATCCCGACGTTCCGACCATCAGCGGCAGTGCCACGCTCTGCCGTCCGGAGCAGTTGCGCGACGTGCTCTTCATGAACGGCGGCATCCAGGGGTGTGCCCTGATGTTCAACGCCCGTATGCGCGACATTTGCCGTCAGGTGCCTTCGGTGGTGGCCATGCACGACCATGTGCTTACCTTGGCCGCAGTTACTTTCGGACATCTGACCTACGTGGACAAGCACCTGATGCTCTATCGTCGCCATGAGAAATCGGTGACGGAGAATCGGGCCAAACGCCTTTCGGATCGTATTCGCCCGTTCTTCGATGCCAACAAAACGGTGCTCGACCGCAAGCACTATCA
>DAIRWG010000115.1:0-8814 GCA_036802405.1 Alloprevotella sp.
AATGGCACCCCCATCCACACCGTCAATGAATTCGCCATGGTGCGTGCCACCATGGACGATGTGCTGAAAGCCGGGACACACGCCGACAGCATCCGCCTGCAGACAATGACACTGGCAGTCATCCACAAAGGGCAAACCACGCCCGACACCTTACAACTGCACTTGGGGACTGACTATATGCTTGGTGTGGAATGGAGCAATCCGGCAGCTGACGGCACCTATCCCACTGTAACTGAAAAATTCACCTTGCTGGAAAGCATTCCCGCCGGATTCAAACACGGATGGAGTGTGCTGGCAGGTTATGTCGACGATCTCAAATACCTGTTTACTGCGGATGGAGCAAAGAGTGTCGGATCATTCGGTGCGATTGGAAACTTATTTCCAAGCACTTGGGACTGGTGCAAGTTCTGGGAACTTACCGCGTTCATCTCCCTCATGCTGGCTTTCATGAACATCCTGCCCATACCAGCACTCGACGGAGGCCATGTGCTTTTCCTCTTAGTTGAAATCATCACCCGAAGAAAGCCAAGCGACAAATTCATCGAGCGAGCACAAACCGTCGGCATGGTTCTCCTCCTCTTGCTGATGGCTTACGCCATATTCAACGATTTCCGGAACTTCATGTTCTAAGGAATCATCCCCATAAGGCTTCTTGCCGAATGAGGCATTTGAAGGATGCACTTAATCCAAGTTCGTGCCAGAAGCCGAACCGTAAGGATCACCCATTTAAGCCCATAAAGAATCCCGCCGGAAGGAACCTTGCAACGTTGCCTTCCGACGGGATTCTTTATAATGATATTTCTGGCATTTCTCTTTCGCAAGCAACACAGATGCTCACATAGAAGCTATTGCGCGAATAGAGAGAGAGATCAAATCAGATACTGCGAAGAAATGCTCTCGTTCTCCATCACGCGACGGATCGTTTCAGCAAGCATGCCGCTCACAGAGAGTTCCTTCACCTTCGAGCACTTTCCACGATAAGGAATGCTGTCCGTAAAGATCATTTCCTTCAGGGCAGAGTCCGTGACACGCTGATCTGCAGGGCCTGACATGATGCAGTGGCTGGCAATGGCACGCACGCTCTTCGCACCGTTCTTCATAATCAGATCGGCAGCCTTCGTAATGGTGCCGGCTGTGTCAACAATATCGTCAACAAGCACCACATCCATTCCCTTCACATCGCCAATAATCTGCATGTCGGCCACTTCGTTGGCCTTCTTGCGGCTCTTGTTGCAAAGCACCATCGGGCAATCCAAATACTTCGCATAGGAAGCTGCACGCTTAGAACCACCGACATCAGGAGTAGCAATGCACAAGTTCTCCAAATTCAGACTCTTGATATAAGGAAGCATCACCGTGGAGGCATAGAGATGGTCAACGGGCACATCAAAGAAGCCCTGCTCCTGATCAGCGTGCAGATCCATCGTCATCAGGCGGTCAATGCCTGCCACACTGAGAAGGTCGGCCACCAGCTTGGCACCAATGCTCACACGGGGCTTGCTCTTACGGTCTTGGCGCGCCCAACCGAAATAAGGAACCACTGCACAGATGCTACGAGCTGAAGCACGTTTGGCAGCGTCAATCATCAGAAGAAGCTCCATCAGATTGTCGGAATTGGGGAAAGTGCTCTGCACGAGAAACACGTCACGTCCACGGATACTCTCTTCATAGCACACCTCGAATTCGCCGTCAGCGAACTTTGTTACGACTAGGTTGCCAAGCGGGCAATTGAGTTCTTCACAAATCTTCTCGGCCAAATAGCGTGATGCTGTACCAGAAAAGACCATAAATGAATTGTTATCCATCATCTGGGTTTTTGAATATTGTGGGTAAGTTATTAAGTGTGTAATCTGAATAGGGTCGTGTGGGCTACTGTGAATCACTCGGCAGCCCTACGCAATTTTCGAAAATGGTTGATCAGGTCTTTATAATCATCGGCAGAATGAATGCTGAAGCGATTCCAGATGTCACCTAATACGACAACGCCGCCGAAACCCAAATCCTTGGCCATCTTGATTTTTTCGAGGTCAACGCCCCCCAATGCCATCACTTTCTTATCGATAACGCCTTCGCTACGAAGTTTCTTTAATTCAGCAACAGAGAATTGGGACGAATACCCCGTTTTGGAAATGCTGTCAAAAATCGGGGAAAGAAAAACATAATTACAAGCTTTCTTATGGCTTGTCACTTCCAATGCATTATGGCACGAACAAGAAATATGTCCTTTATACTTGAGGGGCAATTCCGGATTACGATGATTGAGGTGAACTCCTTTCAGATTGTATTCGTTCTTCAAATAGAAGTGGTCATGCACGACAATCTTTTTTCTGCAGTTGTCGTCAAGCAGCGAAAGGAGTCTTTCCGAATAGACCGGCTCCGTGTTTGGCTTGCGAAGGTGCAGGATCTCCAATCCTTCATCAAACAGCGAGGAAAGGATCTGATGCTCTTCCACAAAGAAAAACGGAGTTGTCATTAGAATTAATTTCATGTTGCTCTTGCCTTAGTTGCTTGCAAAGATACGATATTTAACGCACTTGTAATCATGGAATCTTGGTTTTGTGAAAAAAAAATCACGATTCCCAGTCCTGCCCTATGGATATCAGCACCTTGGGAAACGTATGCGGCGATCACACAGCTATCGGCAAATGGCATATGCAATCCCTACAACACCATAGGTGACGTGCACCCGAAATGAAAGGGCACAGCACAGAAGCAAAATGGACAATGATTAAGGGCTGAATGAAAAGGAAAGGCATTCAAGCCATACACATCAAGACACAAAAATGGCCGTACCGGTGATGTGATGAAACTCCGAGTAAAATAAGGATTTGAGGACTAACTTGTCTCTGTAATCCGACCCTACGTAAACGCATATCGGCACGCCATTAACAAATCAGCTGATCTCGGTATTTCAGATAATTATTGATGAGTATCCCAATCGAACCGGTACAGCCTTTATTTCTGTATTGCACTGCAAAAATACGCACAACATCTGTAACTTCAAAATGCAAAAGCGTTTTTTTTCAGCGCCTGCGCAAAATTCTGCAGTCTCTTCGCACCGCAGTCATTTCAAGCTATCAGCCACGAGAATCTGTTCTCTACTGATTCTCACCGATTTTAGCCAGGAAATCGGCCTCCGCCATTAATGGAATGCCCAATTTCTGGGCTTTTTCCAATTTTGAAGGGCCTACGCCTTCCCCAGCCAAGATGAAAGACGTCTTCTTGGAAATGCTGCTGACATTGCGTCCTCCATGCTTTTCAATCAGCGTTTTATATTCCTCTCGCGAATGCTTCTCAAATGTCCCGCTTATCACGACCGACAATCCGGCCAGTGCATCGGAAAGCAGCTCCGTGCGTTCCACCTCCATTTGCAAGCCTATTTCAGCAAGCCGGTCCACCATGCGCACATTCTTCGCATCAGCAAAGAAGCTTACCACGCTCGAAGCAATCGTAGCGCCGATGCCTTCCACCTGCACCAGTTGTTCCAAATGCGCTGCCCGCAGGGCTTCCATTGAACCGAAATGCCGAGCCAGAGATTTGGCGGCAACCTTGCCCACAAAGCGGATGCCCAAAGCATAAAGCACCCGTTCAAAAGGAACGCTCTTGCTTTTCTCCAAAGCATTCAACACCTTTTGTGCCGAACGCCGCCGTGAACCATCGCTCCCCATCAGGTCACCCATTGTGAGCGCATACAAGTCGGCAGCATCGTGAATCAGCCCGCGTTCAAAGTAGTCATCCACCGTTTCGGGACCAATCGAATCCATGTTCATGGCATCGCGGCTGATAAAGTGCTCGATGCGGCCTTTGAGCTGGGGAGGGCAAGCCGAATCATTGGGGCAATAGTGGGCAGCTTCACCTTCGTAGCGCACGAGTTTCGTTCCGCATTCCGGACAGATTTCTGCAAAGCGCACCTTGCTTCCCAACAGCGGATTGTTTTCGCGTGCATCCACATCCACACCCACTATCTGGGGAATTATTTCTCCAGCTTTCTCCACATACACATAGTCACCCAAGTGCAGGTCAAGCTGGTTGATAATGTCAGCATTGTGCAACGATGCGCGCTTCACCACGGTTCCGGCAAGTTGCACGGGTTCCATATTGGCCACCGGTGTCACCGCCCCTGTGCGTCCCACCTGGAAAGTGACCTCATGGAGCAAGGTACGCGCACGTTCTGCCTGAAACTTGTAGGCAATGGCCCAACGAGGACTCTTTGCCGTCAGCCCCAAGCGCCGCTGCTGGCTCAGGGAATTAACCTTCAGCACAATGCCGTCGGTGGCAACAGGCAGATTCCGGCGTTCCTCATCCCAATAGTCTATGTAGTCATAAATGTCCTGCAATGAATGTGCGAGCTTCATATGGCTGGACACCTGGAACCCCCACTGGCGTGCCTGTTCCAATCGCTGCAGATGGTATGCCGGCAGGCCATCGGCTCCCAGCACATAGTAGAGATAAGCGTCCAAATGTCTTTGGCTGACCACGGCTGAGCTTTTGCTTTTCAATGTTCCTGAGGCCGCATTACGCGGATTGGCGAACAAAGGCTCTTCACGCAACTCACGAATCCGGTTGAGATCTTCGAAGCTCTTCCAAGGCATCAGCACCTCTCCACGAATTTCGAAACTCTCCGGGCAGCCACATGACGACGGAACTATCAGGGGGATGCTGCGAATGGTCTTCACATTCGCCGTCACGTCATCACCTTGCGTACCGTCGCCGCGCGTAACGGCTCTGACCAAGCGGCGGTTCTCATAAATCAAGGAAATGCTCAGGCCGTCAAATTTCAATTCGCAGCAAATGTCGAAAGGTTCACCGCCCAGTCCTTCACTCACCCGCTCATAAAATCCCTGCAAGTCGGAACGGGAATAGGTGTTGCCCAACGACAACATGGGCTCCGTGTGCTTCACCTGGTGAAATTCCGAGCTTATGTCCGAACCGACTCGCACCGTGGGAGAATTCGGGTCGGAATATTCCGGATACTTCGCTTCCAAATCGGCAAGCTCATGCATCAGACGGTCAAACTCCTGGTCTGAAATGGTGGGAGCATTCTTCACATAATAATTATAGTTGTGAGCATGCAGTTTCTCTCTTAGCTCTACTATTTGAGCTTCAATCGGATTATTGGGCATAAATGTATTGCGCAAATGGTCATTGGGTTATCACATCCACATCACTCGTCTGGATTCCAACATTTTGTCAGGACACTGCCATAGGGAATCCGTGCCAGAGGTGGATTTCTCAGCAAAAATAGCAAATTCAAATAGAATATTCGTAAATTTGCGTTTCAAAAGTGATCGACACTGCTTCAGGCTCCGTTTCCGATTCCCCGCCGGGCACCTTTTTGCCCCGGTAGTGACACGCACAACGGTGCCCAGCCACCATCATGCAGCAGCAAGCACTATCTAACACAAATCATCTGACTCAAACATGCGCATCGACATCATCACCGTACTGCCCGAAATGCTCGACGGATTCGTCAACACTTCCATATTAGCCCGCGCCCAAAAGAAGGGATTAGTGGAAATCCACATACACAACCTACGCGACTACACCACCGACAAGCACCGTCGGGTAGACGATTATCCCTTCGGTGGATTTGCCGGAATGGTCATGCAGTGCCAGCCCATTGACGCCTGCATCAGTGCCCTCAAAGCACAGCGTGACTACGATGAGATCATCTTTACCACTCCCGACGGAGAGCAATTCGACCAACCTATGGCCAATTCCCTTTCGCTTAAGGAAAACATCATCATTCTCTGCGGTCACTATAAGGGCATAGACTATCGCATCAGAGAGCACCTCATCACCAAGGAGGTGAGCATCGGCGACTACGTCCTTACCGGTGGTGAATTGGCAGCTGCTGTCATGAGCGATGCCATCGTGCGCCTGGTGCCGGGGGTGCTCAGCGATGAGCAAAGCGCCTTCAACGATTCCTTCCAGGACAATCTGCTGGCCGCACCCGTTTATTCCCGTCCGGCCGACTACAAGGGTTGGAAAGTGCCCGACATCCTGCTTTCCGGGCATGAAGCAAAAATCAAGGAATGGGAAATCCAGCAGAGCCTTGAACGCACCAAACGTTTGCGCCCCGACTTGCTCGAAAAGTAAGCCATACCCCACCCCCTCTCTATGCTTAACGAACAATACCCCTCGAAATTGTTAGAGCAAGCTGTGCAAGAACTCACCCGTCTGCCCGGAGTCGGGAGAAAGACCGCACTGCGCTATGCCCTTTACCTGCTCAACCAAAAGAGTGAAACCGTTCACGCATTCAGCGACAGCTTGACTCACCTGAGAGATGACGTGAAGCATTGCTGCGTATGCCACAACATCTCCGACACGGAAATGTGCGACATCTGCTCCGACCCCCACCGTGACCAAAGCACCATCTGCGTGGTTGAAAACATCCACAGCGTCATGTCGATAGAAAACACCGGGCAGTATCACGGACTTTACCATGTGCTGGGAGGTGTCATCTCCCCCATGGATGGCATCGGCCCCAACGACATCGAGCTGGAGTCCCTTTTCCAAAGGGTTGCCCAAGGCAATGTAAAAGAAATCATCCTTGCCCTCAATCCGACGATGGAGGGCGACACGACCAACTTTTACATCTCGCGCAAGCTCTCTGAATCGAACACAAAAATCACGGTACTGGCGCGTGGCGTAAGCATCGGCGACGATCTTGAGTACACCGACGAGGTGACACTTGGCCAATCACTGGTTGGACGAACGCCCATTGCACGCTGACATTTCCATCCATCCCAACACAATAATAGCCGAAGTGCTCCGTTACTAATTCAAAAGTCAAACGCAAGCATAGGCACGCAACGGTGCAATTCACTGCACTTCCGCCCAACAACCGATTACACACATGCATTCGCTCACCCGCCCCAGAATCATTTACATCCTCATCATAGCCATCACTTTAGTCTATGTCCTGTTGTCGGAAACAGACATCATCCCCACCCAATATCTGTCCCTCGACACACAAGGGTTGTATGCACTGCAAATGCTGTGTGTAGCACTCAGCATCGGTGGAACCTGGATTAGCCTTCGTCTTTTTGCATTCAACAAGATGAAGCGCATGATTCAAAACGATGCATCCGGCAACTGTCTGGCGAAGTGCAACGTGATTCGCACGCTTATCATCGGCACCGCCTTGCTGGTCAACACCTTGGCTTACTATGCCACGATGAGCACATCGGCACTCTACTGCATGCTTATCTGCGCAGTGGGAATCCTGTTCTGCTGGCCCAAACCCGATGAGGTGTAGCCCGCATTTTCTATTCCACTCCCCATATTTTCCCTAATCCTTCACACACAGCAAGCATCAGCGACATGAAAGATCTTTCAGTCATCATCGTAAGCTACAACGTAAAATACTACATCGAACAGTGCATCAGTTCCATCTTCCGATCAGAAGGAATTGACCTTAGCGGCATCGACATCTATGTAGTGGACAACCTCTCGAAGGACGGGACAATCAGCTATCTCAAGCAAAAGTTTCCCAGCAAGAGATACCCCAACGTACACTTCATCGCCAACAAGCGCAATGTCGGATTCGGACGAGCCAACAATCAGGCCATCCGATTGGCCAATTCACGCTACATACTCTTTCTCAACCCCGACACGCTGCTGACCGAGCACACCCTCCGCGATGCCCTTGAGGAAGCCCAAAAGCATGCCGATTTAGGTGCCATAGGAGTGAAAATGCTGCATACGAACGGGAAATTTGCACCTGAGTCACGACGTGGTGTGCCCTCGCCATGGGCTGCCTTCTGCAAAATGAGTGGCCTGCTGCGGTTGTTCCCGCACAGCAGGACGTTCGGTCGCTACTACATGCAAAGTTTCGACAAGGACATTTCGGCCCCCATCGACATTGTATCGGGAGCTTTTATGCTCGTGCCGTCAAAGGCGCTGCAGACTACGGGGGGATTCGATGAAGAGTTTTTCATGTATGGTGAAGACATCGACCTGTCCTTCCGCCTACTGAAGCAAGGCTTCACGAACCACTACCTCCCGACCCCCATTCTCCACTACAAGGGGGAAAGCACGCACAAGAATTCCTTTCACTATGTGCACGTGTTCTACGAGGCCATGCTCATCTTCTTCCGGAAGCACTACCAGCACTATTCCGCGCCCCTTTCCATCCCGATCAAGATGGCCATCATCATGAGCGCCATCGTTTCCCTGCTCACCCAGCAGGGCCGGATGCTCCACAAGTTTCTGTTTCCAAGAGCCTTCCACAAGAAGGAACGCATACTCTACATGGGGCATTCATCAGATGACATCCAGCAGATTGCCGAAGCATACGGTCTGGACATCGATTGCGTTGAAGCCAATGCCTCGACCCACCCCGACGGACACGCCACCATCACAGAGCACTCAACGGCTAATTACGTTCAAGTCGTGTACGACACGAACGACTTTACCATTGCGCAAATCCTAAGCCACTTCGAGAACAACAATCCACAAAGGAACCACATCGGCACCTATTGGCCAACGGCCGGAGTGATGCTGACGGGCAACACAATCTACACACTCGATGAATGACATGATGGAAGCACCCGATTATAGCCAGCAACGGTCTCCTCTCGATGGAGCCTCGCAGGAAGGAGAATCCCGCATTCGGATCAGACCGTTGGAGCCAGAGGATCTGGAATTGCTTTACCACATCGAAAACGACCCCGACATCTGGCAATTCAGCAATTCCGATGCCCCCTACTCCCGCCACGCCCTGAGGCAATACCTCTCGTCCATGCGTCCCATGACAGAAAGCCAAGAGCTCCGTATGGTCATCGAATTGCGAAACGGCAATGCCACCAA
>DAIRWG010000116.1:0-8773 GCA_036802405.1 Alloprevotella sp.
CTCGCGCATTTTGCCACTTATGAGCACCCTAGCTGAAAGCCTGATGCCGCATGTAACGGTCTTTCAGCCCGCCCTTGACGTTGACGAGGAGTGCATATGCAGGTTGTAACGCAGCTTTTTGCAACTGAATTGTGGTGAAATGAATGTTTTTTGCCAAACGGCCGAATTTTATGATAACTCAAATTGGCAAATATCGCCAATAGTTCGTATCTTTGCTGCGCAAAACTGAACGCTTGGTGCAACCGCCCCTTTCAAGCATGGGGAATGGCGCCTTTCGTCCGGTTGGGCAGAAACAAAATCAGAAAGCTATTAATAACCAGAGAATCAGCACGCACATGGAGACGTTCTACAATAACCACGCCTACCTCATGGAGCACTTCAACAACGAAACGCAAGTGCGACGCTCCCTGATGGACACCATCGACTGGAGCTACAGAATGATAGGCATCCGAGGCCCCCGAGGTGTGGGCCGCACATCCTTCCTCCTTCAATATGCCAAGGAGAACTTTGACATCAACCTCCATCAGTGCCTCTACATCAACCTCAACAGTTTCTACTTCCAGGCACATGGCATCGTAGACTTTGCCGGACGCTTCGTGGCCGATGGCGGACAGTGCCTGCTCATCGACCAGGCATTCAAACTGCCCGACTGGCGTGAGCAGCTTTGCGAAATCTACCACAAGTATCCCTACTTGCGCATCGTCTACAGCACCACATCGGTGAATCCGGGCGATGGCGAAGATCCCACAGAGCTCTCCTCCATCAGCCGTGTGTATGTGCTCCACGGATTCTCCTTCCGTGAGTATATCGGACTGAAAACGGGCGAGAATTTCGATGCCTACACCTTCGACCAGCTCCTCACCGACCATGAGCACATCCTGCGCTCCATCCTGCCGCGCGTGCATCCGTGGCACTACTTCCAGGAGTATCTGCAGTATGGCTACTATCCCTTCTTTCTCGAAAGCCACGCTTTCTATGAAGGCCTGCTTAAGTCGATGAACAACATGATCGAGGTCGACCTCCTGCTCAACAAGCAGATCGAGCTGAAATACCTCTCGCGCATCAAGAAACTCCTCTACCTGCTGGCCATCGGCGACCCCTCGTCGCCCAATGTGAGCCGTTTGGCCGAGGAAATCGGCACCTCGCGTGCCACGGTGATGAACTATCTGAAGTATCTGGAGGAAGCCCGACTGATCAACATGGTCTACCGTGAGGGCGACAGCGTGTCGAAAAAGCCGAGTGCCATCTATCTGCACGATGCCAACCTCATGTACTCCGTATTCTCCAGCGAGATGACGGAACAGAACATCATGGAAACGTTCTTCGTGAACTGCCTGTGGCGCCACCACACGGTGAACAAGGGACGCCGCTTGGGCATGTTCCGCATCAACAACACCACCAACATCTGCGTGTGCGACAAGTCACGCCGCGTGCGCACTACGGCCGACACCATCTACGCCAAGTACAACACCGACGTGGGTCGTGACCACGAGATTCCCCTTTGGCTCTTCGGCTTCCTCTATTGACGCGCGAAAGCAAAGTCCAAGCTGGAAAGGGGGTAATCCCCACGTAGATCAGCAACACACAAAACTCGGCCATTGCCCGTTCCCAGCCCCGCGCTGAGGGGTGGGGAAGGCTAAACTGAAACATAACAAAACAATTTCTATTTAATATGTGGGAGGCGTCGTTCCCTTCCTGCCCATGCCCACTTCCGGCATCGCATTTGCCCGGAGCCGGCGCACGGGGCACTGACGGAGTTTCGCCCATCCCAAATTCACAAACATTATGGCTAACAAGACATTCATTACTTGTGACGGTAACCAAGCTGCTGCACACGTTGCGTACATGTTCTCGGAGGTTGCTGCCATCTATCCCATCACCCCGTCATCACCGATGGCAGAGCATGTGGATGAGTGGTCTGCCCAAGGTCGTAAGAACCTCTTCGGCGACACAGTGAAAGTGCAGGAAATGCAGAGTGAAGGCGGTGCCGCAGGCGCCGTTCACGGTTCACTTCAGGCTGGTGCCCTCACCACCACTTTCACGGCATCGCAGGGCTTGCTCCTCATGATCCCCAACATGTACAAGATTGCAGGCGAATTGCTTCCCTGCGTGTTCCACGTGTCAGCTCGTACGCTCGCCAGCCACTCCCTCTGCATCTTCGGCGACCATCAGGACGTGATGGCTTGCCGCCAGACCGGCTTCGCCATGCTCTGCGAGGGTTCGGTGCAGGAAGTAATGGACCTCTCCGCTGTAGCCCACTTGGCCACACTTGAGAGCCGCGTGCCGTTCATCAACTTCTTCGACGGTTTCCGCACCTCTCACGAGTACCAGAAGATCGAGGTGATGGACCAGGAGGACATCCGTCCGCTCGTGCCCATGGACAAGGTGAGCGAATTCCGCAACCGCGCCCTCACCCCCGAGCATCCTGTGGCCCGCGGTATGGCCGAGAACCCCGAAACGTTCTTCGCTCACCGCGAAGTGTGCAACGCCTACTACGATGCCGTGCCCGCCATTGTCGAGAAATACATGGCCGAGATTTCCAAGATCACCGGTCGTGAATACAAGCTCTTCAGCTACTATGGTGCCGACGATGCAGAGCGCGTGATCATCTGCATGGGTTCCGTGACGGAAGCTGCCCGCGAAGCCATCGACTACATGAACGCCAAGGGCGAGAAGGTGGGTATGGTGAGCGTTCACCTCTACCGTCCGTTCTCTGTGAAGCACCTCCTCGCTGCAGTGCCCAAGACCTGCAAGCGCATTGCCGTGCTCGACCGCACGAAGGAACCCGGTGCAAGCGGCGAACCCCTCTACCTCGATGTGAAGGATGCCTTCTACGATGTGGAGAACCGTCCCCTTATCGTGGGCGGACGTTACGGTCTCGGTTCGTGCGACACCACGCCGACCATGATCATCTCCGTTTACGACAACCTCGCTTTGCCCCAGCCCAAGGATCACTTCACCCTCGGCATCAACGACGACGTGACCTTCACCTCTCTCCCCTTGGAGAAGGAAATGGCTCTCGGCGGTGAAGGCATCTTCGAAGCCAAGTTCTACGGACTCGGTGCCGACGGTACGGTGGGTGCCAACAAGAACTCCATCAAGATCATCGGCGACAACACCGACAAGTATTGCCAGGCCTACTTCTCCTACGATTCCAAGAAGTCGGGAGGTTTCACCTGCTCTCACCTCCGCTTCGGCGACCATCCCATCCGCTCCACTTACCAGATCAAGACCCCGAACTTCGTGGCTTGCCACGTACAGGCATACCTCCACATGTATGACGTGCTTCGTGGCCTCCGCGACAACGGCACATTCCTGCTCAACACCATCTGGGAAGGCGAAGAGCTCGCCAAGAACCTGCCCAACAATGTGAAGCGCTACTTCGCTGAGCACAACATCACCGTTTACTACATCAACGCCACGAAGATCGCCCAGGAAATCGGACTCGGCAACCGCACCAACACCATCCTGCAGTCGGCCTTCTTCCGCATCACCGAAGTGATTCCCGTTGAGCTTGCTGTGGAGCAGATGAAGAAATTCATCGTCAAGAGCTACGGCAAGAAGGGTCAGGATGTGGTCGACAAGAACTACCAGGCCGTTGACCGCGGCGGTGAATACAAGCAGCTTGCTGTGGATCCTGCTTGGGCCAACCTGCCCGAGGACGAGAAGGTGGTTCGCGACGAACCCGCCTACATCTCCGACCTCGTTCGCCCCATCAACGCACAGAACGGCGACCTCCTTCCCGTGAGCGCCTTCAAGGTGTCGGAAGACGGCACTTGGCATCAGGGCACTGCCGCTTACGAAAAGCGCGGTGTGGCAGCCTTCGTGCCCGTATGGCACAAGGAGAACTGCATCCAGTGCAACAAGTGCGACTTCGTTTGTCCTCACGCTGCCATCCGTCCCTTCGTTCTCAACGACGAGGAACTCGCCGGCTTCCAGGGTGAGAGCATCGAGATGAAGGCTCCCGCCGCATTCAAGGGCATGCACTTCGTGCAGCAGGTGGATGTGATGGACTGCCTCGGTTGCGGCAACTGCGTGGATGTCTGCCCCGGCCTCAAGGGCAACAAGGCACTCGAAATGGTGCCCCTCGAAGGCCAGATGGGCGAAGCTGCCAACTGGGACTACTGCACCAAGCACGTGGCCAGCAAGCAGCACCTCATCGACATCAAGCAGAACCCCAAGAACTCCCAGTTCGCCACTCCGCTCTTCGAGTTCTCCGGCGCATGCTCCGGTTGCGGTGAAACTCCTTATGTGAAGCTCGTCAGCCAGCTCTTCGGCGACCGCCAGATGGTGGCCAATGCCACTGGTTGTTCCTCCATCTATTCGGGTTCCATCCCCTCCACTCCCTACACCACCAACGAGAAGGGCCAGGGTCCTGCATGGGCCAACTCCCTGTTTGAGGACTTCTGCGAGTTCGGTATGGGTATGATCCTTGCCAACAAGAAGATGCGTGCCCGCATCCAGTATCTCCTCGAAGAGGTGATTGCCAATGAGCAGGCACCTGCAGAATACAAGGAAGCAGCCCAGGAATGGATTGCCGGACAGAACGATGCTGAGGCCAGCCGTGCCGCAGCCCTCAAGCTTGAGCCGATGATCAAGGCAGGAGCCGAGAAGGGTTGCCCCACTTGCCAGCAGCTCGCCGAACTCACGCACTACCTCACCAAGCGCAGCCAGTGGATCATCGGTGGCGACGGTGCCTCTTACGACATCGGCTACGGCGGTCTCGACCATGTGCTCGCCAGCGGTGAGGATGTCAACATCCTCGTGCTCGACACCGAAGTTTACTCCAACACCGGTGGCCAGGCCTCCAAGGCCACTCCTGTGGGCGCCATCGCACAGTTTGCTGCAGCTGGCAAGCGCGTGACGAAGAAGGATCTCGGCCTCATGCAGGCCACTTACGGCTACATCTACGTGGCTCAGGTGGCCATGGGTGCCGATCAGGCACAGTGCCTCAAGGCATTCCGCGAGGCTGAAGCCTACCATGGTCCTTCACTCATCATCGCCTACGCTCCCTGCATCAACCACGGATTGAAGATCAAGGGTGGCATGGGTCGCAGCCAGGCCGAGGAAGGCCGTGCAGTGGCTTGCGGTTACTGGCACCTCTGGCGTTTCAACCCCGAATTGGCAGAGCAGGGCAAGAACCCCTTCACGCTCGACTCCAAGGAGCCGAACTGGGATCTCTTCCAGGACTACCTCGACCACGAAGTGCGTTTCCTCTCCCTCAAGAAGGCCCTGCCCGCACAGGCTCAGGAACTCTACGACGAAACGAAGCGCGCCGCCCAGCGCCGCTACGCTTCCTACGTGCGCAAGACGAAGGAAGACTGGTCGCTTCCGCAGGAGTAAATCCTTTGTATTGATTGATTGGCGCATTCACTGCCCCGTTGCCTCGCAGCAGGGACAATGAATGACCATTCTGAATAAGCACACCCCGCACGCCGCAAGGCCCGTGCGGGGTGTGTTCGTTTCTGTTGGCAGACACGTGGATAACGGGTGAGAATCGTGAAAACCACAAAGAAACACGAAGCGATGCGATATGCTCGTTTTTTCCGCGAAGGGCGCGAAGGACCGCGAAGACCATGCGGCTGTAAATACTCCGCCGCAAGGCTTCGTGTTCCTTCGTGCTTCTTTGTGCTAAACACCGCTGCCGCAAGGCTTCTCGGCGCTTTGTGGCAAATCCAATTTTTTTGCCTATCTTTGTGGCACAATCACCCCAACCCTTGACAACAACATGAAGAATTTCCCTATCCTCATATTTTTCGCCATCATCCTTTCGTCGTTCTGCGCGGGAATGCGAAGCTATAGCCACACCGCAAGCAGAATAGCCGAAGACGTTGACAATGCCTTGAGCCAGACACTCGCCACGATGCCGGGCGACGTGGTCACTACCGACACCATCCGTTGCTACCGCAACCACCTCACCATTGCCGCACTCAAAGACACCGCGAGCATCTCCATGCGCATCGTGCGCCGGCGGGGCAAGCTGGAAACCATGCTTGTGGCTGATGCCAATTGTGACCTGCTGACCGTGGTCCGACTGTCTGATCAGAGGGCATCGGGTTCGCTTTTGGCCATTGGCTTGCTCTGGCTGCTTGGAAACCTGTGGTATGCAAGGAAACGCAAGCCACAGGCCGTCGGCGTGGCATTGTCCTATGGTGGCATTGTCTACACGGGCGATCGGTTTACCACTTCTTCGGGCACTCCCATCCGGCTGACCCCGATGCAGCACGCTCTGCTGGAGATGTTCATGCTGTCGGACGACCACACCCTGTCCAAACAAGAGATATGCGAACGGCTTTGGCCCAAGAAACCCGATGCCAATGCCACGCTCTACACCCTGATCCGGCGCATCCGGCCACTCGTGGAAGCACATAGCGACTTGATGATCGAGTCTGACCGAGGAAAAAGCTATGCGCTGAAACACAAGTAGTTATGCCATTGTCAGACAGTTGCTTGACGAATGTCAGACAATTGTCAGACATTCCACACGACGGCTGGCGGCCCATGTGACTAAATTTGCATCCAAGCAACTAAAAAGCGATGCAAATGAATAGAACGCTCACATGCTTAAGCTTCGTCTGCCTCACGCAGTGCGCCTTTGCGCAGGTCGAAGACAAGGCACAGACAATGGGGGAAGCAGTCGTACAGGCGGCAAGGGTGGTCAACAAAATGGATGGAATGGTGTACTATCCGGCCGAAGTGCAAATGGAAACATCAGCCAACGGCTACAGCCTGCTGCAGAAGCTGGCTTTGCCCAACATCAGGGTGGACATGGTTTCCCACGCGGTGGCAGCCATCGACCACAGGGGCGATGTGCAGATCCGCATCAACGGCATTGTGGCCGGGCCGCAAGAGATGATCGCGCTCAATCCCAAAGACATCTTCAAAGTCTACTTTATCAACAATCCCGGTGTGCGCTATGGCGAAGGGGTGGCCTATGTCATCAACATCATCACCCGTAGGGCGCGCCAAGGCTACACGCTCGGCACGGACATCTCCCCCATGCTGACCTCCCCAAGGGGCAACGGGACTGCTTACGGGAAATGGTCGACGGGCAAAAACGAGCTGTCGCTGTCGTATGACTTCAACGGTTACCGCTCGAGCGGCATGCAAAATGTGGAAACTGCCCGTTACACGCTTCACGACGGCAGCACCCACGTCATGCAGCGCAATGACCTGTCGGTGCTGCAGAAACTGCTAGCCCACCATGCCAAGCTGACTTACAATTGGGCTGACTCCACCGCCTGCGTGTTTCAGGCCTCGATGAGCAGTGCGTTCTCGCACACTCCTGGGAATGACCGTGTCAAAGGCATCGCCGACGGCACCAGTCACTACACGGCCACAAGCCGCGAGAGCGGCAAGAGCTGTTCGCCCGTGGCCGATGTATATTTTTTCCGACAGATCACTCCCAGGCAGTCCGTCACGGCCAATGCCGTTGGCACTTACATTTCCACCAACTCCGACAACTATTACGACGAAGGCACTCCCTATCAGTATGCCGTCGTCGGCAAATCGGCGTCCTTGCTTTCGGAAGTGATTTATGAAAACCGTCTCCGGCCTTTTACTTTGTCAGCCGGAGCCAACTACAGTTTCAAGCATACCAGAAATGATTATACGGGCGATGCCGCAGCACTAACCGACATGAAGAACAGCTCGCTCTATGCCTTTGGCGAACTGCGCGGCATGCTGAACGCCTTTCAGTATGCAGTGGGTGCCGGGGCAAGCTACATCAGCTATCGGCAAAACGCGCACGACTACGACTACTGGACTTTTCGCCCCAAGCTGACCCTGGCCTATGGCATAGCCCGGGGCATGCAGCTCAGCTACTCTGTCGAGATGAATGACCAGGTGCCGCGCATAGCGAAAATCAGTGATGCCGCCATACGAAGCAACAGCCTGGAGTGGACCGTGGGCAATCCGAACCTGAAGCCCAACCGCGCATGGGAGCACACGCTTCAGCTCTCTTACAACGACAATCGTTGGCAAACTTCGCTTTCAGGATTTTACCGGAAATGCATCAAGCCCACCATGGACCTTTATGAACGCACCGACGACGACCGCTTCATCTGCACACAGGCGAACCAGAAGGAGATTGATGTGCTGCAAATCTATGCCTATGCGGGCTACTGGATCATTCCCGGAAAGCTGCAAGCCACCTTGGCCGGAGGCATGAACCGCTGTTTCAACTATGGCAACGACTATACGCACTGCCGCACATCGTTCTTCTATCAAGGATTCCTTGCTGCCTATCTGGGCCAATTCACTTTGGTTGCACAGGTGGACAACGGCAGCAGGTTCCTTGAAGGTGAAAACAAGGGCTACAATGCGGGCACGAATGCGCTGCAGGCCGCTTACAGTCTGCGTAATTGGCAGTTTGCGTTGACATGGTTGAATCCTTTCTCCTCCAAGCACATTTACTACAAGTCGGAGGTGCTCAACCGCAACCTCCACAAGAGCTCCACCGGCTATGACAAGGACTCGGGCAATTGCTTGATGCTCAACGTCACGTGGCGCTTCAGCAGAGGAAAGAACCGGCAGACTGCCGACAAAACCATTCAGCTCAAAGATGTGGACAATGGCATTATAAAGTAGCCATGGCAGATGGCAGGGCATGCGGGTTTCGTGTTTCGAAAAGCGGAAGAGGCATCCGACAAACGGCAAGTACGGCCCCATTCGGGGTGAGTCGCACCATACCCACTTCTTACATTGCGGTTTGATTTTGGGTTCTACAAGAATTAGTGTGAGTTAACACGGGAACTATATTAACGGCCCATAT
>DAIRWG010000117.1:0-4945 GCA_036802405.1 Alloprevotella sp.
GCTGCATCCCGATAAAGCACTTCTAATCTAAAAATAATTCTGAACACCTACTTAGGCAGAGAACCGAACTTTCAGGAATGCACAAAGGGCGGGCTGTAAGGAGCTATTGGGCTTTCAGCCCGCCCTTGCCGCATTCACTCACACGTGTGCTTACGGAAGCCAGAAAGCGAACATCAACTGCAGGACATTCTACTTTTTATTTACATTGCAGCATGAACAAAGCATTGCTCTTATCTATCCTTCTTCTCTGTTGCACCACGCTGATGAATGCGCAGACACTGACCGAGGCGGAAGTCACGGCCAAGATGAATGAGGCTCTTGCGCTGAGAAAAGCGAAAAAGACGGCGGAAGCACTTGACGCCTTTCTTGTGGTCGGCAAGAACACAAAGCAGCAGCGGACAGCATCCGAGCATCAGGTGTACGTATGCAGCCAGACGATGGCCTGCACGTGCTATGGCACCTTGAAGCGCTACGAAGAGGCTTATCAGCTGGCCAAGGAGATGATGCAAGGCAACCTGACGGAAGAGGAAAGGAAAGAGACCGGCGGACTGTATGCCTTGTACGGATACAAACTGGCCCAGAGCTATCTGAACAAGGACAAACGGCAATATGCACAGGCACGCACCATTCTGGAAGAAGTGGCCCCCTATGCCGACAACGACAAGCTGAAGGCATATGTGACGTCCGGCATACCCTATTGCTGGTATTTGGAAGGGGCCAGCCATCATTTGTCGCAAAAATACCGCCAAGCATTCACCTGCTACAGCCATGCACTGAAGGGCTATCGCCAACTCGGGAAGACGAACCAGGTGACGACGGTGCTGAGGCATATGGCCGAAGTAAAAGGTGCACTTACGGATGTGGCAGGTGCTGAAAGTACGTTCAAGGAGGCATTGTCGCTGGCAAAGCAGTCGAACCAGCCGAATGTCCATCTGCAGATTCTGAAAGAGCTGTGGAAAATAAGGAACAGCATGGGCGATGTGCGGCAAGCCCAGTTCTACGCGGCTTCCATGGACTCGCTGGTGGAAACGACATCCGACATAAAGACCAAGCACAACTATTACAACCAGAAAGGTGACGAGGCGAAAGCTTTGGGGCAATATGCCATGGCGGAGCAATGGTATTTGCGAGGGAAGGAACTGGCCGAGCGTGCCGACACCGATGCCCTGCCAGCCAACAAGCATCAGAGCTACTCCAACTTACGCAATCTGTATGCTGCCATGGGGCGGTATGACCATGCCCTGATGTATGCGCGGAAAGCGATAGAAGCGTTCCAAGCCTATACCCCCCAGAATGATGCCAACTACCATATGCCCTATATGGCTTTGGCTGACATTTATCGGCGAATGGGTGACAAGGAGAAGTGCTACAAAAGTCTGGACAAGCTGTTCGAGTCCACTTCACGAACGGCAGACCCGAAGATGCTTCACCTGCCTTACGTGTTCAGGGGCAATTGCCGCGTGGCCTTCAAAGACTACCAGTCCGCCCTGAATGACTTCAAGAAGGCGGACAAGCTGCTTGCCACACAGTATGCGCAGACGGACGACAGCAGAGCCACCTTGCTGGCCCTGGAGGGAAGCGTGGAGCACCAGGTGGGCCACTATGCGGAGGCGGAGGCGCTTTACAGGAAATATGCCGAATGCATGCAGACGCTCTATGGCGCCAACAGCCTGGAGGCCATCCAAGCCCTCATCTATCTGGCCAATGCCGAGGGATTTGCGGGAAAGGTCGAGGAAGGCTGCCAAAATTATGCCGCTGCGGAACAGCAGCTGAAGGCAGCGATGAGGCAACGCATCCCCTACATGGACCATGCCGAGCGCGAAGGATTGTGGAACCCGCTGTCGTCGCTGTTCACCAAGATGACGCCCTTCGCCTTGGAGGCCAAGCAACTGCAGACGGCGTTCACCAAGCATTGCTATAATGCACTGGTCCTGTCGAAATCATTTCTTCTGGAGTCGGAGCGTTCCATGTATGACGTGATCAAGCGAAATGGAACGGCCAAGGACATGCACGACTACCTCATGCTGACCGGCATGAAGAACCAAGTGAAGGCTTGGGAGAAAGACTATCAAGCCCATGCCGACAGCATCCTGAGTGTGTCGCAGAAGGTGAACCGCATGGAACACCTGCTGGCAGGCAGATGCCAGGGCTACAGCAACAGCACCGCGTTTATGGATGTGGACTATGATGCCGTGAAACGAACATTGGGGCCGAACGAGGTGCTGATCGATTTCACCGATTACGAGTCGGCATCGCAAGGGCGCAAATATGCGGCCTACATCCTGAACAAGACGGATGAATATCCTTTGCTGAAATCCTTGTTTGCCGAAAGGCAAGTGGACTCGCTCGGCATCGTTCGCCCCGACATGTACTACGACCAGGATTATGCGGCGGAAATGCTGCGCCTGATTTGGGACCCCTTGAAAAGTCATGTGGCAGAAGGCTCGACCATTTATTATGTGCCGACGCAGCTGCTGTTCCAACTGTCGCTGGAGTCCTTGCCCCTGGCCGACGGCACACTGCTGGGCAGCCATTACCGCTTTGTGAGGTTGTCATCGGCACGCGAACTGGCAAGGATGAAGTCGAAGCCACGTAACACGGAAGCCCATACGGCCGTGCTGTATGGCGGGTTGCAATACGACTTGGAGCAAACGGACATGGCGGAGGAAGCCAAGAAATATGACCTGTCGGACCTACTGGCCATGCGTGGCGACATGGTTCGCGGCGATTCCGTGTTTCATGAGTTGAAAGGAAGCAAGGAGGAAGTGATGAAGATTTCCGACATTCTGAAAGGGAAGAAATGGCAGGTGAAGCTCCTTATGGGCAAGGAAGGAACGGAAGAATCGTTTCTCGCCATGCACGGAAAGTCGCCGCAGGTGCTGCAGATGGCCACGCATGGTTTCTACTATACGCCCAGCCGAGCCGAGGCGGTGGATTATCTGAAAGGGTATACGGATGCCATGTCGTTGTCGGGAGTCGTCATGTCGGGCGGCAATGCAGCCTGGCTTGGCAAGCCATTGCCCCAAGGAGTGCTTGGCGGAATACTTACAGCCAACGACATCGCACGTTTGGACTTGAGCCAAACGGACCTGGTGGTGCTGTCGGCGTGCAAGTCAGGACAAGGCAAGGCAACTGCCGAAGGACTATATGGACTGCAACGGGCTTTCAAGAAGGCTGGAGTCGGAACGCTCGTCATGTCGCTATGGAACGTGAGCGACAAGACGGCTTCAGAATTTATGGTGACGTTCTACGAGCGTCTGACCGACAGCCGCAATGCCTGGAACAAGCGAAAGGCATTTGAGGAAACCAAGGAGTTGATGCGCAAGAAGTATCCCGACCCGTTCCATTGGGCTGCGTTTGTGATGTCGGAATGAAAGAGAAAGGCCCCTTCTGATCCTTTTAATTTTCAGATACAAAAAATCGGTATATGCCGCGGAGGCATATACCGATTTTTTATAGACAAACAAAAATGGTTTTGGAAAAATCAGCCAAGCTACTGTTCGTATGACTCATCCCTAACGGGGTGACCTGCGGCATGGGATTGGAATGAAGAGAGCAGATGTTACGCCCCATAGATTATACTTCAGGTTTCCCAACCCATTTTTGTTTGACTACAATATAATGTCAAAGCAAGCGGCGGACGAGATACCAGACGGGGAACCATACGCTGACGAAGCCTACGGCCACGACGGTGAGGGCCACCACGAGGATGTCGAGCGCATGGACGCTCACGGGGTAGGCATCGATGATGAAATCGCCGGAGGAACCGCCCAAACGGATCAGGCCGAACGTTTGCTGCAGCCAGCAGAGGAGCAGGCCGAAGGCCAGACCGATGACGGCTCCCAGAAGGGCGATGCAGCGGCCTTCGTAGAGGAATACGCGGAACACCATGTGCGGACTGGCGCCGAGATGGCGGAGCGTCTGCATGTCGGTGCGCTTGTCGATGATGAGCATCGACACGGAACCGACGATGTTGAAGCAAGCCACCAGGAGGATGAAGGTGAGAAAGAGGTAGGCCACGAGTTTCTCAATCTTCATGACATTGAACACATCGGGCTGCTGCTCGATACGGTTGAGCACCTTGAAGCGGTCGCCCGCCAGAGCCTGCAGCCGGGCTTTCACGGCTTCGGTGTCGGCCGAAGGCTTGAGTTTGAGCTCGAAGGAGGTGATGCAGCCCTGCTGCTCGAAGAGTGCCTGTGCGAAGGCGAGGGAGCAGAGCATGTAGTTCTCGTCATACTTGCGCTGGTTGACATCGAAGCAGATGCCTGTGGATGTGAGGTCGTCGGCATTGAAGCTCTCGATGGGGTTGAGCAGGTTGACCTGCTCGCCCTTGCGCGGGGCGCAGATCTGGAGGGTACCGAAGTCCACGCCGCCCATGGCGCTGGCCAGCCCGATGCCGGGGATGCCATAGTAGACGTCGGCCGTGTGCAGACGGTAGGTGCCGTTGCCGTAGAGGATGGAGCGGATGCCCGTCACCTTGTCGTAGTTGGAATCGACGCCCTTGAGCATGATCACCACGGGACGGCCGCGGAAGAGGATCAGGGCATTGTCCTCGAGGCAGGCCGAGGAGGCTTCCACCTCGGGCAGGCGGGCCATCTGCGTGAGCACGGGATCGTCGGCCGCGGCAAACTTGCCTTTGGCGGGCTGCACCATGATCTGGGGGTCGAAGGTGGTGAAGAGGCCTCCTATGAGGTCGTGGAAACCGTTGAACACCGAGAGGGTGCACACGAGGGCCGCCGTGCCGAAGGCCACGCCGAGCACGGAGATGGCGGAAATGATGTTGGCCGCCCCCACCCGCTTGCGCGAGAAGAGGTAGCGCAAGGCCATGAAGAGGGGCAGGCGCCGGCCTCGCCACCAGCTAAGCAGTCGGCTCATAGGTCAGGCTTCGGTTTGGGGGTCGGCATCGGCGGCAGCCTCGGCCGTGTCGCCGCTATCGAGCAGCACC
>DAIRWG010000117.1:4955-8609 GCA_036802405.1 Alloprevotella sp.
GGCAGCCTCGTCAGCGGCAGCCTCATCGGTGGGCACGGCGTGGTGGCCGAGGAGCGAATCGATGTGGTCGAGGTAGTCGAGCGAATCGTCGATGAAGAACTTCAGTTCGGGAATGATGCGGAGCTGATGGCGCACGCGGGTGCCGAGCTCGTAGCGGATCTGGCGCGTGTTGTTGTTGATGTTCTTGAGGATTTCCTCAGCCTTTTCCGAAGGGAAGATGCTGAGATAGCCACGGGCAATGCTGAGGTCGGGGCTGATGCGCACGGCACTGACCGACACGAGCACGCCGTGGGTGGCTTGGGTCTGTTTCTGGAAGATGTCGCTCAACTCTTTCTGAATGAGGCGCGATATTTTCTGTTGTCTGGTTGTTTCCATTGTGGTTTTGTTTTGTGTAAGAAAAAAAGAGGGGAAAGTCCGCTCATCGCTCATCGCTTATCGATGTGGCGCGTGGCGCGCACGAGCCATTTGCGCTCGGACTCGTCGGAGAGTTCGATCCAGAGGCGTGCGCACACCCAGTCGTGATATTCATCAATCTGTGCCACCTCCTCGGGGGTGAGCATGGAGCGGTCGATGGCATCGAGGTCGTAGGGGCAGAGGGTGAGCGTTTCGAAGCGGAGGAAACGGCCGAAGTCGGTGACGCGGTCGGGCACGCAGAGCAGCGTGTTTTCGATGCGCACGCCGAAGCGTCCGGACACGTAGATGCCGGGTTCGTCGGTGACGGTCATGCCCGGGCGGAAGGGCTTGAGCGTGCAGGCCCGCTGGCTGTCCTTGCGTATCTGGTAGTCGCCTTCGTGCACGCAGAGGCGCGATCCCACGCCGTGGCCGGTGCCGTGGCCGAAGTCGTAGCCTTCGGCCCACATGGCAGCGCGGGCTGCGGTGTCGAGCTGGAGGCCGGTGGTGCCTTCGGGGAAGTGCATGCGGGCCAGGGCGAGGTGGCCCTTGAGCACGAGGGTGTAGACGCGGCGTTCCTCGCTGGTGAGGGGGCCGAGGGCCAGGGTGCGGGTGATGTCGGTGGTGCCGCTCTCGAACTGTGCCCCGCTGTCGAGCAGGAGCAGGCCATGGGGCTCGAGCGGTCGGTCGGTGTCGGGCGTGGGTTCGTAGTGCACGATGGCCCCGTGGGGGCCGTAGGCCGAGATGGTTTCGAAGCTCAGTCCCTGGAACCCGCATTCCTTGGAGCGGAATTCGTGGAGCTTGTTGGCCACGGAGAGTTCGGTAAGCGGGGCTTCGGCTCGGCGCTGCTCGTCAAGCCAGTGGAGGAAACGCACCATGGCCACGCCATCGCGCACCATGGCCTGGCGGAACCCATCGGTTTCGGCCTCGTTCTTGATCTGCCGACGGGGAGTGATGGGATTGGGGAAGGCGAAGATGCACACGTTGTCGTTGGCGAAGACGTAGTTGAAGGAGTCTTCGGGCATGCCGAGGATGCCTTCCTGACAGAGCGTCATGGCTTCGCCGTAGGGGCGCACCTCCACCCCAGCCTCAGCCAGTTGGTCGGCCGCATCGTGGGTGAGGGTGTGCGCGTGGGTGAAGAGGGTAAAGTTGTCGGTCAGGGTGTTGTAGGCCAGGTAGGCCAGGAACACGGGGTTGAACTCGATGTCGGCTCCACGGAGGTTGAGCGCCCAGGCCACGTTGGAGAGGTTGGAGAACACCACGTGGCGGCAAAGGGCACGGTCGGCTTCTGACACTTTCTCGTCGAGCGCGCGGAGCACGTCGGCGCGGATGAGCTGGAGCTTTTCCTTCACTCCGAGTCCGGCATAGCGGAGGGGCTGCACATAGATGGGCTCGGCGGGCAGGGCGGGACGGTCGGGCCAGATGTCGGCAAAGGCATCGTGGGGATAGACCTCGCCGAGGAGGCCTTCGGCATTGAGCGCATCGCAGAGGCCGACGGCGCGGTCGTTGGCCATGTCCTTGGGGAAGGCAATGGTGAATGCCGGGGCGCCTTCGGGGGCTGAGGCATCGTAGGCCGCCATTTGCTGCTTCACCCACTCGGTGGGGCTGGGCACTCCTTCGCGCCCTTCGCACATGAGGGTGAAGGGGGTGCCTTGGAGTTGCTCTTCGGCCTGGAGCCAGTAGCGCGAATCGGTCCACAGGGCAGCGACATCGGGGGTGACGATGGCCACTCCGGCCGACCCGGTGAATCCGGTGATCCACTCGCGGCACTTCCAGTGGTCGGGGATGTACTCGTCGTTGTGCGGATCGATGGTGTCGATGATGTAGGCACCGAGGTGGTTGTGTTCATCGCTGTGCTCGCGCATCCATTGGCGCAGGGCTTCCACTCGTGGGGTGATGTTCATGGCGGGGTATGAGTTAGGGGGTGAATGGGGGTGTGATTATTTGCTCAGCTCGAGCATGCGCTCGATGGGGCGCACGGCACGGCGTGCCACATCGTCGGGCACTTCGACGGTGGGCCACTCGTAGCGGAGGGCATTGTAAACCTTCTCGAGGGTGCAGAGGCGCATGTAGTTGCACTCGTTGCAGCCGCAGGTGGAGTCGTCGGGCGGCACGGGGATGAAGTGCTTCTGCGGGCAGTGCTTCTGCATTTCGTGGAGAATGCCGCTCTCGGTGACCACGAGGAAGGTGTCGGACTCTGACTCGATGGCATAGTGGAGCAGGGCGGCAGTGGAACCGACCACATCGGCGAGTTTCACCACGGCTCCGCGGCATTCGGGGTGCACGAGCACCTTGGCATTGGGGTGCTCCTTCTTGAGCTGCACGAGGGCCTCGACGGAGAAGCGGGCATGCACGTGGCAGGCGCCGTCCCAGAGCACCATGTCGCGTCCGGTCTGCGCGTTGATGTAGCTGCCGAGGTTGCGGTCGGGGCCGAAGATGAGTTTGGCATCGCGGGGGAAAGTGTCGACAATCTTCTTGGCATTGCTGGAGGTGACGACCACATCGGTGAGTGCCTTGACGGCGGCGGAGGTGTTGACATAGGAGATGACCTCGTAGCCGGGATGTGCCTCCACAAATTTCTTGAACTCGTCGGCGGGGCAGCTTTCGGCCAGTGAGCAGGTGGCGTTGAGGTCGGGCACGAGCACTTTCTTCTGCGGGCAGAGGATCTTGTTGGTTTCGCCCATGAAGTGCACGCCGCACATGAGGATGATGTCGGCATCGGTCTTGGCGGCCTGCTGGGCCAGTCCGAGGCTGTCGCCCACAAAGTCGGCGATGTCCTGCAGCACGCCTTCGGTGTAGTAGTGTGCGAGGATGATGGCGTTCTTCTCCTTGCACATGCGGCGGATTTCGCTCTTGAGGTCGATGCCCTCGGGGATGGGCTCGTCGACGTATCCTTTCTGCTTCCAGCTGGATTTGATTTCTGTCATGATCTTGTGTGTTTGGGGTGGAACGGGACCGCGCCGTTGGCACAGTGCCCCATTGCTTGTGCAAAGATAGTGCAAATCGAATGCAATGCAAAGTGAAAGGCTGCAAGACTTTCACTTTCATGGCTGAGATGCGGGCTATCTTTGTAAAAAGGCTTCTGGAACTGCGCGGCTCCCAAGCGCAGGAAAAACGAAACGTGGCACGAAGCCTTGCGGATTCGTGCCACGTGAGGGGGGAGGCTTTTTTTATAGGGTGTCCAGTTTGATGTACTCATTTTGCATGCATCAAAGGCGGGCTGAAAGCCCAACAGTTGCTTTCAGCCCAGGGCATCGCCCTGGG
>DAIRWG010000118.1:0-8553 GCA_036802405.1 Alloprevotella sp.
ACACTTCCGATAAGGCACAAATCGCCTCATCAGAATTATTAGAACCACCCTTTAGAGTTGTGATTGTCGGTTGTTTCCACAGAAAGAGCCTTCACGGCCGTGTTTCCTATCAGCCGAAGCTCCCGCCGCGCCGTTTTCCGCTGGCGCGGACGCAAGGTTCCGCTGCCAGGCGCATGGCCCGGCGGAGCATTGAAAAAGGCCCATCGGCCGTGAATAAATGCAAAAGTAGCGCTTTCTTTGAAACCTATGCCCATCGGCGTGCCGAATTTGCACATTTTCCTACCACTTAAGCACGAATTTGTGAGAAAGACAAAAAAACACACAAAGAATCTTGCCTCTTTCGGAGGGAAAAATGTACATTTGCAGTGACTATACCGTCAAAGAGCCGTTTTTGTGTGAGATGTTGGCACGCCGTGGCATCCGCCCCGTGCCGCAACACTAACCGAAAAGCAGAACCGCTCACAGAACTCTCAACCGAGCTGATATGACCGCATTGTTTAATGCGCATACCCACCGAGATCTTCCCGCATCCTCCGGCGCCGGACCTGTCTCCGACGCGCCCCCCGAAGCCGCCGTTTGGCCAGTAGGGGTGTCCTCGGACTATGCCCCGAAGCCCGGTCACCAGTGGTATGTGTTACGCGTCACCTACAATCGGCGGCAGGCCGCCGTGCGCATGGTGCGCGAGGCCCAAGTGCAGTGCTACGTGCCGATGCACTATGTAAAAATTACCCCCCCCGGTTCGCCTGAAAAGCCTCTGAAGGGCAAGGGCCGTCCTCATCTTGTGCTCGAGCCCCTCATGCCCAACCTCGTCTTCGTGTATGCCCGCCGCAGGCAGGCCGACGCCCTTGTCGGCCTGCGTGACGGCGGGCTTTCTGTGCTCAAGTACTACCTCAACCGCACCCTCACGCGCGAGGGCAACGGCAAGCACCCCCCGCTCACCGTGCCCCACGAGCAGATGCTCAACTTCATCCGCGCCACCGTCACGTGCAACGAGCACGTGCGCCTCGTCAGCACCGAGCAATGCCACTACCGCCCCGGCGACCGCGTGCGTGTGGTGGAAGGCGAGTTTGAGGGCGTGGTGGGCCGTGTGGCCCGCGTCAGCGGCCAGCAGCGCGTGGTGCTCGAGCTCGAGGGCATCTGCCTCCTCGCCACTGCCTATGTGCCCAGCGCATTCTTGCGCGAGGCGGAGGCACCGGTCGGCTGACGTTTCCATTCTGCCGGGCTTTTGCCCTTTCAGGGCGAACGGATGTTGTGGAATGGCCTGACCCAGGGCGTTGCCCTGGGCTGAAAGCAACCATTGGGCTTTCAGCCCGCCCTTTACATTTACGGGATGGACACGCCACACCGTCCTTCCAACTAACCTCTATACTTCTCTTTCAATGAATCTGTTATGGTGCCTTGTGGCCATCGTCATGAACGTGGCCACTTTTCTGCTCTTTGCCTACGACAAGCGTTGCGCGCAGCGCGGGCGTTGGCGTGTGGACGAGATCACGCTGCTTTCCTTTGCGCTGGCCGGCGGCAGCCTGGGCGCGCTGGTGGCCATGAAGGCATTTCACCACAAGACGCGCAAGCGCGCTTTCCAGATCAGCGTGCCGCTCTTTCTGGCCATTCACATCGTAATCATCTTTGCAATCTTATAACCCTTCCCCCCTATGAATCTGTCTTTAATTGCCAATACCGGCATTCACTTCGCCACGCTCGACTTTGAGGTGAAGCCCGAAGAAAGCTTTGTGGACAAGGAGGGCAACTTCATGAGTCCGCTGACGATGCTCGACGAGAGCAACTTTGAGGTGCCCCTGACTTTCCACGAGACCTACAACATCATGGACGACGTGTGGAAACTGGAGATGGCCGTCAGCTTCTCCGGCGGACAGACGGTGCGCCTCGAAGACCTGAGGAACCACAGGCCGATTCCCTACATCTACCAGGATGTCAACGGTCAGGAACGCCTGGTGGACGAGTCGAAGATCGACTTTTCCACCCTCGACGTGCTCGACGAGCAGGAGTGCTACAGCGACTACTGCATGGCCGGCTCCATCACGGAGCGCCTGGCCAAGGGGCAGTGCCCGCTCGATGCCATCGAGAACCAGTGGCTGCCCGTGCCGATGTTCGAGAACGACAGCCAGGGCAACGGCGTGTTTGGCCCCACGGGCTGGTGCCGCATGAAGCTGGTGCCCGTGTCACGGGTGAAGAACGTGCGGCGCTACCACCTGGTGTGGGCTTTCGACACGGCTTCGGTGAACAACGACATGTCGGGCACGAAGCCCTTCTTCTTCGACGGCGAGGAAGAGAAGCACTACGCCGTGAGCAAGGACATCGGCCTGCTGTTCAACTTCTTCTCGCCCAAGCCCTACGACTGCGAGTGGGTGGACGAATATGTGGCCACGCTGGTGCACGGCGGGAAGGAAAACACCGAGCTCACCACGCCCGAGGGCGTCTCGACCCACTTCCGCTACATTGCCTACTACATCACGCTCCTTTCCTATCTGCGCAAGATGGGGCTCACCCCCGAGGTGGTGCTCTACACCGACGAGCAGGAGGCACGCCCCGTCGACCTCGTGCTCGACATCGGCAACTCCCGCACCTGCGGCGTGCTCTTCGAGGATGCCGACTTCACGAAGGTCGACATGCTCCAGCTGCAGGACCTCTCGGAGCCTTGGAAGGTGTACCGCAAGCCGTTCGACATGCGCCTGGCCTTCCACCACTGCAAGTTTGGCGAGATGGACCATTCCGACCAGTTCATCTGGCAGAGTTTCCTGCGTGTGGGCGACGAGGCCACGAAGCTCATCTACAAGTCGCGGCCCGACAACGGCGTGGCGCAGAAAACCACCAACTACTCCAGCCCGAAGCGCTACCTGTGGGACAACCGCCAGTTTGACGGCCAGTGGGACTTCCTCACCACGGCCGACGAGGAAGGCTCGTCGCTCAACCACTACATCAACATCAAGGGCCTGTCGGAACAGTTCGACAGCGACGGCTCGCTCCGCACGAGCCAGAACGGCGGCATCTTCAGCTCCTTCTCGCGGCGTTCGCTCATGACCTTCGTGCTCATCGAGATCCTGCAGCAGGCCAACTGCCAGATCAACAGCACCGCCTTCCGCGAGAAGCGCGGCGACGTGAACATTCCCCGCAAGCTGCGCAAGATTCTCGTCACCTGCCCCACGGCCATGCCCAAGGAGGAGCAGGTGATCCTCCGCCAGTGTGCCGAGGATGCCTACGTGGCCCTGCTCCGCTGCAAGGACCCCGACCTCTACTTCCAGCCCTACGACCCCGAGGAGTGGAAGGGCAAGGTGCAGATCATTCCCTCGGTGAAGGACCTGCTGACCAACCCCAACAATCCCGCCACGCAGCGCGTGAAGACGGAGTGGGGCTACGACGAAGCCACCTGCTGCCAGCTGGTCTACCTCTATGCCGAGGTGGCGCAGCGCTACCTCAACCACTGCGAGGACTTCTTCAACCTCTACGGCCACGTGCGCCGCGAACTCCGCGAGGACGGCTACGAGCGCCGCTCGCTCACGATCGGGTCGGTCGACATCGGTGCCGGTACCACCGACCTCATGATCTGTGCCTACCAGTATGACGAGAAGGGCGTGTGCAAGCTCACGCCGAAGCCCCTCTTCTGGGACAGCTTCTACTATGCCGGCGACGACCTGCTCGAGGAAATCGTGCGCTCCGTCATCATCGAGGGAGCGGGCGGAGGCATGGGCCAGGTGTACGAAGGCCCCATCTTCCATGCCGTTTGCTCCACCTACATGGCCCTGTCCGACGACGACTTCATCGAAGCCCTCCACCTGGGCGGCAAGGTCAGCCTGGAGGGCCTCTCCGATGCCGAGAAGCAGGAAGTCAAGTATGCCTGCGCTTCGCGCGAAACGTCGGAGCGCATCCACAACTTCTTCGGCAAGGACAAGGCCCTGATGGACCACAAGGACCGCATCATGCGTCAGGACTTCAACGTGCAGGTGTCCGTGCCGATGGGTCTGAAACTGCTCGACCTGCTGCGCACCGGCCGCAAGTCGATGAGGCTCCGCTATGCCGACTTCTTCGGAGAGCTGCAGCCTGCCGACTTCATCCTCGAACACTTCAACCGCCACTTCAGCCTGCGCTCCGAGCACAAGACCTACGTCGACTTCGACTTCCGCCAGATCGTGTGGAACTACGACGAGCAGGCCCTTGCCGACATCATCGTGAGCAAGATCGAACCGCTCATGAAGCAGCTCTCCATCGTGCTCAGCACCTACAACTGCGACATCGTGCTGCTGGCCGGAAAGCCCACCTCGCTGCGCGCCATCACCGACCTCTTCCTCAAGCACTATCCCACCTCGCCCAACCGCCTCATCTGCCTCAACGACTACCGCGTGGGCGAGTGGTATCCCTTTGCCGACGGCCTGGGCTACTTCAACGACCAGAAGTCGCTGGTGGCCGTGGGCGCCATGATCGGCTACCTCTCGTCGAACGGCGGCATCAACGGTTTCCACATGGACATGACGCACCTCAAGAAGGACATGGTGTCGACGGCCAACTACATGGGCCTCTACAACACCGTCAACCAGAAGGTGGCCGAGGCCATGCTCACCCCCGAGCAGAACACCGCCAGCTTCGAGGTGCACGGTTTCCCCCTCTTCATCGGCTGCAAGCAGCTGGTGTCGCAGTTCTACCAGGCGCGGCCCATCTTTGCCCTCAACCTGGCAGAAGGGGTCGACCTCCACACCGTGTCGCTGCCGCTGAAGGTGACCGTCTGCCGCAACTACTCGCTCGACAAGGAGGAGCTGCGCATCGTGTCGGCCGTCGATTCCACGGGCCGTCCGTTCTCGGTGCAGAAGCTGCACTTCGGTGTGCAGAGCCTGGCCACCGACGGGGCCTACTGGCTCGACCGGGGAGAATTCGTGCTAAGCATCAACGGGTAAACAATCAGAGAAATAACAACGACAAGTCATGAATGACACGATAGACAGAAAGAACGCGGAACTGGTGGAGCGCATCACGGGCCAGATCCGTTCGATTGACGACTTCATCCAGTGGAGCGACTACCACCTGCAGGAGAGCCGTCGGGAGGAAACCTTCAAGAGCCTGGTGAACGTGCGCCGCCAGCTGAAGCGCTACCGCTTCGCGCTCGAGAGCAATCCGGCCATTGCCGCCTTCGGCGAGAGCCAGAAGGGCAAGAGCTACGTGATCAGCTCGCTGCTGGCGCGGAGAGGCAAGCAGTTCATGGTGCACGACCCGCAGAGCGGCACCGACTACAACTTCGTGGAGCAGCTCAACCCCATCACGCGCGACACCGAGGCCACCGGCGTGGCCACCCGCTTCACCCGTGGCTATGAGATGCCCTCCGAGCAGTTTCCCGTGCTGGTGAAGCTGCTCTCGGTGGCCGACATCCTGCAGATCCTGTGCGACACGGCCTACAACGACGTGAAGTCGCACTCGGTGATCGACCGCGAGGACATCGACGAGTTCATGCTGGCGCAGGAGCGCCGCTACAAGGGCATGCCCCGCCTGTACGACATCCTCGACGAGGACGAGGTGATGAACGTGCGCGAATATGTGGAGAGCCATGTGGGCAAGACGAAGGCCAAGGAGCTGCTCGACTCGCGCTTCTTCGACGTGCTCGCCCGCATTGTGCCGCAGGTGCCGCCCCAGGAGTGGCCGCAGCTGATGTCGAAGCTGTGGTATGACAACCCCGACATCACCCGTCTGTTCGAGCGCATGATGCAGGGCTACGAAGCGCTGGGCTATGCCCACCGCGTGTATGTGCCCATCCAGGCCCTGCTCAACACCTCCACCACGCTCATGAGTTCGCTCTGCCTGCAGATGCTCAGCGAGCCGGCCCCGACCACGGGCAATGCCGACCCCAATCTGGGCACCGACCTCCTCACCGAGGGCGGCAAGCGCGTGGCCGGATTCTCGAAGAGCGTGCTGTCGGCCATCACGGCCGAGGTGGTGTTCCAGATTCCCGAGGACACCATCAGCGAGCAGCTCAGCTACTGCCTTGAGGGCATTGCCGACGACGGCACGCGCCAGCGCCTCCTCTCGAAGGGCTGGAACCGTCAGGTGAGCAAGGATTTCCTCCACACCGTCGACATTCTCGACTTTCCCGGTGCCCGTGCCTCGCTGGAGCTGAGCGAAAGCCAGATCAGCTTCGAGCTCAACAAGCAGATGATCCTGCGCGGCAAGGTGCGCTACCTCTTCAACAAGTATAGCGACGAACGCCTCATCAGCGTGCTCATGCTCTGCCACGACCACATGCAGAACGGCCCCACCGTGATGCCCGGACTCATCGAGCAGTGGGTGACGCAGAACATGGGTGCCACCATGCGCGAGCGCACGGCCTTTCTCGACAAGAGCATCGTGTCGCCCCTGTTCGTGATTGCCACGAAGTTCAACATGGACATGGGCCACTCCGTGCAGAGCGGCGGCGACAGCCAGATCGACAAGCGCTGGGAGGACCGCTACAAGAAGGTGCTCTACGACCAGGTGCTGCAGGCCGACAGCCTCCGCTGGTTTGCCGAATGGACCGAGCGCGGCGGTTTCCGCAACACCTACCTGCTGCGCGACTACAAGTGGTCGGGCGTCAACGGCAACCGCCTCTTCGAGGGATATGACACCCAAGGCACCGAAACCCGGGAAATCGATGCCGAATTCCACCGCGCGCTGCGCCAGAGCTTTGTGGAAAGCCCCTATGTGAACACCTTCTTCGAGGATCCCGAGCTGGCATGGGATGCGGCGGCCACCCTCAACAACGACGGCGCCACGCGCATCATCGAAAACCTCGGCATCGTGGCGGCCCATGCCAAGGAGAGCCGCATGGGCAAGTACGAGTCGGAGGTGCGGAGCCTGCATCTGCTCACCCTGCAGCTGATGCAGGAATACTACCACGACGAGAACGACGACAATGTGCTGCAGAAGGCCATTGCCCGTGCCGGCAGCATCGTGGCCGAACTCGACGTGGTGTGCGGCAAGGACAACTACTTCTTCGGCCGCATGATCCGCCACCTGCAGGTGACGGAGAACTACGTGTTCGACTTCTACTACCATTCGCTCAACAGCACCCGCCTGGTGAGCGAGCGCGACCTGAAGGAGTACGACCTCATCCTCTCGCGCTGCCACGGGCGCATCTGCGCTTCGCACACCTTCGAGGAAAACCTCGAGATTCTCCGCCAGGAGTATCACTTCCCGTCGGTACAGGCCTGCCGCGAATTCTTCGAGGGAAGCAAGGGCGTGTCGCTCGACCGCCTCTTCAGCTGCGACTTCCGCCAGCGGAGCAACTCCGAGCAGCTGGCCGAAGGCATCGTGGCGCAGTGGCTCGACGACGCATGCAGCCCCAAGAAGCTCAAGTTCTACGAGTCGGCCGGCTGCAGCACCCTCGTGATGCTCGACTTGGTGGAAAACATGAAGGCCGTGGCCGAAACGGTGCACCTGTCGCAGGTGATCGGCCGCATCATCAGCCCGTTTGTCGACGCCGTGTCGGTGCCCCACCAGATTCTCGACATGATTGCCGACACGACGGCCGAGATCATCAACGAGTTTGTGGTGCGCTTCGGCTACGACTACTATTCGCCCGAGAAACTGGCCGACCTCGCCACCGTCAACGAGAAGCACCAGCTGCACCTCACCTTCGACTACGGGCTGACCGACAAGGCTCCCATGTCGAACGACGAGCTGTCGGACCTCTTCGACAACATCCGCCCCACCGACGGCAATGCCATGATGGCCGCGCTGCCTTCGTTTGTCAACTACAACAAGTGGGTCGAGCTGCTCCTGGTGTCGTTCGTCGCTTCCTACGACGTGCCCACCTACGATGTCGAGGCCAACAAGGCGCTGGGCCATTTGCTCGATGTCTACAGGCAGCTGGCTTGAACATCCCTTAACCATTGAAAAGCCACACCTATGGACATACATCGTTCATCCATCAAGGATTTCATCATGCCGCGTGTGAAGTCGGTCGTCGTGATCGACTACTACGAGGGCATTCAGGGCATGCTGAAGTCGAGGGAGGATTTTCCCTACAAAGAATTTCTGGCCAATCCGCGCCTGCGCACCCGCACCGACATCACCTGGTCCACAGAGGCCTTCACCGGCCGTCCCGCGCGGCTGGCCGACCTGGGCGGCGCGCTCCGCGAGCGCTATGCCTATGCCCTGAAGCAGCGTATCACCTGCATCGAGCAGCTCATTGCCCACCTGGGCGAGGAGGAGGGCGGAGGCCCGCTGTGCGAACTGCTGAAGAAGGCCATTTCCTACGTTGACGAAGGCTCCGTGTACTGTGCCGACGGGCAGGTGGTGATGGTGAACTGGGGACTCATCCCCCGCACCCCCGACCTGGGGCTCGGCAGCATCTACCGCAGCGGAAAGTTCCAAGGCGAATGGGGCCGCATGCCCCTGAAGCCCGAACTGGTGAAGCCCGCGTCCGCCCCACCGGTGGCCGACAAGCTGCCCCCTTCGCCGCAAATCACCGAAGCGGGTGGGGCAGAACCCGAACCGCCCGTGGCCCCGCAGCCCACGCTGGAGCAGACCGTGGAGCAGCCTGTGGAGCAGCCCGTGGCCCCGCCGCCATCGGCTTCC
>DAIRWG010000119.1:0-1348 GCA_036802405.1 Alloprevotella sp.
GATACTCGTCCTGGGTCATGCCGGGGCCGGTGCCGCCGCAGAGGTCGTTCGACGATTTGCCCTTGGCATGGAGTGCGGTGCACAGCATGTCGGCATCGTTGAAGCGGTTCACGCCCTGATAGGCCGAGAGGTTCTTCATGTCGCGGATGCTCTGCACCACACCCACGCCGGTGCCGCTTCCGGTCCAGCAGTCGCGCACGTCCTGCGAGATGCGCCAGCAGCGTCCGCCCACTTCGGCACCCCATTTCCAAGGCTCGCGCACGCCCCATTCGCAGATGTAGAGCATCGTGCCGTAGCCGGCTTCCTGGAAGGCATCGGCCAAGGCCTTGTAGCGCTTCTTGGCGGTTTCCACATCGTCGGGCGCATTGCAGTAGTCGCATTTCACCACATCAATCTTCCACTTGGCATAGGTCTGTGCATCGATCGTTTCGCTGCCGTAGGAACCGAAGGCTCCGGCGCAGGTTTTGAGGGCGGCATCGGTGTAGAGGCCAAACTTCATGCCCTTGCCGTGCACATATTCCGACACGGGCTCTAGTCCGTTGGGGAATCGCTTGGGGTCGGGCTGGGGGCTGCCGTCGGCCGCACGGGTCGGTGCGTGCCACCAGTCGTCCATCATCACGGTGTTCCAGCCGCAGTCGTAGAGTCCCTTTTCGATGAAGAGGTCAGTCACCTGCTTCACGATGCTCTCCGACACTTCGCTCTGCACGGCATTCCACGAGAGCCAGCCCATGAAGGGCACCGGGTGCTGCAGATTCTTGGAAATGGTGAAATCCACAGGTTCGGTGGTGGTCTTGCCGTCTATTTCGATGTTCACCTCGTAGGTGTAGTGGCCTTCTTCTCCGGCAATGCCCTCCACGATGTTGCGCTTCTCGTTCCACTTCAGCCCTTCGGGCAGATGGCTCACCGATAGTTTGGCGTCGGGGTTGGCGGCACGGATCTTGTGCATGAAGCGCACGCCGGGCTGAGAGAACACGGTGGTGGCGCAGGCCAGCCGTGAGCCCACTTCTTCCTCGCTCACCGTGCACGGACGGGTGGAGTTCTGGTCCTGGAACACGAGGTAGGCGTTGGCCCAGTCCACGTGGTCGCTGGTGTTGTTGCCGTCAGTGCCGTTGGTCGTTTCGAGATAGAGATATTTCCATCCGTTCACATCCACATGGATGTTGGCTGAGCGGTGAGTGGAGCGAATCGTGCCTTGGGCCATGACCTTGGCCGTGCCGTCTTCGCTCTTGAGTGTCACCTTGTAGTCGAAAGCGCCGCTGGTGCCGGTTTCATCGTCGAGTCCGAGCACGGCATGGAAGTCGGTGACCGATCCGTTGAGCTTCACGATGATCTGCGAGGGGCCGTGCGT
>DAIRWG010000119.1:1448-8462 GCA_036802405.1 Alloprevotella sp.
GCCAGTTCGGTGGCCTGCTTGTCGGCGGCATAGGTGGTGAAGGTGTAGTTCACGATGCCGTGGTCGGGTTTCTGGTCGGCCCCGTCGTCAATGCCGAGTACGGCATGGAAGCGGGTTGCACCGTTCACTTTCACCACCATCTTGGAGTCGGCATGGGTGCCGACGCCGCTCTCGTAGGTGGTGCCTTTGATCACAAGGTTGCCGCCGAGCGTGTTGTGGTCGGCACGCACGGCTGTCTTGCCGTTGTCGTCGAAGCAAGTGGCCGTGGTGAGGTCGAGCGTGCTCAGCTGGCAGATGCCCTCCCCCGTGGTGGGGGCCACCGTCTGAGCCCGGAGGCTCATTGTGCAGCACGACGCCACGATGAGTGCGACGGCTGCCAATAGGCGTAAGCAATGTTTCATAAATGCATTTGGTTGTTGGGGGGGGTAATTATTGATGGAATATGTATTTTCTGCAAATGTACCGCTTAATCCCTCGCCGTGCAAGTTTTGGTGGGGAAAAAAACCTCGGGCCCTCCCACAGCGCCCCCTTGCACATCGCGCGGTCGGTCTTCACGCCTCCAGCCCTCCTTGCTTTTGGCATTGGCGGTCGCGCCACTCGCCCGGCGTCATGCCCAGCTTGTCGCTGAAGATGCGGTAGAGCTGGCTGCGCGATGAAAAACCGCAGCTGGTGGAAATCGCGTCGTTGCCATATTCCGGGTGCTCCATCATCAGCCGCTGCGCTTCCTTCAGGCGGATGTCGGAAAGCCACACGCGGAAGGTGGTGTGCAGATGGCATTCGAAATAGGCCGAGATGTCGGTGCGCGCCACTTTGATCTGGCGCGAGAGTGTCACCATGTTGACTGTGCTTTCGCGAAATCCGCCGTTGCCCAGCCACGCTTCTATCAGCTGGCGAATCGTTTCGGCACGTTCCTCGGTGAGATGCGACACGCGGCCCGTGGCCGAACGCGCGGTCTGCGTCACGGCGGGGGCTGCAGCATCGCCCTCTTGTGGGGCTTTGTCGTTGTTCGTTTCCTCCTCCCTGAGCACGTCCTCCAGAGGTGCCAGATTGTAGCCTACGGCCACGAAGCTCATCACATAAACGAACAGGGAAAGCAGCATCAGCGGCCCGACCACATAGAGCATCGGAGTCCACACGATGGCGAAAACGAGAGCGAGCGAGAGTGCGCAAAGAATCACGTAGCTGGCTTGTGCATATTTCACGTAGGCATGGATTTCGCCCGCGGTTTCGTCCACCACCCGGCGCAGGCTGCGACGGATGGAGAGCAGCGGCACCACGATGCAGTAGAGCATCAACGCCACAAAGAGCAGGTGCATGATGTCCTGTGCCAAGGGCATGTCAGCTCCACGGTGCTTGAGGAGTCCTATGCCAAATGTCAAGGGAATCAACAGACAGCCCACGCCCCCCGTCAGTGCATGGCGTACGCAATGCTTGCGCTCGCTGTCCATCTGCAGGATGGAGCACGACAGCAGGTAGGCGGCCGGGGCATAGAACAGCACGTTGACCATCATGCCCCAGTCGGGCGAGGAGGCCCGGATGCGGAAATGCATCTGCAGCGCATAGTGGATGATGAGCAGCACCATGGCCGTCACCTGAATCCAGCGGGCCTGTTCGTAGACGCGTGTGGTGTGGTTCTGCTGGAAACGCGAGATGCAGAGCATTAGCGCCATGAAGATGGCGGAGAGCAGACAAGTGTATTGAAGCAGGTAGAGATGGTTCATGCTGATTGGGTGGAGTGTGTGAAAAAGTTTATTTTTTGGGGAAAAACGGCTCAAGAATGAGTGGCCGTGAGGCAACGTCCCCTTCCGGATTGTGCAGCAGTGTGCCATGCATTTCGCCCGTGGATTCGGGCTTGCCGTATCGCTGCAAGCTATATCTTGTTACAAAGTTAAGTAAAGTATTTGGCAGCAACAAATGTTGCACTGCCCAAGTGAACAATCTGGCCCGTAGAAAGGTGTAAAAGCATGCTTCAGATGCGGATTCTCAATGCGTGAATCCGCGTCCACCGCCAGTTCCCTTGTCCGATTGGGCACGAATCGGACTCTCATAACAGGGAAATCGGACTAGAATTTGGGGGCATTGCACCTATATCAATCCAAAGATATGTAAATTTGCGTGCATAACAAGACAGAACCTAACGGTTGCCTCACAGAATCCCCCCGTTTCCCCACACACGGAACGCAAGTCCTTGAGGCATGCGTTCCGTTTTTCCATATTTTTTCTCTCTCTTTCTCTTAGGGGCGGGCTGGCCGGCGGGTCAGCGCGTCCCTTTGCCGTTTGTTTCGATGTGGGGGACGTCGGTCGCGCCAGCCGTACAAAGAAAATGTCATGCCACGGGTGGCGAATGCCATGAAAAATGTAATTTTGCAAGCCATAAGAGAATGCCCGGGCCGACGGGGCCGGACATGCTCCACAGAAAACAAAACTAAACACACCCCATACATGAAGAAGCAGACACTCGCTTTGCACACCCCCTTCCAGCAGGAGGATGCCTACCATTCGCTCAACATGCCGGTCTACCACACGGCAGCCTTTGAATTTGGCGATGCCCACACCATGAGCGATGCCTTCTGTGGCCGCATCGACATGCCCGACTATTCCCGTTGCGGCAACCCCACCGTGACGTATTTCGAAAACAAGGTGAAATCCCTCACCGGCGCCCACACCGTGGTGGCTGTCAACTCGGGCATGGCTGCCATCAGCAACACGCTCATCACGCTTGCCGCAGCGGGCAAGAACATTGTCACCTCGCGCCACATGTTCGGCAACACGTTCGACCTCATCACCCGCACGCTCAAGCGATTCGGCGTGGAGCCGCGCCTGTGTGACCTCACCGACCTCGACGCGGTGGAGCGCCTGGTGGACGACAACACCTGCTGCCTCTTCCTCGAAATCATCACCAACCCCCAGATGGAAGTGGCCGACCTGGCTGCCCTCTCACGCATTGCCCATGCCCACCATGTGCCACTCGTGGCCGACACCACGGTGATACCCTTCACGGAATTCTCGGCCAAGGAGCTGGGTGTCGACATCGAACTGGTGTCGAGCACGAAGTACCTTTCGGGCGGTGCCACGAGCATCGGCGGTCTGGTCATCGACTATGGCACGACGGAAGGATTTGCCCACGCCATGCGCTCCGAAACCATCTTCAACCTCGGTGCCTACATGACTCCCCACGTGGCCTACATGCAGACGCTCGGCCTCGAAACGCTTCAGGCACGCTATGCCCTGCAGTCGGCCAACACGCTGGCCCTGGCCCAAAAGCTCCGCACACTGCCTGCCATCAAGCAGGTGAACTATGTGGGTCTGTCCGACAATCCGTACCACGACGTGGCCGTGCGCCAGTTCGGTCCCACGGCAGGCTGCATGATGACCATCGACCTGGCCGACCAGCAGGCTTGCTTCGACTTCATCAACCGCCTCCAGCTGATCTTCCGCGCCACCAACCTTTTCGACAACAAGTCGCTGGCCATCCATCCCGCCAGCACCATCTTCGGCAATTTCACCGCCGAGGAACGTGCCGCCATGGACGTGCTCGACACTACCATCCGCCTCTCTGTCGGCCTGGAGAACGTCGACGACCTCTTCGACGACATCAAGCAGGCGCTGGAGAAGTGAGCAACTGCTGACGAGCAAGTAAGATTAGCAAATATAAAGAATGAAACAATACGATTTCGACACCGTCATTGACCGCCACCACACCGGCGCACTGAAGCTGGAAGTACTTCAGGAACGCTACGGACGGCCCGACCTGCTTCCGCTCTGGGTGGCCGACATGGATTTCGCCACCCCCGACTTCGTGGTGAATGCCATGAAGGAACGCATGAGCCACCCCATCTTCGGCTACACCGTGGAGCCCTCCGACTACTGGCCCAGCGTGATCGACTGGATACGCAGCCACCACCAGTGGGAAGTGAAGCGCGAATGGCTCACCTTCATCCCCGGCATCGTCAAGGGCATCGGCATGGCCATCAACGTGTTTCTCCGTCCCGACGAGAAGGTGATCATCCAGCCTCCCGTCTACCACCCCTTCCGCCTCACCCCCGAGGGCAACCACCGCGAAGTGGTGATGAATCCGCTCAAGGAAAATGCCGACGGCACCTACAGTATGGACTTCGACCAGCTCGCCCAAGTGGCCGACGAGAAGTGCCGCATGCTCATCCTCTCCAACCCGCACAACCCTGCCGGCATGGTGTGGGACGTGCCGACGCTCCAACGCCTGGCCCACTTCTGCCACGAGCACCACATCCTCGTCATCAGCGACGAGATTCACTGCGACATGGTGCTCTCCGGCCACAAGCACCACCCCTTCGCCTCCGTCAGCGACGAGGCCGCTGCCTGCAGCATCACCTTCGGCGCCCCTTCGAAAACGTTCAACATTGCCGGAGTGGTCAGCTCGTATGCCATCGTGCCCAACGAGTCCATCCGCCGCACGTTCTTCGACTGGCTCACGGCCAACGAACTCAACGAGCCCACCCTCTTTGCCCCCATCGCCACCATCGCGGCCTTCCGTCAGGGCGAGGAGTGGCGGCAGCAGATGCTGGCCTATGTGGAGCAGAACATCGATTTCGTCAGCGACTACCTCCAGCAGCACATTCCCGCCATCCGAGCCCTGCGCCCGCAGGCCTCCTTCCTCGTGTGGCTTGACTGCCGCGCCCTGGGCCTCAACCACGAGGCGCTGGTCGACCTCTTCGTCAACCGTGCCCATCTGGCCCTCAACGACGGCGAGATGTTTGGCCCCGGCGGACAAGGATTCATGCGCATGAATGTGGGTGCCCCGCGCTCCGTGCTGCACCAAGCCCTCGAGCAGCTCAAGGCCGCCGTGCAGGCCTGCTGACGGCTGGGTATATAGTTTTCCGCACACATACACACACACTTCAGGGTGTCACTCCCGCGATGCACCGGCCCTTCGGTTTCGGTCGGTTCATCTGCTGGGGTGACACCTTGCTTTTCGTTTGCTCACATTTTTCCCGCAAAAATCTTGCAAAAGCAAACAGAATGCCTTAAATTTGCAACCGAGAGCGCAACTTCCGCCCATGCGGCCCGACCTCCGCATCGCCCGTTGCCTCCTGCTTCACCATGCAAACACTCCGCTCCATGAAACCGAACCGTTACTCTCTCCCCTCAGCTATGGCCGCCCGGCGCATGCTTGCGGCCTCAACGCGAAACGCGTGACGAACTTTCTCGCCACACGCTCCGTCGTGTGCACATCAGCTCCACACAAGGAGGCGAACGGTATGGCGTCCGGACAACATCCATGCAGCAAACCACATAACCTATCCCCGCACAACATGCATTCACACATCGGCCCATCAGCGGGGAGAGATAGATGGGCCACATAGGTAATTTTAGATTGTTGCTTCCGTGCACATGATGCGGAAGCCGGATAACACTTGATTGGGTGGCGCGTCCTCGTGAGAGTCCGCGCCACATTTCGTTTTTTACGTGGCAAAAAGGCCGAAGCCGTTCTCCCAAACTCACGGAATGCTTAACTTTGCAGCCGATGCGGCACACTCCATGCCACATTTCGCCAAAGCATATACTTAACCGCGGCCCCCCACGGGCCACACTCTCCATCCGCATTCATGGAAAATTCTTCAACCCCCTCTCGCAAAGCGATGCCGTCCATCCCGCTCTCGGGAAGCGTGCTCGGGCAGCACCCCATCACTTTCGACCGTTTCATCCGCGGCCTCATCGGCCTGATCGTCATTGCCGCACTGGGCACCCTGCTCTACTATTTGAGCGGCGTGCTGATACCCTTCTTCGTGGCCTGGGTGGTGGCCTACCTGCTCTACCCCCTCGTGCATTTCTTCCAGTACCGTTGCCGCCTGCGCAACCGCCTGCTCGCCATCGTCATCACCCTGCTGCTCACCTGCGGCGCCGTGGCCGGATTCGTGTGGATCGTGGTGCCCCCGATGATCGAAGAATTCACCCACCTCAAGGACGTGGCCCTGGCCTACGTGCAGAAAGGGGCCGACAACACCACCATCCCGCCCGCCGTGCAGCACTTCTTCCGCACCCATGCCGCGCAATACGACATCGAGCATCTCCTCCAGCAGAAGGACGTGATGGCCGCCATCAAGAACACCGTGCCCAAGGTGTGGAACGTGCTCTGGAGCACGGCCGGCATCATCATCAACGTGGCCGCCTCGCTCATCGCCCTGCTCTATCTGCTCTTCCTTCTCACCGACTACGAGAAGTATGCCAACGGCTGGATCAACTTCGTGCCCAAGCCCCGCCGCGCCTTTGCCGCCCAACTCGTGAGCGACATCGAGCACGGCATGGCAGGCTATTTCCGCGGACAGGCCCTTGTGGCCCTGAGCAACTGCCTGATGTTCTCCGTCGGGTTTCTCCTCATCGGTTTCCCCATGCCCATCGGGTTGGGCTGCCTCATCGGCGTCATCAGTTTCGTGCCCTACCTGCAGGTGGTAGGTTTCGTTCCGGCCACCCTGCTGGCCCTGCTCAAGGCTGCCGAAACGGGCGAAAACTTCTGGTGGCTGCTCTGCCTCGTGCTGATCGTCTACCTCGTGGTGCAAGTGCTGCAGGACACCATCTTCACCCCACGCATCATGGGCAAGATCATGGGCCTGCCGCCTGCCATCATCCTCCTGGCCCTCTCGGTGTGGGGATATGCCCTGGGCATCATCGGCCTCATCATCGCCCTGCCCGTCACCACGCTCATGATTTCCTACTACAAGCGCTACATCGTGGGCACCGACGAACTCTTTCCCTCACTCTCGCCCGAGGACGAGCAAGTGGAGCGCGAAGCCGGCATCTACGTCGGCACGCCTGCGGCATCCGAAAAGCCCCATACCACTCCCCGCAAGGCCGAAAAACCAGAAGAAAAGGCCGAATCAGCGGAAAAATCGTAAAAAATCCGCGAAATGTTTGGTCATTCCGAGCAAACGCCCTATCTTTGCACTCGCTTAACGGCACAAAGGATGATCCGCTAGCTCAGCTGGTAGAGCACAACACTTTTAATGTTGGGGTCTTGGGTTCGAACCCCAAGCGGAT
>DAIRWG010000120.1:0-8236 GCA_036802405.1 Alloprevotella sp.
ACGAAATCAATGTTTTGCGAATCGGACCCAATGTCGTTGCTGAAGCGAAGCTGGGCTTTTGCCCCTTTCAACTTATGCGAAATCAGCATCCAAGTGCCATAAATGTCGCCATTCATGTAGCCGTTCATCTTTCCCAAAAAAGAAAAACCGGGTGCCGTGAGGCTGGCTTCATACAAGTTGAGATACAGGTGCGTGCCCGTTTCCTTGCAATAGAAATGCCCGGCAAACGGACGTTGGCTGTCGTCGCCACCCGCATTTTGTGCCAATCCCCACTGACTGACCATGGCAAGGAGGGCAAACAAGAGAAGGAATATGCGTTTCATCAGGGCATCAAGTATAGCGTTTAACGTATCAGTCTTCATCGCCGGCTTCACCTTCGCGCAAGATCATGGTGGTGGCTCCGATGGTAATGATGTCGCCATCGGTGATGTTCACCCGGTCTTTGGGACCCAGAATTTCGTTTTGAAGGAATGTTCCCGTGTTTGAAGTGGCATCGCGCAGCACGAACTTGGCACGCCCGTTTGCCAACAGTTTCGCATGAATGACGCAATGGGTGGTGTCGACGCTCGGATCCACGGTTTTGATGGGAGCATTGGCACTGCTCCCTTTCACCAGACGGCCTACGACATTGTCGCCCTCATGAAGCGGCACTTCCTGCTTGAAGTGAAAAGCATTCTCAAGCACCACCAAGCGTCCCAAGACAGGATTTTCCTCCGATTCTTCCTCCTCATGCTCACTGTCGGCAGCGGGCTTGGGTTGGGGAATACGAATCTTGAACTGCTTGTGGCACTCTGGACACTCGAACACCAAGATGCGTCCGGGTTCGTATTTTGTTTCATCGAAAAGGATGGCTTCATCACATTTCGGGCAACGGATTCTTTTCATCGTAAGTAGTGTAATTGCTGAAAGGACTGACAGTCCTCTTTTTATGCAAGATAATGGGAGGATTGGAAAAGCAACGAGTTGACTGAAGCTGCCTTCAGGTATGCATCCAACCGCCTCAAGCGGTGCTTCCTTTTGCGGGGAAGACGTTGGATGTCCGAAGTACGTGCTTTTCAGCCAACTCGTTGCATGGATTAATTTTGAATATTCTGTTTCGGGCCACACCTGTGAGGCAATCATTATGAGGCAATCATTGCACCTGCATGACCCAAGCTTGGGCAAAATTCGGATGCTTGCGTAAGGCCATCAAGCTTTGTTGCGCTTCAGTTTGGGAGGCATAATTGCCGTAGACCACCCGCACCATCCGGCCTCTCACATAGGTGTTGGCTTCTTTCAGGCCGTTTTCCTGCAAGCGGGTCACCAACTCCGAAGCATTGCTTTGCGGTATGGCACTGGCCAGCACAATGGTGTAGCGTCCTGCACGAGAATCCTGTTCCTTTTGCACTTCCTGCTTCTGAGGCAAGGACTCTTTTTCAACCGGTTGACTGGAGGGTGCAGCATCCTCCTTGTCAGCACCTATGGCTACTGGCTGCACCTTGGGCTGCGGCTTTGAGCCATGAAAAAGCTGTTGGGAAATGATGGCCGCATTCTGCTTTTCGACCAGTGACGGACTCCCCACGGGAGTTGCCCACACAAAATAGAAGAAGAGGGCAACAACAGCCGCAGCCACATAGTTCACCAACTCGCGGTTCAAACTGATGGTATAGCTTTGTTCCGTGCGCCTTACCTTTGGCTTCAAACTACGGATTTTAGTCTTCGGAGCCATCGGCTCTGCCTCTTTCTCGTCTGCCGCTTCGCTTGCATGAGCCAACGGGAGAACCAAGGAATCCAGACCATAGAGCTCGGGCGACACCACACCGGCTTCACAAGGCTCAAAATGGTAGTGCCCATCTACTCCCAGCCTCATTATGCCTATTCCATGAAGGGTAAATTCGCCTTTTTCGACCAATTCGCCTTTCAGTTGCGCCACGGCATCCTCAATGAGCTTCAAGCTTTCGGGATAGGTGCTGTCGTAGGCATGCATGTACGATTGAGCCAGCAGCCCATCGTTGATGGACAGCTCGGGATTAAAGCCCACACTGCGGCATGGCGGCAAGAAGAGCTGCTCATCGTCAATGCGGCGAGCAGGCACATACTGCGTGACAAAACCGCCCAATCCGGGTACGATTACGCAATCATGCTTCAGCAAAAGGCTTTCAATATGTCGGGATAACTCAATCATAGTGCAAAGTTACCGATTTTCTCTGAAATGCAAGGCTACGCACCCAGTGATTTTTAAGCTGTTTTCTCGGAAAAGTGCACATTTCGGATTTTCGCCCCATGCCAGCAGGATGAAGCAGCCAACGAGCCTCCGCCAAACGAAGGAAACACGGCATTCGAATGCTCCCCGTCGGCGTCAATCAAAGGACACATAGGGAGTCAACCGACGAAAATCCTCTTCACTGAATTCATCATACAGGCGCAAGTCACGCCACGACCGGATAGGGCCATAGCGCCGGATATGGTTGACGATGGCCTTGGTCTGCTCATAGGAAATGTAGGGATGGTGCACCAGTTTCTTAAACGAGGCATGATTGATGTGCAGTTTTCTCGCTTCGAAATGCTCCCCCACCCTAAACCAGCGCGAAACACCAGCCGGCAGCCCTTTCACCTCGCCCACCTGACGTGCATGCACGAATCCGCCCATGCTGTCGCGATAGGCCACAATCTTGCGGGCATAGTAACTGCCTATGCCCGGCACCCGCTTCAGTTCCGCCGTGTCAGCCACATTCACATCGACTTGGTCGCCTTCCTTCAATTTGTCCACCCGTTCGTAATCGGGTTTGTCAGGCAAAGGCGTCCCGTAATAGTCGGGTTCACGACGGGATGCATGCCCATCCCTCCACCTGTCTTCCGGCGCGATGCTGATGTAGGAGCGCAAACGCTCGAAATCTTCATGCGAAAGCCCGTAAAGCCGCGCAAAGTCATCGGGCGAACGCCATCGTCCCCCTTTCCTTCGATAGGCCATCATGTTGCGCACCTGACGGGCAGAAAGACCGAGCCGACGCAAGGTGGCCGAATCGGCATGGTTGGGATCGAAGCGGAAAAGCCTTGCTTCGGGATCCAAGCCCTCGCGATGCTCCGCTGCATCGAACAGGGAATCGCGCCGGGCCTCCGCATCCATGGCAAAGATGGCATCCACCTTTTCCTGCGAGAGTTCAAGCACGGGATCACGGGTGCAACGCATCCAGCAGTACACCCCAGCCGCAACGGATGCCAGCAGCACGGCCAGCACACCCATCGCTTTCACATCGGTTCGCGAATAGTGCATACGATTATTCTTAAAAGACCTTCTTCACGTCGGCCGACAAACTTGTCATCGGGCATATCCGTAAGTGAAATACCACCAATAAGTATCCCCATACGAACGGCACAGCAAGTTGCGCCGCATCACGGCATCGGGAATGCTGTCGCGCATGTCGAAATAGTCCCGCAAATTGGCTTCAACCGCTGCATCACGATAAACAATCACCGGATGCAGGCGTGTGCGTGCATACATCACAAGAGCCTCGACGTAGTAGTGTGGCAGTCCCTTTTTGCTACGGATTTGCCGACCGTAGAAGCGTTGCACTTCCTTGGCAAAACGGTCGATACGGCGATCTACCAGCAGGGCGCACAGATAGTAGTCGGCAGCCGGGGAAGGGCGGTCGCCAGCAAGGGTGGCGCAACGTGCCAGATAATCCAATGCACATTCGCCTTGGCGGCACTTCACGCCCCCCAGCCTTTTCGTCAGCGAATCCACGGGCAACAGCAAACGCTGCCGTGCATCATCGGGCAAGAGCAGCATGTCGGCATGGGCCGAAGGCGGAAATGGTTGTTCGAATATTCTCGTGCCCAATCCGCCAGCCCGCTCCGACATGGCATAGCATCGGAGTGCCAGCAAACGGGGCGAAGTGGGCAATTCGCCACGGCCCACTTTCAGGGCACGCTTAGGGTGGTTGTCGAGGATTCGGCGAGCGGTGATCATTTCATAGTGTTGCACATCGGTCGTGGCCGTTCCGCAAGCCAGAAAGAGGCTCACGAGCAGCAAGCTCACCGCAGAAAAAGAAGCTCCCTGCCACCAATCGCGCTTTGCCGATGGCTTTGCTCGTCGATTCCACCATTCCACAACTATGGCTAGCAGCACGCCAGCGGCCAATAGCACACACTGGTAAACGCAACTGGCATTCGGCATGCTCAGAAAGGCTGCCACTACCCAGCTCCAAGCTACGCATGGCTGGAAAGGCGACAGCCCACGGCGGCTGCAGCAAGCAGAAAGTGGCCCTGCGCTCCACAGGAACAACGCCGTCAGCAACGCTGCCCACACGCCGGATAGCTCGGGAACGGGATGCCCCATCATGCTGCCAGCGATGAAGGTCAGCACATCGCCCTGCCCCCAGCAAAGGAATGAGAAAAGGAATACGGCAAAATAGATGCGTGCAAAGATTGGCATGACAATTGTTTTCGATTCTTAACGTATTACGGGAAGGAAGCAACCTTCGTTTGCCGGAACGTTGCTCCAAAAAACAAACGAGCAAACCGCACGGACAACGCCCTGCAATGAGGACACACGAACCATGCTGTTTGCTCGTCTGAACAAAAAGATCGGAATCCGCAACAACGAGGCCAAAGCCTCATTCCACAGCGGACTACGCTTGTTTACTTTCCTGTGGCAGGAGCTGCAGGAGCAGCAGGAGCTGCCGGGGCTGCGGGAGCAGCAGGAGCCTGTGTTTCTGCAGGCTGTGCAGAAGTCACCACGGAACTTACATCCTGTGTGCGAGGAGCGAAGAAAATGGTGGCAACGGACAGCACGACGAGCAAAGCGGCAAGAGTCCAAGTGGCTTTTTCCACCACATCGGTTGTCTTGCGCACACCCATGATTTGGTTAGATGCGGCGAAATTCGAAGCCAAGCCACCACCTTTCGACTCTTGGATGAGTACGATGAATGTGAGCAATACGGCCACAATGACAGCCAAGATAACAAGTACGGAATACATTTGCTTACTGTTGTTTATGATGATTTTTATTTACTATCAGTTTTTGCAAAAAGCGGATTTGGTCTGCAAAGTAACTACTTTTTTTCGGATTATTCAAGTTTACTTTGCGTATTATTTCAAGTGCCTTCTCATATCGCTGCTGTTTGATGTATATTTTTGCCAAAGTCATGGTGAGATAGGCTTCATCCGTGCCCTCTTCCTGCGCGCCCTCTGTTTCACCGGCCGGCCCGTCGGCCGGTTCCTCGGGCGCTTGCTCAGGAGTGTCCTGCAAACGGAAACGTTGGGGGGTGTTTTCGATGAAATCATCGATCAGCTCTGCACTGCGGTCGGCACGTGTGGCCGTTTCGGACGGCGCATCCTCTGCAGGAGCCGCATCGTCAAGTTGCAGCAAATAAGATGCATAGTCTTGTGTGGCATCAGCCACGGTCAGTTTGCGCTTGGGAGGGGCTGTCTCTTCGGCCGTGTTCAGGAAATCGTCAATCAAGGTTGCCGTTCGGTCGGCCGCAGGCACGGCACCCGCATCCTCACGCTGCAAGGGGGTCGGCTTGATTTCGTAATGTCCGCCCTCCACCATCTGGAAGATTCTCCGGCGATCAGGAATGAAGAGCGCTGCCTTGCGCAGTTCCTCACCAAATGCCGAATCATGCAAGAGATATAGATTCTGGAGCAGCAAAATTCGGGCAGCCTGAAAAAAAGGATACTTGGCCACCATTTCCCGCAGCTGGAACAGGGTGTCCTTGTTCAAGTTTTCGGGATGCGCTATGAGTTGGGCTATTTCCGGCATGAATTGCTGATTGATATTTGAAGAGATTGCATGCGGGCGGCATTCGCTCCCTTTCCGAAACAAGAGAACCCCCGCATCTTGTTAGTTATTTGGGCCATCGGAACACTTCCTGGGCCTCACATCACCAGTCGGCCACCGTGGCATTGAAAATCTGGTCGCAAAGGTCGTTCACCATTTCCGTCACGAGCTGCTCCTGCACGGCCGAAAGCTGGAGATTCGAGTCATACTGCGTAGTAGCCGAGAATTGCTTTTCCCATTTCTCATTGGTCTTGGCATTCTCAAAGCGGATGTTCACTGTCATGCGCAGCTGCACCTGCGAAGAATAGCCGTCGGCAGCCACGGCCTTGTTGAACTGGTCATAGCCCGTGATTTCGCCCGCAATGTGCAAGTCGCCACTACGTTTCACCAGTTTGAGCCGCGTTTGGTTGACATAGCGGTCCTGCAGCTTGTTGTTGAACATTGCCTCCATGGGTGCCCACCCGTAGGGGGCCCGGTTGGCCACCTTGTCGATCTGAATGGTCTTGATCAGATCATAGTTGATGCTGGTGCCCGTAAACTGATACTTCACGCTGCATGCTGCAAGCACGAACATCAGAAGCATCGGACAGATGAGTTGAAGATAGCGTCGCATGTGTTTCAATCCCGTGTGCTTTTGTTTTACTTCTCCGATTCGGGCCAAGAAAGGCGCAATGAGGAACCGTTTCTTTCGCGAAAGCATTCCCTGTCAGGAATCGAGTTTGTATTCTTTGATTTTGCGGTAAAGCGTGCGCTCACTGATGCCTAACTGCTCTGCGGCAGCCTTGCGCCGTCCGTTGTTTTGCTCGAGCGCCTGCCGAATCATGCCGATTTCCACATTTTCCAACGACTGCACGACCGACGTTTGCCCCATTGCAGCTGATGCACTGTGCGAAGGGACCGGTTCGGTCTCCAAAGGCTTGGCATCCAGCTGCACCTCTGAAGCATCAGCCATTTCGTCTTTCACTTCTTCCGCGTCCCAGATGGGCAGGTCGTCGGCCGACAACCGCCCCTTCTGCACCATGGAGGCATGGCTGGACACGCGCCCCCCATCCGTTTGCCCGTAAATGGTCAATCCGGTTTCGGGTTTGTCATTGGCCATGGGAGCCGTCTGCCCCGAAAGCATCTGCTGCTGACCGCGCACGATGCGCTTGAGTTCCGTCACGTCACGCCTCAAGTCGAAGAGGATCTGATAGAGAATCTCGCGTTCGTTCTCGAAGCTATGTGGCGAATCGGTTCGCTCGCTCCCCGTGGTCATGAGTTGCTTGCCGTGCGATTCCTGAGGCAGGTAGCGCAATAGCACTTCGGGCGTGATGTCGCGTTCTTCAGCTGTCACGCTCATGTTTTCGGCCAGATTCTTGAGCTGGCGCACATTTCCGGGCCAAGAGTAAGCCAGAAGCAGGCGCTGCGCATCCTCGTTGAGCCTCACCGGGGGCATCTTGTACTTTTCGCTCATGTCAAGTGCAAACTTACGGAAGAGCAAAGCGGCATCGCCGCCCCTTTCGCGCAAGGCGGGCACGGAAATGTTGATTGTGTTGAGACGGTAGTACAGGTCCTCACGGAATTTGCCATCCTTGATGGCCCTTTCCATATTGACATTGGTGGCCGCCACGATGCGCACGTCCGTTTTCCTCACTTCGCTCGAGCCGACCCGGATGTATTCTCCAGTTTCGAGCACGCGGAGCAGCCTTGCCTGCGTCTGCATGGGCAGCTCGCCCACCTCGTCCAGAAAGAGGGTGCCGCCATTGGCCGCGGCAAAATAGCCTTCACGCTGCTCTACCGCTCCGGTAAAGGCCCCTTTCTCGTGTCCGAAAAGTTCGGAATCGATGGTTCCCTCGGGAATGGCTCCACAGTTCACCGCAAAGTATTTCTTGTTCTTTCGCAGACTGTGATCGTGGATGATGCGAGGAAACACCTCTTTTCCCACACCGTTTTCGCCTGTCACAAGAACCGACAGGTCAACGGGGGCTATTTTCAGCGCTATTTCGAGCGCGCGGTTCAAGGCTTCGCAATTGCCTACCACGCCGTAGCGTTGCTTGATGCGTTGCACGACAGAGCTATCCATAGTTTGTGAGAATGTGAGTTGCTTGTATTCTGTTGTAAATTGCGACGATCTGGGGAAAGTCCTATTCAGGTGTTGCCTTGCAGGAAGGAACGTTCCATTCACCATGGATCATCGTCGCACCGATCGGCCCACTCATGCAGCGGGCATGCCATTGTAGAGCTTGGCCATTCGCACGAGGCTATGCTTCAGCTTACAAATTTAGAAAAAAATCTGCAGATGTCCTCATTATTGGAGTTCACTGCTTTCGATTCCCATGGCTGACATGAGCGAATAGCCCAGAATTTCCTGCCGGAAGCCTGTTCCGGCCAAAGGTTGCATGGTCATCAGCATGATGTCCTTCTTTTCGGACTGCACGCAAACGCGCTTCACGCGATCGCCATAGGCTTCCATGTTGGCCACCACCACCAGCTTGT
>DAIRWG010000121.1:0-8072 GCA_036802405.1 Alloprevotella sp.
GAAGTTGGCCTTCTGGCGCAGCAGCCGCTTGATGGCCCAGTCGAAACGTATGAGTCGGTCTTTCATTGCTCTTCGTTTGCTTTGGTTTTCTTTCCGCAAAAATAGGAAAAATCTTTGATATTCATTGGATATCAAGGACTATTTTCCTCCCATACGTTTTTTCTGATAAGGCCCTTGTTTGATTGTAAAAGAAAGCCGTGCTGCACCCTTCCGATGTGGAAGAAGGTGCAACACGGTTTCTTCTTTATGCGTTATTCAGCAGTCATGTTCCGATGCGTTGCGGCCGGATGGCGGCTGCAGCGCATCGGTGCATGGCGGGGTTCAAGCCTTTTCGATGGCCGGCTGCTTGCGCGTTTTGTTGAGCGTGCGGTAGGCAATCGGGGCGGCCAGGAAGATGGACGAGAGCGTGCCGAACACTACACCCAGAATCATGGCGAAGGCGAAGGCACGGATGCTGTCGCCGCCGAGGATGAAGATGCAGAGCAGCACGAGCAGGGTGGTGAGCGAAGTCATCACCGTACGGGTCAGTGTGCTGTTGAGCGACTCGTTGAAGAGAGTGAAGTGGTCGCGGGTGGGGTGGAGGTTGATGTTTTCACGCATACGGTCGAACACCACCACCTTGTCGTTGATCGAATAACCGATCACGGTCAGGATGGCACCGATGAACGTCTGGTCCACTTCGAGTGAGAATCCGATCCAGCCCCAGCAGATGGAGAACACGCCCATCACGAGGATAGTGTCGAAGAAGAGGGCCACCACGCTGCCCACGGAGAAGGCCACGTTGCGGAAACGCACGAGGATGTAGAGGAAGATGGCCACGAGCGAGAGCACCACGGCGATGATGGCGTCGCGCGTCATGTCGGCAGCCACCGTCGGGCCTACCTTCTGAGCCGAGATGATGGAACCGCCCGTGTGGTTGTCGCGGTCGATGAAGGTGGAGTAGTCAGCCTTGATGAGGTTGGCCTCGTGCAGGGCATCGTAGATGAAGCGTTCCACTTCCTGGTCCACGCTCTCGTTGTCGTTGTCGATCTGGTAGTTGGTGGTGAGGCGTACGGCCTCGTTGCTTGTGGTGGTGATGGCGATGGCGCTCACGATGGCCTCGGGATCCTTGGCATTCACCTTTTCGGCCACGGCCTTGCGCACCTGCTCGGGGGTCACGCCCTTCTGCTCAAACTCGATCACGTAGTTGCGGCCGCCGGTGAAGTCGATGCCGGTGCTCAGTCCGCGGGTGAAGAGGAAGCCGAGGCACACGATTGCTGCGGCGATGAACACGTAGATGCTCTTCTTGCCCATCTGCATGAAGTTGACCTTGGCGTTGGCCAGGAAGTTGCGTGAGAGGGCGGTGGTGAAGGTAAGGTTGAGCCACTTGTCGCGCTCCTGGAAGTGCTCGTACACCATGCGGGTCACCCATACGGCCGTGAAGAAGGAGGCCACGATGCCGATGCCCAGAGTCATGGCAAAGCCACGGATGGGTCCGGTGCCGAAGTTGTAGAGGATGACGGCAGTGATGATGGAGGTGAGGTTGGAGTCGAAGATGGCAGAGAATGCGTTGCCGTAGCCGTCGGCCAGGGCAGTGCGGATGTTCTTGCCGTTGCGGAGTTCCTCCTTCGTGCGCTCGTAGATGAGCACGTTGGCATCGACAGCCATACCGAGCGAGAGCACCATACCGGCGATGCCGCTCATGGTGAGTGCAGCCTGGAAGCTGATGAGGATGCCGAAGGTGAAGAAGAAGTTGAGCAGGAGGGCGCAGTTGGCCACCATGCCGGGGATGAATCCGTAGAAGAGGCACATGAAGACCATGAGGAGCACGAAGGCCACCACGCAGGCGGTGAAGCCGGCCTGGATGGATGCGGCACCGAGGCTCGGGCCGACCGTTTCTTCCTGCACGATCTTGGTGGGTGCGGGCATCTTACCGCTCTTCAGCACATTGGCCAGGTCGCGGGTGTCGTCGGTGGTGAAGTGGCCGGAGATCTGCGAGTTGCCGCCGGTGATCTCGCTCTGCACCACGGGGGCGCTGTACACGTAGCCATCGAGCACGATAGCCACGCACTTCTTGAGGTTCTTCTTGGTGAGTGCGGCCCAGTCGCGTGCACCGTTGGTGGTCATCGTCATGCTCACGATGGGCTGGTGGTTCTGGTCGAAGTCGTCCTTGGCATCGGCAATCACGTCGCCGGCCATGGAGGGCAGGCCGTTCACGGCGCGCAGGGCGTAGAGTTCAAACACGTTGCCCTTCATGCCTTCGGCGCTCTTCACGCCCCAGGCCAAGCGGAGGTCGGCGGGGAGCACGGCCTTGGCGGCTTCGCTCTGCACCATGGCGTTGATGGCAGCGGTGTCGGCCGCCACGGCATAGCCCACTACGCAGCCAGTGGGAGCCATGCCCTGCACCTGCACGAGCTTGGCCAGCAGCGGGTGCTGCTCGGCTACGCCCTTCTTGGCAGGAGCCTGCTCAGCCTTCGCAGTGTCGGCAGCGGTGGTGTCGGCAGGGGCGTCGCCCTTGGCCAGACGGCTGTCGAGGGCCTGCAGCGAGGGGTATGCCTCGTTGAGCGTGTAGGTTTCCCAGAATTCGAGGTTGGCGCTTCCCTGAAGGAGCTTACGCACGCGTTCGGGTTCCTTGATGCCCGGCATTTCCACCATAATCTGTCCGATCTGGCCCTTGCCGTGGAGCACCTGGATGTTGGGCTGTGCCACACCGAATCGGTCGATACGCGAGCGCACCACCTTGTTGGAGTTTTCCACGGCGGCGGCCACTTCCTCGTTGAGCACCTTCTTCACGTCGTTGTCGGAAGAGGTGTAGCTGATGTTCTTTTCCTTGAGTTTGGAGGCGAAGATGCCGCCCAGCTGGTTCTGGCCGTTCTGCTGCTCGTAGGTGCTGATGAAGGCGTCGACGAAGTCGGCGTTTTCCTTCTTGGCTTTCACCTGGGCATCCTGATAAGCCTTCTTGAACTTGGGGTCGTTGGCGCTTTCGCCGGCAAGGTTCTTCACCACGTCGGGCACGCTCACCTCAAGCACTACGTTCATACCGCCCTTGAGGTCAAGACCCAGGCCGATCTGCAGTTCCTCGCACTCCTTGAGCGTCTTCCAGTTGAGGTAGACTTTCTCGTTGCGCATGGAGTCAAGGTAAGCGGCGCCGTCTTTGCCTTGTGCCGTCAGTTCCTCGGCCTTCTTCTCGTACTTGTTGGTGACGAAGGAGAAGGAGAGGTAGAAGAGGCAAATCAAAGTCAGCAACACTGCAATTACTTTAACAAATCCTTTGTTTTGCATTGTGTGATTGTGAGATTATTGATTTTATTATATTGTTTTGTTTTTCCGCTATAGGGATTCGCCGTGGCCAAGGGCTGCCGCATCTGAAGGTTAACGGGCTGGCACACACGATTGACGTGCAAATATACGCGATTTTTTTTGAATCGGGCTTAATTGGTCTGCAAAACTTTGAATTTGAGTGAAGGCGAAGTGGAGTGAGCGGCCTTACGTGTGTGCGTCATCAGGGAGTTGGTGCCATATGGATTCGCTTGCGCCGATGCCTTGTGGCTATTGGCTTTTAGCTGCGAAGAGCGGTAAACCGTGCGGCGTATTTCCTGCCTTCGGGAGCTCGCAGAGGCAAGAGGATGATGTGGGCTGGGAAATGAAGGCACAAAAAAAGCAGCAACGACTCAATAAAGATTGAATCATTGCTGCTTGGCAATTCAGTCGGGGTGACTGGATTCGAACCAGCGACCACACGCCCCCCAGACGCGTACTCTAACCGGGCTGAGCTACACCCCGAATTGCGGGTGCAAAAGTAGCGCTTTTTTCTGAGGTGGCAAATGTTTTGCTCATTTTTTTACCGTTTTCTCCGTTTTTTGTGCCTTCTATGGCCGGGAGGGGAGGAAAATGTGTGGTCAGAGGCGTAGAGGCAGCTTCCCTTACTTGCTGCGGCGTTTGCTTCCGCTGCCTTTCTTGCGTCCGCGCTTGCTGAACTTCTTGAATCCTCCGTCGGCCTTTCCGCCCTTGCCCCCGTTGGGCTTGGCAGCGGGCTGCTGCTGGTCGACGGGCTGTCCGTCCTCGCCGATGAGGGCAAAGTCGAGCTGGCGGCGTTCGAGGTTGGCACGCTCCACGCGGATGCGCACCTTGTCGCCCAGACCGTAGCGCTTGTGGAAACGGCGGCCCACGAGGCAGAAGTTGCGTTCGTCGAATTCGTAGTAGTCGTCAAGCAGCATGCGCAGGGGCACCATGCCTTCGCACTTGTTTTCGGTCACTTCCACGTAGAGGCCGAATTCCGTCACGCCGCTCACCGTGCCGTCGAATTCCTGTCCGATGCGGTCGCCCATGAATTCCACCTGCTTGTACTTGATGCTGGCGCGCTCGGCCGTGGCGGCCAGCTGCTCCATGTCGGAGGCATGTTCGCACAGTTCCTCATACTTCTTTTCGCTCACTGACCGTCCGCCTTCGGCGTAGCGTGTGAGGAGCCGGTGCACCATCGTGTCAGGATAGCGGCGGATGGGCGAGGTGAAGTGCGTGTAGTACTGGAACATCAGTCCGTAGTGGCCGATGTTGTGCGTGCTGTAGCGTGCCTTCATCATGGCGCGCAGGGCCACGAGTTCCACCACTTCCTCCTCCTTCTTGCCCTTGATGTCGGAGAGCAGGCGGTTGAGGCTCTTGCTCACGTCGGTCTTCGATCCGTCGGTGCGGATCTTGTAGCCGAAGCGGGCGATAAAGGCGGAGAGCTTCTCCATCTTTTCGGGGTCGGGCACGTCGTGCACGCGGTAGACGAACACTTTGGGCTTCTTGCCCTTGGGCACCTGGGCAATCTTCTGTGCCACGCTGCGGTTGGCCAGCAGCATGAATTCCTCCACCAGCTTGTTGGCATCCTTGGCCACTTTCACGTAGGTGGAAATGGGGTGCCCCTTCTCGTCCACCTCAAAGCGCACTTCTGAGCGGTCGAACCCGATGGACCCGTTCTTGAAGCGCTTCTCGCGCAGGATCTTGGCCAGCTTGTTGAGCATGAGCAGCTCTTCGGCATATTCTCCCTCGGGTGCGCTGCCTTCGGGCAGAGGCTCGGGGTGCTCGCCCGGCAGGTTGAGGTCGGCCTCGGAGGCGGCGCGGTTGCGCTCGAGAATGTACTGCACCTCCTCGTAGGTGAAGCGGCGGTTGCTCTTGATGACGGTGTGAGCCAGGTGCCAGTCAAGCACCTCGCCGCGCTCGTTCATGTGGAAGATGGTGGAGTAGGCCAGCTTCTCCTCGTCGGGGCGGAGGGAGCAGATGAAGTTGCACAGGCGTTCGGGCAGCATGGGGATGGTGCGGTCGACCAGATAGACGCTGGTGGCGCGCTGCACGGCTTCCTTGTCGATCACGTCGCCCTCCTTCACGTAGTGCGACACGTCGGCAATGTGCACACCCACTTCCCACACGCCCTTCTGCACGGGGCGGATGGAGAGGGCATCGTCGAAGTCCTTCGCATCGTGGGGGTCGATGGTGAAGGTGGTCACCTGGCGGAAGTCCTCGCGGCGGGCAATCTCCTCGGGAGTGATGTCGGGCGAAAGCTTTTCAGCGGCCTTTTCCACCTTTTCGGGATAGGTGTAGGGCAGTCCGTACTGCGCCAGGATGGCGTGCATCTCGGCATCGTTCTCGCCCTGCTTGCCCAGGATGTCGACCACGCGGCCGATGGGGCTCTTCGAGTCGGTGGGCCATTCGATGATCTGCACCACGGCCTTGTCGCCGTTCTGTCCGCCCTTGAGCTTGTCCTTGGGAATGAAGATGTCGGTGGCCAGCGAGCGGCTCTCGGTGACGAGGAAGCCGTAGCCCCGCTCCACCTGGAGCTGGCCCACGAAGGTGTCGTTGGCGCGTTCGAGGATCTCGGTCACTTCGGCCTCGCGGGTGTGCCCGGCCCGGCGGGCGAGCATCGTCACCCTCACGCGGTCGCCGTCGAGGGCATGGAGCGAGTTGCGCTCGCACACGAGGATGCTCTTGCCGCCGTCGTCGGGCACGAAGGAGTTGCGGCCGTTACGCTTGCGCTGGAAGGTGCCCTCCATCACGTTGGAGCGCACGGCGTTGCGGTAGTGTCCGTTCTCGTCGGTCGACACGTAGTCGTCGAGCACCAGTTCCGACAGGGCGTCCATGATGATCATCTTGGCCGGATGGTTGGTGGCCTTGAGCAGGGTGAAGAGGTCCTTCACGTCGTATTCTTTCTCGGGGTGTGCTTCGAAGAGGTCGACAAGCTTCTGCACCACGGCTTTCTTCTTGAGGCGTCCGCCGCCTCCCTTGCCGCTGTTCTTTTCTTTTCTTGCCATTGTGTGTGTCTGGTTGGTTGTCGGGGCTGCCGTTGTCCTGCATGAGGGGGAGGGCAGTTCCCGTGATTGTGACGGGTGGACCGGGGCATGTGCTTCACGGCAATCCACTCTTATGCAAAGTAACGGATTTTTTGGGGATTTTCCTCTCAATTAATATATAATAACGCGGGGCAATGGCAAATCTTCGTACTTTTGCAACGCTCAACAAGTGATTCTTACGACAATGAACCATCCGTTTTTCCACATCGTGCTTCTCCTGCTGCTTTTCCCCTTGACGCTCAAGGCACAGCAGCCCGCTTCAGCTGCCCAAGGGCAGTCGGCGGAGGTGGAAGAAGTGGAGGTGCCCATCATGACGCAGCTCGGCACCACGCAGTATAAGGGGAAGACCATCCCCCATGTCATCTATCCCACGCTGCCGAAGTATGCGCCCATGCAGTTTGCCAACGACAAGGAGCGCGAGGAGTACAACCGTCTGGTGTACAACGTGAAGAAGGTGCTGCCCTGGGCCAAACTGGCGAAGCTCACCATCATCGAAACGTATGAGTACTTGGAAACGTTGCCCGACAAGCGTTCGCGCGACGAGCACGTGAAGCGCGTGGAGGCCGGGCTCAAGAAGCAGTATGCCCCGGCGCTGAAGAAGCTGACGCGCTCGCAGGGCCGCCTGCTCATCAAGCTGGTCGACCGCGAGTGCAACATGACGGGCTACAACATTGCCAAGGCGTTCATCGGTTCGTTCAAGGCCAACCTCTACCAGGGCGTTGCGGTGCTCTTCGGCAACAGCCTCAACAAGCGCTACGATCCTGAGGGCGACGACCGCTACACGGAGCGTGTGGTGCGCATGGTCGAGGCGGGACTCCTCTGACCGGAAGCCATGCGGCGTACATTTTTCCAACACATTCCTATGACTCCAGAATCTCTCCTCCCCTTCATTCCCCAGCGCCACAGTGTGCGCAAATATGCAAACCGTGCCATTCCTGCCGAGGTGGTACAGGCGCTTCAGCACGAAATCGGCAGCTGCAACACCGAGGGCCATCTGCACATCCAGCTCGTGACCGGCGAACCGAAAGCCTTCAGCGGCCTGCTGTCCTACGGCAAGTTCTCGGGCGTGGCGAACTATTTCGTGATGGCCGGCCCGCGGGGCGAAGGACTCGACGAACGGGTGGGCTACTACGGCGAGCGCCTTGTGCTGCTGGCCCAGTCGTTGGGGCTGAACACCTGCTGGGTGGGCATGACCTTCCGCAAGGTGCCCTCGGCCTTCACCTTGGCCGAGGGCGAAAAGCTGGTGTGCGTCATTGCCTTGGGCTATGGCCTCACGCAGGGGCAGCCCCACCGTGTGCGCACATTTGATCAGGTGAGCGCGCCGGCCGAAGGCACGCCCGAATGGTTCCGCCGGGGGGTGGAGGCAGCCCTGCTCGCCCCCACGGCTGTCAACCAGCAGAAGTTCCGCTTCACCTTCCTGCCGGCCGCCGACCCTCGGTCGCTGCCCCGGGTGAAGGCCGAGCGACTCTACTCCATGGTGGGCTACACCCGCATCGACCTCGGCATCGCCAAACTCCACTTCGAGCTGGCCGCCGGAAGTGAACACTTCGTGTGGGGTGATTGATGTTAAGTTCTTGTGAATATTTAGTGGTGGATTAAAACGATTTGTCTGTTTTTTGCGCATTGGAAACTAAAGCTTACATTTGCAGTGATATTGTGAAAAGTTTATGAAACTTCCCAAAAGTGTTTTTTCAAGGCCAGTTGCTGCCATGTGAAGATTTTTATGCTTACATTTGCAGCAATCTCCCGACAATCAAACATCTGAAT
>DAIRWG010000122.1:0-7817 GCA_036802405.1 Alloprevotella sp.
ACTTCAAATTCAAAATCTGCTGAATAAACCCTTTGCTCTCCTCGTCGAGTGCGCGAATGTCTGCCTCGTTCTCCGCCAAAGAGCGGAGTGGCTGCGGACGGTAGAAGTACTTGTTGAACGAAATGTCACAACCGATCTTCGTCTGCGGCAGTTCTATCCAAGCGTCAGCCACGTAGGGGCGCACTTCGCGCTGGAAGTATTCGTAAATATCCTCCGACACTGGCACCTTCTCCGTGTCGCGCAAGTTGGAGTCGGACTCGTATTGCACCAGCGAGCCACCCTCGGTGGTGAAGATGCCATAGTCTGCCAAACGCTCGGGGGTGATGCCGAAGTTGTCGGTGAGGTCGAGCAAGGCATTGTCGTTCTTCTTCAGCACCTTGCTGATGACAGGTGCTGCCTCGGGGCATACCTCCGACATGGCGCGGCAAATCGCTTTGCGCTGCGTGGCAGAAAGTTTCAAGCCAAGCTCTTTGGCAGTCTGCTTTACCTCTTCGTCGAAAAGGTTGTAGTCCATAAACGTGCGCTCTGTGCCGATATGGTGCATCAGTTGGAGGGCTGCCTCTTGCAGTTCGCGGCGCTCCTTCCACGCCTTGGTAGCGATGAGCGAGGCGAGTTTCTTGTCGGTCATCTTCACCTCCTGCTCTTGCAGGTATGCCTTGATTTCGGTCACCTTTTCGTCCAAGCCTTCAAACACCTGTTCGCCGTAAGTCAGGAAGAGGTATTTCGAGAAGGCCTTTTCCTTCGTGTCGTACAAGAGTTCGTCCACCTTCAGCGTGCAGAACTGCGAACGCAAGCGCAGCGGACGCTCGATGAGCACCACATAGTAGCGGAACTCGTCATTGCGGAACACCTTGCTCTCGACAGGGCAGTCGGGCGTGGCGGGCTGGTCGACGAAGCGGTTGTAGGTCTGCACGATCTGCTCGGCATGCTCGGGCGTGATGGTGCAGTTGCGCTGGCCTTGGTTTTTACGCAATTTCTCGAAGGCTTGGCTGGCATCGATAAGTTGTGTGCGCCCACGGCGGTGCTCTGCCTTCTTATTGGTGAGCAGCCACACGTAGGTAGAGATGCCCGTGTTGTAGAAGATGTTGTTGGGCAACTGCACAATGGCATCGACGAGGTCGTTCTCCACGAGGTAGCGGCGCACATTGTTCTCGCCCTGCCCGGCATCGCCCGTAAAGAGCGATGAACCGTTGTGGACGCTGGCTATGCGCGAGCCTTGCGGCTGGTAGTCCAGCGGCTTCATCTTGTCCACTTCCTCCATGATGAAGAGCAACTGTCCGTCGCTGGTGCGCGGCGTGCAGTCGAGCGTCTCCATCTCGCCACGGAAGTTGATGAGCGGCAACTCAAAACGGTGGTCGATGAGCTGATTGTCGTGGTAAATCTTGGGTTTGTCAATCTTCCACGACTTGCCGTAAGGCGGATTGGTGATGCAGTAGCCAAATGATTTGCCACGGAAGTGGTCCTCCGTGATCGTGTTGCCCTGGTGCATGCCCGAAGGGTCAACGCCTTTGATGATGAGGTCGGCCTTGCAGATGGCGTAGGTTTCGGGATTGATCTCCGTACCATTCAGTTCTATTGCTTCAGGCGAGATGCCCAGCGAAGTCAAATATTCAAAACTCTCGGTGAGCATGCCGCCTGATCCCTCGGCAGGGTCGTAGAGCGAAACGACCTTGGGCAAGTCCTCTTTAACGGGTTCGAACACGAGGCGTGCCAGGAGCGAGATGGCATCGCGCGGCGTGAAGTGTGCACCGGTCTCCTCATTGTTCTCTTCGTTGAAGCGGCGGAGGAGTTCCTCGAACACGGTGCCCATGGCAATGTTGGAGAGCGGCGGCAGGGGCAGTCCGTCGGGATCGGTGGCCTCGCGGTCGGTGAGGTTGATGTAAGGGTCGGTTATCTTCTCAATCACGGCCAGCAGACGGTCGCTCTCTGCCAGACGCTTGGCCTTCTCGTAATATTTGAAATTGCGCAACACGTCCTTCACGTTCTCGCTGTAGCCGTTGAGATATTCCACGAAGTTGGAATAGAGGATGTCGTTGTTGTCGGTAGCCTGCGACTTGATGCGGTTGAGCGTCCACTTGCTGGAGTTGTAGAAACTGAGGTGGGTGATGTCGGCGATGGCACCTTCGTCGAAGGATGTTTCGTCCAGACCGATTTCGCGCTGCTCTTTGATTTCTTGTTCCACGGCTTCCTTGGTGGGTTCAAGCAGGGCATCGAAGCGACGCAGCACCACCATGGGGAGGATGACGTCGCGATATTGTCCACGAACAAAGACATCGCGCAAGCAGTCGTCGGCAATGCCCCAGATGAAAGAGACTATTTGTGATTGAGATATATCCATGCGGGTGGGTTGATTGAGTCATTGAAATGAAGCGGTAGGCAAATTTATGGAAAGTGCATGAGGTGGGCAAATGATAGGGCAGAAAAAACGGTATGGGGTGTCTGGCTTGCCACGAAACGTTCATGCATGGGGAGCCGCGGCTTCCTAGCCGCGGGCTCCGGGATGCTTTACGATTTTTTCCGCGAAGGGCCGCAAAGATACGCGAAGCCTTTCGGCTGAATATTCTTTACCACAAAGGGCCACGAAGGAGCACGAAGCCGTGCGGCGGCAGAGGTTTACCACTAAGATGCGCGAAGATGTACGAAGATGCACGAAGCCGTGCGGCGGAATGTTACGCTCTGGGATGCGAAACGGATGAAAAGACAAAGAGGGCACCGGCTGACAGTCAACCGATGCCCTCTTGGGAAAAGATGTTCTGGCTAATCCATCAAAGGAAAGCCTTGGAGAAAGTTGGATCAGAATTCGTAACGGTGGTCAACGAGATCAGCATCGTGGAGCATGAGGTAGTTGAACACACCCTGATAGCTGCGCTGGCCGATGATCTGAGCGAGCTGAGCCTGCTCGGCCTGAGCGTTGAACTTCTCGGAAGTCTTGGCCTGGCCAGTCACCTGCACGAGATAAACGGCAGCGGCACCCTTCACGAGACCGGAAGTCTTGCCTACGGCCGTCTTGGCGATGGTACCGGCCAAAACGGGTTCGGGAACGTTCACTCCCGTCACGTTGGGATAGGAAGCGAAAGCCTGGCTGGTGAGCGAGGCAACCACGGCGCCCTTGAGCTTCTGCATGTCGGCAATGCTCTTGGCATTCTTGGCCATGGCCATGGCCTTTTCGGCCTTCTTGTTCTGCTTCACCACCTCGGTGAGGTATTCCTTCACCTGTGCGTTGTCCCAGGGGAGGTAGCCCTTCTTGTTGGTAGCCTTCACGCAAACCACCAAGAGGTGATCGTTGCTGCGTCCGCACTCGTAGAGGCGCGACACATCGCCGGCCTTGGCTTCGTCGAAGATCCAACGGGCGCAATCCTTGGCCTGGCTGCCGCCGATGCGGGCAGGAATGAGATTCTGCATGGGGCTGTAACCGGGAAGGTCGGCCAGCATGTAGCCGTTCTTGGCGGCATTCTTCTCGATGGAAGCGATGTCCTTGTTCTGGGCGAGGAAGCGGTTGAAGCGGCTCAACTCGTCCTCATAAGTCTTCTTGGAGAAATCGAGGGGGAGTTTCACCACGGCCACGTTGTACTTCTCCACCATCTTCTTGCGGTCGAGCACCTGCACCACGGCAGCACCCTGCTCGTTGCTGATAATCTGGGCCGAACCAGCTGCCACGCCGTAGAGCGAACGGAGATACATGGCGCTCTCTTCGGGCAAGCCGAAGCTTTCGTACTGGTTGGAAGTCAACCACACGGAGTCGCTGCGCTGACCATACTTCTGGGCGAGCTCGGCGAAGGAGGCACCGCCCTGCAGGGCCTTGAGGATGGAGTCGGCCTGAGCCTTGCGTGCTTCGGGAGTGGAAGCGGTGGCGGCAATCTGGCGATAGAGGATGGAGTCGGGAGCCTGCTCCTTGGAGATGAGCTTGAGGGTGTTGATGGTGTTGTCGGAGGCATTGTAGTAAGCCGGCTTCACCGAACCCACAGCCATGCTGTCTAGCGCCCCTGCCACATCGGGCATGCGCTGGAAGGCCTGCTTGGAGAGTGCGAGGTTGGAATACTGCACGTTGGAGTTGGAAGTGCGCACCACGTTGGCCACATCATTGCCTGCCTGAAGCTGCTGCTGGAATTCCTGCACCTTCTTCATGAGGGCGGCACGGTCGGCGGCGCTGGCCACCACGTTGACATCAATCACCTTGAGGTCGCGGCTCTCCACCGGGGTGTAGAAGTTCTCCTTGAACTGCTCGTAGGCTTCCTTGAGGTCGGCGTCGGTCACCTGGATGTCCTTGTCGTCGATGGAAGCATAGGGAAGGGCTGCCACCTGTGCGTTCTTTTCGAGTGAACGCTCGTCGAAGCTCATCTTGGCCGACACCTCGTTGGAGATGAAGCCCATGGCGAAGAGCATGTTGTACTTGTTGCTGAGGAGTTCCTGACGGAGCTGCTTCTCGGAGTAGTCCCAAAGCTTCTTCACCATCTGGATCTGCTCGACAGCCTCTGCATTCTGTGCCTGCTGTGCCTGCTGGATGGTCTTGTTGTAGTCCTTGAGGAACTGCTGGAGCTGGGCGAGGTCGAAACGGCCGGTCTGAGGGTTGCCGAAGATGCCGCCCACCATCTGGAGGCTCTGGGCCGTGCCCTGACGGAGTGCTTCCTGCACTTCACCATCGGTGACATACACGCCGAGGCCTTCGCACTCGTGCTCGATCACCTTGTTCTGAACGAACTGCTGCCACACCTGCTCGCGGATCTGCTCGGTCTGCTGGTCGCTGAGGTTACCGTCCTGACCCTGCATGCGCATCTGGAGCTTCATCATGTCGCTCTGTTCGTCAACCATGTTCTGGAAATCCTGGATGGAGAGCTTCTCTCCATACACTTCACCGACTTGAGCGCGCTCGGTGGCCTTAGTGGTCTCGATGGAGCGGAAGAACTCTTCGGCGATGAAAGCAAAGAGGGCAAGGCCCAGCACTGTCACGAGCAGTACGCCTTTGCTTCTGATTTTTTGTAATGCTGCCATTTAAAAGTTTATTGTTTTTGTTTGTTTCCTTTCGGTGTATGTCAGCCCCCGCAAGCCGTATGCTGCTTTTAGGGAAAGCTCATATGACGCGCAAAGATATAGAAAATTTTGGACTTCATGGCTTTCTTTCGGCAAAAAAGCGGTCGAAAGGGGCTTCATGGGTGCGCAAGCTACTGCTCAGCCTGGCTTCGCGGATGGCTGGAGGGGGCATCGCGCAGCACCACGCTGTCGTGTCGGGCCGTGTCGCCGGCCTCAGCGGCCGAAGGGGCTGAAGGGCCTCCGCCGTAGTCGGACATGGGCATGAAGCCCTTGGTTTGCCGCACATGATAGCTCGTGAGCTGGCGGTTGACCACCGTGGCGCGGAACCAGTTGCCTTCGATTTCCTCGGTGGGCTTGACCAGGCGGGTGTAGACGTTGGATGCCAGTTCGCCGGTGCGCATGTTCCAGTAGAGTTCATTGGTGCGCAGCAGCACTTTGGCGGCATCGTCACGCAGCAGCACGTGTCCGCGGAGTTTCCACAGGTTCTGGTCGTAGAGCACAGCCGTGTCGGCCGTGACGTGCATGTTGGTCTTGAATCGGTCGTCAAAGCGTTCGAGGAATGCTCCTTTATTGAATTCCCAACGGGGCGGTGTGGTCTTGTCGTAGACGGCCCATTCCTCTGCCACCACCTTGTAGCGCATGATGCCGGAGTCGGAAATCATCTTCGACACGCCGCGTGTGAGCATCACGGGCAGCGAGTCGCGGTTACGGATGGCACTGCCCATGGGTGGGGCCTCGTTGCCGCAGCCTGCAGCAAGTGCTGCCGCCAGCAGCACGGAAAGCAGCAGCAGGGGTACGGAACGCAAGGTGTGAGGTGAGTGGTGCATAGGATGATGAATGGTGTGGTGAGGCGTTCTATCTAAATATTGTAATCTGATGGCTCAGCTTGTCCATGCATGGATGCAAGGAATGGCGAAGCGATTCTTTGGTGCGATCCGCTTCGCCATTTTCCAGTGTGTGTGTCGTTGGTGCGAGGATGATGGCCGCAAGAACGGGTGCTCGAACGGACATCCGGCAGACTGGCCGTGAACGTCAGTGCCCGCCAACGCACTGTCAGCTCTTATTCCACCTTCCACTTCATGAACCAGCGTTCGTTGAACGAAAGGCCGATGCAGAGGCGGAGGTAGTTTTCGGTAATCATGCCGGCAGCCTTGGGGGCAACCCGTTCATACTGTGCCGAGATGTTGAGCAGCGAGCGGTTGTTGTGCATGTTCATGATGGGGAGCGCCACACCGAGGCTGGCCTGGTAGTCGCGGGGGCCATCGTGTCCCGACACATTGGTGATGTAGGGGGTAGAGAAGGAGAATCCGGCACGGTAGCGCACATGCTGCGACCATCGGATGCCTTCGGGATTGGGAATATATTCCACGCCGAGCGCCATCTTGTGCATATCGGTGAATTGTCCCTTCACGGCCTGGTAGCTCTGCGTGCCTGTGGCTGCATCGGTCAGCACCTGCGGAAACTTCACGCTGCCCCACTTCTGGAACGTATAGTCAAAGCCCAAGCGGAGCGAATTGTTGTGCGACCAAGTGATGCCCGCACCAAAGGTGTGGGGAATCTGGTAGGCATTGGAGCAATGGAGCGTGTCGCCGCTGCTGACCGTGCCCGACACGAGCGACTGGTTGAGGAAGTCGGCGCGGGTGTTGACATCGTGGCCCAGACCGTAAACGAAGCCGAGGGTGAGGGTGTTCTTCTTGTCGATGGGCTGCACATACTGCACGCCGAAATCGACCTTGTAGGAACGCACATCCGTTTCGTAGACCTGACGGTTGGTGTTGACGGACGATTCGCTGTAGGACATGACCACCTTGTGCGAAAGGTCGCCCCAGAGGTAGCCGAGGTTGGCACCGAAGGAGAGATTCTTGTGGGGAGCCCATCCCAGGCCATAGTACACCTCATGCAGTCCGCCGTCGCCCGAATAGGCCGTGGTGCGGGTGACTTCGGGATTGGTGTTGGGCACGGTGCCCGAAGTGCTGGTGTTGTAGCCAATGGTGCTGTAGGGCATGAGTCCGACCGACATGCCGAGGCGCGGTGCTGCACGGAAACCGATGGTGACGTAGTCCACACTGGTGTTGCGCGCATTGGTCTTCACACCGTTCTGGCTGATATTGGCGTTTTGCAGCGAAAGGCCGAAATCAAACAGGAAGGACAGGGAATCGATGGCTGCATAAGAGGCCGGATTCTTGGTGTTGACTTCCGTGCCGTTGCGCATGCCATAGGCGGTGCCGCTCATGCCGATGTTGAAGGCATTGGAACCGTCGTTCAGGAGTCCGAAGCCATAGCGGGAATAGGGGGAGTTGCTGCCGTTGGTCTGGGCGGCCACCGGCAGTGTCAGAGCCGACAAGGCTGCGGCTGCTACTATTTGGATTGTCTTGTTCATTCGTATGTTGGAGTTATGCGACAGGCCGTGCGCGTCGGGCGTGACGGCGGGCATCAGTGGCGGGCATATTCGAGGAGTGTGTTGAGTCCGATTTCAACCAGCGAATCGTTTCGCTCGACTTCGTAGTCCTGCGCGAAGCGGTAGGCATTGCCTCCCGTGAGAAACACGCGGCCCTCGGGATGCAAACGCTGGAAGCGCTGCACATAGCCTTCGATCTCGCAGGCCATGCCTTGCAGCACGCCGCTACGGATGGCGGTCGGTGTGTCGTGGCCCACGACCGGGGCTTCCCCCGCCACGCCGACCAACGGCAAGCGTGCCGTCTGCTCGTGCAAGGCACGCAGGCGCATGCCCAAACCCAAGGAGATGTTTCCACCCTGATAGGTGCCTTCGGCACTCACGTAGTCGTAGG
>DAIRWG010000123.1:0-7767 GCA_036802405.1 Alloprevotella sp.
GAACCAGGAAAGGCAGGACCAGAATCTGCAGTGTTGCCAATTACACCATACCCCAATACTAAGGGATGTTTTCAAGTGACCTCGTGAGGTGTTTTCTTGATTACGGGTGCAAAATTAGTGCTTTCCTGCATACCGGCCAAATGTTTGGGGCATTTTTTTCTTCGGAAAGGGCATTTTTCCAAAATATCCCCGCATTTTGCAATCTTAAAGATAGCATTTCTAGGATTTAAGGCAGCATTTGCGGAGCCATTTACCACCTTGCCACGGCAACTCAGCGCTTGGGCGAATCGATGGTCTGGCCGTGCTGCACGAGCGATTCGGCACTTTGAAGGAGCGAGAACACATAGTTTCGGAGCGAGACGAAGGGGGCTGCATGCGGCACGGGGCGCGGACGACGGCCGGGCTGAAGGTCGTAGCAGAACTCCTGGCGGGTTTCGGCATTGTAGACGTAGAGGTGGGATGCATCGCGTGCGGCAATCATCTTGTCGGCCGTGTAGAAGGCTGCGGGGCGGTGCTGGCGCAAGAGGTCGATGCCGAAATTGTTTTGCACATAGGGGATGCGCAAGAGGCCGAGAATGGTGGGGGCCACGTCGACCTGTCCGGCAAAGTCGGGGCGCACTTCGGACGCAAGGCCGGGGGCATGGATGATGAGCGGAATGTGGTTGAAGCACTCGGGGAGTTCACAGTCGGCAGTGCCCACTTCCTTGCCGTGGTCGCCGAGGAAGACGAAGACGGTGTTGCGCGCCCACGGCTCACGGCTGACGGCCTGCATGAACTGGCCGATGCAGGCATCGGCGTAGCGCACGATCTGCTGGTCGGGACGCAAACGGGCATCGCGGAAAGCTTCGGGCACGACGTAGGGCGGATGGTTGCTGATGGTGAGCAGCGTGGCAAAGAAGGGGCGGCCGGATGCGGCATGGCGGCGGAGCACGGGGAGGGCGTAGGTGAAGAGGTAGTCGTCGGGCACGCCGAAATGGTTGACAATGCGTTCGCGGGGATAGTTTTCCTGCGAATAGATTTCGTCGTAGCCGTTGGTGCGGAAGAAGGCGTTCATGTTGTCGTACTGGCTCTCGTGGGTCATGAAGAAGAGGGTGGAATAGCCCGCGGAGCGGAGCACGGTGGGGAGGCCGGAGTAGACGGGGATGGTGGATCCCTTCATGGCATTGCGGAACATGATGGAGGGGAAGGAATAGAGCGTGGCGTAGAGTCCGTGGTTGGTGTGGTTGCCGGCGGAGTAGCAGTTGCTGAAACTCAGGGAGTGGCGGTAGAGCGAATCGAGGTGGGGCGTGAGGTGGTGGGGGTTGCCGAAGGAGCCCATGAGCTTGGCGGACATCGACTCCATGAGCACGATCACCACGTTCTGGCGCGTGGGAGTGCCTTCGGGCTTCACCGCGCAGGCTATGGGCGAGATGCCGCGAATGCCGGTGCGGCCGTAGAACTGCTGCACGTGGGCCAGGGCTTCGGCTTCGGGCATGAGGTGGAGGGTGCGGTTTTCGGGCCGCAGATCGTCGAGCGTGCTGGTGAGGAGATTGAAAGCGGGATTGACGCCCAGATTGTTGAGCACGGGAGAGGAGCAGAAATAGGCGGCACTGACCTTGATGGGATTATAGCCCACACGGCCGCGTATGCCGAAGGCGCAGAGTGCGACCACCAGCACGAAACTGCCTGCCATGCTCCCCCACTCCACCGGGGTGCGGCCACGCAGGGCCAGGGAGGGCTGCGGACGACGCAGGGCACGCCGGCGCATCCAGCCTAGGAAGGCACCGAAAAGCAGGGTGACGAGGGCGAAGAGCAGGATGTGGGGCCAGTAGGAACTTTCGCCGAAGAGCATGCCGAGGGTCGTGGTGCCGTATTCGGCCCAGTTCCAGATGGAGGCATTGAGGAGCTTGGAGAAGTAGAGATAGTAGGGGGTGTTGGCAGCGGAGGCCATGAACACGAGGGTGTACGTCACCCCCAGCCACACATGGATGGCCCGCCACATCCACCTGCGCCAGATGCCGAACAGGCAGACGAGGCATGCGAGGGTGAGGGGAAGGATCATGACGTAGCAGGCCACGACATTGTCGAACCATACGCCGCGAAGGAAGGCTGCGGCAAAGAGGTCGGTGCGGTGGGCCACATCGGGGGTGAGCTTGTCGGCCACGGCGAGAAAGAACGTCAGGCGCATGAGCGTGAGCAGCAGCAGTGCGGCCAGATGGATGCTGAAAAGATGGAGAAGGAGGCGGAAGAAGGGTTTCATTGTGTTTTTGGGGGGAAAGAACTGGAATGGAATGAACGGGCGGAAAGCGGCGGGTGAGCGTTTGGGCCCATGTTGCTGCGCTCAAACGCACCGAGGCAGCGAAGCTTTCACCACATGGGGTGGGCTTCGCTGCCACGGTCAACCTGAAGGGGGAATCAGCGGCCGATGGGCTGCACACTGCGGCGCACGCCTTTCGAGATTTCGACGAAGAGATAGCCGCGCTGGTTGGAGCGCACTTTCTTCTCGTTGCGCTGGAATTCGGCGCTGGCGTATTCCTTCGACTTCTCGAAGGTTAGGCGCGACATCTCGCCCTGCGAACGGGTGTTGCGGGTGGAGTCGAGCTTTTCCTCCGGGAAATAGTCGTCGAGGTCGACATCGCCGATCATGGTGGTTTCGAGGAAGGTGAGGTTTTTCTTCGAAGAGTCGGTGTAGTAGCCTACAAACATGTGGCCGGGAATCTGCACCAGAACGGGGGTGATGTTGATGGCACGGAGGAGGGAGGCGAAGAGCACGCTGCCGTCGACGCAGTTGATCTGCGAGGAGTTGAAGGCATCGGCGAAGGTGCGCACGCGCTGCGAATAGACCACATTGGAGGAGAGGCTGGAATAGGACACGGAACTGTAGCGGAAGTTGCGCTTCTGCAGCACATGCCAGAGGGCATACACCTGCTTGTCGACCGATCCGGCCGTGTTGTTCTGATAGCCTTGGAAGCGGCGCACGATGCGGGTGTTGAGGGCTTCGCGCAGCAGCTGGTCGATAAGGGGACTCTCCTCATTGACATAGGCGGCAAAGAAGAGGCGGGTGCTGACAAAGGAGGTGCGGCCGCCGGGGAGCTGCTTGACGTAGCCGAGCAGGCACTCGTTGATGCTGCGCACGGAGAAGGTGCGCACGTGCTGGCCGAGCTGCTTGCCGTTGAGCTCGACGGTGGCTGCCACGCTGATGGGTTCGGCCTGCTCGTTGCTGCGCAGGGCATCGTAGCGCCAGAGTATGTCGGGGTAGATGGTGTAGGTGGTGTTCTTGCGCGGCAGCACGAATTCCGACACAGACCGGGCATAGAAGGGCGTTTCGGCCAGTTCCACGCGCACCTTGCTGCCCTCGCGCCCGCTCTTCACCTGGATGCCGATGCAGGATTTGGGGTTTCCCACATAGGGCGTGTCGACGGGCTGCACAATCTGAGCGTCGGTGGTGGCCACGGAGATGATGGCCGAGGGGAAAAGATTGCCGCCAAGCTGGTCGGTGATGTCGAAATCGGTGGCAAACGGGCGACGCACAGCCACATAGGTGCTGGCCACGGCCACCACCACAAGCAGGCATCCCACGGCCATGCTGCGAAGCAGGGCGCGGTGGGTGCGGAGAAAGGAAAGAAGTGGTGATGTGTTCATTGTCTAAACGCTGGATGTAACATGGCACGGGGCGGTTCAGAAGGCTTGGACCGTGTAGAGATAGAGCACGGCGGCGGGAATGGCGAGAAGCGAGGAGTCGAAGCGGTCGAGCATGCCGCCATGACCGGGCAGGATGTGGCCGCTGTCCTTCACGCCAAGCTGGCGCTTGAAGAGACTTTCCACCAGATCGCCCCAAGTGCCAAACACGCACACGACCAGGCCGAGACCGATCCAGTGCACGAGGTCGAGGTGGTAGGGGAAGAAATGGGCCAGCACCAATGCCACCACCACGCAGAGCACGCCTCCGCCGATGCTTCCCACCCACGACTTGTTGGGCGAAATGCGCTCGAAGAGCTTGGCGGGGAAACGCTTGTGGAGGAGCGACCCGCAGAGGTAGGCGCCGGTGTCGCTCGTCCAGAGGAAGAAAAAGACCGAAAGGGGGTAGATGGGTTCGAAGCTGGTGACATTGTTCATCGAGTCGTAGCGCCAGGCCAACACGCAGAGGAGGCTGAAGGCGAGTGCCACATAGATTTGCGAAGCAAAGGCGTAGGCCCAGTTCTTGAGCGGATCGCGCTGGCGCAGATAGAGTTCGCTGATGGGCAGATAGATGATGGACACGAGATAGGGAACAAACACACTCGAACGCACGTAGTCACTGCAGAAGGCTGCGAAGGAGAGGAAGAGATAGACGGCAGCCGTGGTGTTGATCAAACGGTTGACGGAGGCTCCGGCATGGTTGTTGACATTGGTGGAAAACTCCCAGACGGTCAGTCCGGTGACGACGGCAAAGAGTATCGTGAAACTGAGCGGGGAACTGTAAGTGCAGCCTACGAGCAAGGCGACGAACACGATGCCCGTGAGGGCTCTGATGACCAGATTTTTCATAAATTGTGAAAGATTGCGATATGGGGAATTGGTTGGGGTGAAATTTGCGCGGGATTCAGCAAAAGCAAGGAGGCACGGTGTCGGAGAACTGAGCCAAAGCCCTCGGGGTGGGCATGGCATCCGTTGATTTCTCCGACAACGTGCCTCGATGTCGTTATTGTCTGTTCATTGGCGCGACGGGACGTCGGCGGAAGCGTCCGCATCAGTAGCGGGCGAGGGTGCTGAGGGCGATGCCTCATCACGTGGAGTGGCATCGGGCGCTTCGGATGACGTGGCTGACGAGGCTACGGGGGCGACGTCTTTTTCTTCCCCCTTATTCTCTGCTTCCTTCGGTGATGCACCGGAAGCATCTGCCGATTCGCCGGCCGGAGCCTCTTGCCCGTCGTGTTTCGGGGCACGCTCGGCAGCCAGCTTCAGGGCTTCTTCCTCCATCAGCACATCCGTGCGGCTTCGCCAGGGACGAGGGCCGAAAATGTGCTCCACATCCTCGGTGAAGATGACTTCACGCTCCACCAGGAGGTTGGCCAGCTCGTTGTGCTGGGCGGCATGCTCGCGAAGGAGGGTCTTGGCGCGCTCGTATTGCTCGGCAATGAGTTTGCGCACTTCTTCGTCAATCTTTTCCGCCGTTTTCTCGGAGTAAGGTTTGGAGAAGCTGTACTGGTCCTGTGCATTGTAGTAGCAGAGGTTGGAGAGCGATTCGCTCATGCCGAGATAGGCCACCATGCCGTAAACGCGCTTTGTCACGCGCTCCAGGTCGTTGAGCGCCCCACTCGAAATGTGGCCGGTGAAGAGTTCCTCGGCAGCACGCCCGCCAAGCAGCGAACAGATTTCGTCGAGCATCTGCTCGCGGGTGTTGATGGTGCGTTCCTCGGGCAGATACCATGCTGCTCCGAGTGCCTGGCCGCGGGGCACAATGGTGACTTTCACCAAGGGATTGGCATACTGCAGGAGCCACGACACGGAGGCATGTCCGGCCTCGTGGATGGCTATGCTGCGTTTTTCGTCCTCGGTCATCACTTTGGAAGTCTTTTCCAAACCGCCGATGATGCGGTCGACCGCATCGAGGAAGTCCTGTTTGCCCACGGTCTTGCGGTCGTGGCGTGCGGCGATGAGCGCAGCCTCGTTGCACACGTTGGCAATGTCGGCCCCCGAGAACCCGGGAGTTTGGCGTGCAAGCATTTCCACGTCGAGCGTGTCGTCGGTCTTCACCGGGGCAAGGTGCACCTTGAAGATGGCCACGCGCTCGGAGAGTTCGGGCAGGTCGACATGAATCTGCCTGTCGAAACGTCCGGCACGGAGGAGGGCCGGGTCGAGAATCTCGACACGGTTGGTGGCAGCCAGCACGATGACGCCCGTGTTGGTGCCGAATCCGTCCATTTCGGTGAGCAGCTGGTTGAGCGTGTTCTCGCGTTCGTCGTTGCCGCCCATCGAGGGGTTTTTGCCACGGGCACGGCCGATGGCATCAATCTCGTCGATGAAGATGATGCAGGGGGCCTTTTCCTTGGCTTGCTGGAAGAGGTCGCGCACACGACTGGCACCGACGCCCACAAACATTTCCACGAAATCGGAACCTGCCATGGAGAAGAAAGGCACATCAGCCTCTCCGGCCACGGCCTTGGCCAACAGGGTTTTGCCCGTACCCGGAGGGCCTACGAGCAAGGCTCCCTTGGGGATTTTTCCACCCAGTTCGGTGTATTTCTGCGGATTCTTGAGGAAATCGACGATTTCACGGATTTCCTGCTTGGCTCCTTCCTGTCCGGCCACGTCCTTGAAGGTGACATGGGTGCTGTTTTTCCCGTTTTTCTCAAAGATCTTGGCTTTGCTCTTGCCCACGCTGAAGATGCCTGCCGGCCCTCCGCCACCGCCCATGCGGCGCATGAGGAAGAACCACAAGAACACCAGCAGCAGGATGGGCACGATGCTGCTGAGCAGATTGGAAAAGAAGCGGTCGTTTTCTTCATACCGCACGCCACCCTTGTAGTTGGCATCAAGGAATCCGTTGACGGAATCGAGCGTGGGATATTTAGCCGACACGGTGGGGGCTGTGCCCGTTTGGTCGACGCCGGCCTTGAATATCTGCCGGATGTATTCCGGCCGAACCACCAGATGGACGTTTCCATCGGTTTTGTTCACCACGACTTCCTTGGCCATGCCTTGCTGCACATAGGTGCGGAAGGTGGTGTAGTCCACCTGTTTGTCAAGTCCACCGGTGCTGGAACCGTTGCCTTGATAGAGCATCACGGCCAAACCGATGATGATGGCCAGGTAGAGCCATGTGAGGTTGAAGCCCGGCATGCGCCCGGGTTTCTTTCCTTGCGGGGTGTTGGGAGTGAGATTAGGTTGCTGATTCATTTCTTTCGCATTGGAATTGGGAATGGAGATGACTTGCCTGAGCTGTTCAATCCAAGTCGGCCACCTGCGTCAGTTCGGCATCGTCCCACAAGGATTCCAGATCATAGAATTCACGTGCTTCGGGCAGAAGCACATGCACCATCACGGTGCCGTAGTCCATGGCCACCCATTCGGAATTTTCACGTCCGGCAATGGCTGCGGGCTTCTCCTGCGCACGCTTGCGGGCGAACTCTTCCACCGAATCGGTGATGGCATCCACCTGCTGGGGCGAGCCACCCGTGCAAATCACGAAATAGGAACAAGGGGCGGTAATGATGTTTCGAAGGTCGGCCACCACGATGCTGCGGCCTTTCTTTTCCTGAATTCCATCGATGATGGTATTGACTAACTTTTGTGTTTCTTCCATTTAAATGTTTTAGTGTAGATTTTGTATTTCTGCTGGGCACGGCTACAGGGACATGCATAGCCTTCCCTGATCCAAGTGCCTTTGTTTCGAATAATGCAAAGATAGTGCCAACGCGAGAGCAGTGAAAGGGAGAAGGCTTTTTTCTTTTCACTGCCGAGCCGAAGCCTATCTTATGCAAAGATAGTGCAAGGCGAGAGCTGTGAAAAGGAAAATGTTTTTTTCTTTTCACTGCCGAGCCGAAGCCTATCTTATGCAAAGATAGAAGGTTTTCAGCGATTGCAAGCTCATAAAACGAGGATTTCTCTCGCTTTTGTCATTTATTAGTTTCTTTTGAGCACTTAGGATGCTAAGTGGTGCCGAATCTTCAGGCCCGGCCCATACCTATGAAGCAGCTTCGGAAACGGCCCAATCGTTCACAGTGCCCGTTTCCGAAGAGAAACTCACCCCAATGCAGTGCACCTGGCGGGAATCGCTGGCATAAGGGCGGGCATAGCCTTGCGCCT
>DAIRWG010000124.1:0-7615 GCA_036802405.1 Alloprevotella sp.
TACTCACACGAATGCTCGTTGAATCAAAAATGCGAACATCAAACTGTACACCCTATCAGATAACAATAACAATCCAATAACTTCGAGACTATGATTACCGAAACGAAAATGAAGATTCTTCTTTGTGAAGATGACGAGAACCTGGGCATGTTGCTCCGCGAATATCTTCAGGCCAAGGGATACGACACGACGCTTTGCCCCGATGGCGAGGCAGGCTACAAGGCTTTCACTCAGGAAAAGTTTGACCTCTGCGTGCTCGACGTGATGATGCCCAAAAAGGACGGCTTCAGTTTGGCTCGCGACATCCGTGCGTCCAATGAGGAGATGCCGATCATCTTCCTCACTGCAAAGACGCTGAAGGAGGACATTCTTGAGGGCTTCCGCATTGGTGCCGACGACTACCTCACCAAACCTTTCTCGATGGAAGAACTCACTTTCCGCATCGAAGCCATTCTGCGTCGCGTGCGCGGCAAGAAAAACCGCGACCGCGTTCACTACAAGATCGGTTCCTTCATGTTCGACACGCAGAAGCAGATCCTTTCACGCGGTGACACGCAGACAAAGCTCACCACCAAGGAGAGCGAGTTGCTCACACTTCTTTGTGCGCATGCCAACGAAATTCTGCAGCGCGACTACGCTTTGAAGGCAATCTGGATTGACGACAACTATTTCAATGCCCGCTCGATGGACGTTTACATCACCAAACTGCGCAAGCATCTCAAGGCAGATGAGAACGTGGAAATCATCAACATTCATGGCAAGGGCTACAAACTGATTACTCCTGATCCCGACTGCTGACGGCATCTGTTGATGGTTGACTGGTTAATCGGTTGGCAAATCATTGATAGCGGATTGACAGCAAGTATGCTTCCAGTGGAATGGAACTTGAACGGGTCGGGAAAAGCTCATTCCATTGCAAGAATCTTGCGTGTCGGTCCGTTATTTGTTGTTTGTCGTCGGTCGCCTTCTCTGCATGTTTTGAACTCTTAACGCGGGTGGTGATGTGAAACGAGGGCACAAATGGCTTGAAGTCAAAAAAAAATGCTACTTTTGCTTCCGATTTGGCTGCACATGCAGCATGTCTCCCACGAAACTACGACTGTAATGAAAATCAAATTTCTTTTCTTCCCACTATTGCTGGTGGCTTTGGTGAGTCTGTTTCAGGCTTGCAACGACGACGAGACTTATGCCGACAAACGTAAGCGTGAAAACAAACAGATCCAGTCATTCCTTGCAAAAGGCTGTCAGGTGAAGGACAATGATTCCGGTGAGTACTTGCTCAATATACCCGGCCACATCAAGACCATTTCCGAAGAGCAGTTCTATGCCAATGACAGCACGACCGATGTGTCGCAAAACGAGTATGTGCTTTTTCGCAACACCGGCATCTACATGCAGATTGTGAACAAAGGTGTGGGGAAGAAACTGGGCGATGGTGAGAATTGCAAGGTGATCGCACGCTACACGGAGTTCAACATTGCCACCGACAGCATCCTCTCGAGCAACCGCATCACATCCTACGAGATGCAGCCCGACGAGATGACCGTGAGCAATTCGCTGGGCGTATTTACAGCCTCCTTCACAAGCGGTGTGATGAAAACGCTCTACAGTTCTTCAGCTGTGCCAAACGGATGGCTCACACCGTTCACTTACATCAACCTGGGCCGGCTCAACGCTCCCGATGCCCAGTTGGCCCACGTGCGCTTGATCATTCCGAGTGCCCAAGGTCAGTCGGATGCCTCCACCAACATCTATGCCTGCTTCTATGACATCACGTTCCAGCGTGGGCGGTAAATTCATTCCTTGAACGCTATAATCAACGAAAGCACCTTGCCGGTGGCTTCCTGTGAGGAAGTATCGGCAAGGTGCTTTTGCCTTTGTTATTGGCCGAGAATGTAGGAGTGACCTACAGTTCTACGGTTTCCAGCTCCAAGGGTGCAACCACATGGCCGGAGAACATTTCGGCCGCTTCTTCGGCATAGGCCATGCGGTGCGAAGCCAGGGTGTCCTCCTCCGAGTGATAGAGCAGCAGGTTGCGGCAACCAAGCGATTCGGCAAGCTCTCCAGCATCGCGTGCCGTGCTGTGGCACTTTTCGTAAGGCTTGTAGATGTCGCGGTCGGCATAGAGGCAGAAGGCCTCGCTCAGCAGCCAGTCAGCGCCCGATGCCATCTGGCGGTTGGCTTCGTTGAACGGTTCATCACCCAAGCAGACCACACATTTTCCGTCGGGCAGCTCGGCACGGAAGCCAAACTGTTTTTCCTTCGACGAGTGAATGTCGAAGCACTGCAGGTGCATGTCGTTCACTTGCCATTGGTCACCGTCCTCTAATTCGTGGAACACCACCCGTTCTGCCATCTTGCCTAGATGCTTTTTCGAAAGTGTCATTTGGCAAATGGTGCGCATCACGAGGATGCCTTTGTCGTGGGAGTAGATGTGCAGCTGTCCTTCATAGCCCTTGTCTTGAGCCACCATTCTGATGAGCCAGATGGTGCCGAGGATGTGGTCGGTGTGCGCATGAGTCACAAAGAGGTGGTGAAGGTCGGAAATGGGGAAACCTGCGGCCTTCAGTTGGCGGAGAATGCCGTTTCCGCCTCCTGCATCGACCAGCAGTTGCGAATGGCCGCTTTGCAGCAGGAAGCACGTGTTGTAGCATTGAGTCACGGTGGCATGACCCATGCCAAGCATGATGATTTTGCTCATAGGAGGATGATTGTTGGTTCGTATGGATGATGGGAAGGAAAAATGGTGCAATTGTCGTAAAGGGAGGGGGAATCCTTGTGGACAGTTGCACCATGCTTTCGTTTATTCTTCTTTGGGGTTGGATGCATCTTTCACGGCCTTCACTCCATCAATGATCGCTTGCACTGATGCCTTGGTGATGAGCGCGATGCCGCGACCGACCATGTAGACCAGGTGGCACACTTTCTGCGCACCGACGATGCTGTAGTCAATGGCTTCCTTTTCGGTGAAGGTGATGCGCGATGCCACCATCTGATAGCCTGCAAGCCACAGAAGGGGAAGCCCCACCCCTGCCGCAGTGTAGAGCAGCACGAAACCGAAATTGTTGGCGGGTGAGAGCACGTAAGGATGACCACCCACGGCTTCCCAGGGCAGACCGTAAATCCAGACTTTCAGTGCGCTGACTGCTTTGAAGGCCACAAGGTGGAAGGCAAAGATGTAGAGTGTGCGGTCGCCGATGTACACCAACGCCCGTTTGGCATATTTGCTCCGTTCATCGATGAGGATGGAAGCATAGAGGAATGCCAGGAATCCGGCAACGGCGGGCACGGGCAAACGCAGGAAGTGCGAAAGGTCGGCATGATAGCCCATCATTGAGGGGAAAAACGCAGCGGCCAACAGGAGCAGGAGAAAACTCGGGACTGCCCATTTCCATGTGAGCCGTTCCACCACGCCGTACTGTTTGATCAGAAAACCGCAAGCCATGAACATCAGTCCTGTCAGTTCGCGCAGTCCGCCTTGGCTGATGCCTGTGGCCGTAAGCCCGCAGCTGATTTTCCATACGGCCAATGCGATGGCCGTGATCAGAATGGCCCATCCGATTTGCCTGTCGTTGCGAAACCTCTCCGAACGTCCAAACAGTTTGAACAGCAGCAGAAATGCCAGACTGGCCAACAGCAAGGCACGGAAAAACCAGAACGTACCGCACAGGAAGTCGTTGTAGCCCGACATGTTCACCACAATGCTCCACAGGTGCTGGCTGAACTGTTGCCAGTTGTAAGGGTGAAGCACACCGCCCGAGGCATTTCCGAACGTTTCGTTCAGTATGCCCAACTTGAAGAGCAGGTTGTGGATGATCAGGAAAAACAAGCTCCATCGGAGAAAGGGCCAATAAAGTCCCTTCACGCGATGCACCACGAAGGTGCGCTCATCCGTAACATACTTCGTGTGGAAGAAATAGCCGGCACAGATGAAGAACACCGGCACATGGAAGATAAACAGAAAATGATTGAGCCATCCGGGCACTCCCGCGTGCGAGAGCACTACGAAGATGATGGCCAGTGCTTTCAGAATGGTAAAACGAGTCTCACGCATAAGGGTTCTTGATTTTGATGTTGTCCGCTTTCTTTAGCGGACGAAGCTGGTGAATCGGATGCTCCTCGCGTACGAAAGGCGTGAGGAAATGGAACAGCCATCCCTTGAAATGCTTCCAGCGTCCCATCTTTTTCCATGTTTCTGGGGTCAGACGGAAGCAGCGGAAGTCGCGGTCGTGCCTGAAGATGTCCTCCAATTGGGCAGTCGTACAACTGTCGGCGACCAGCATGTTGCATTCATAGTCGAACGACAGGCTGCGGCTGTTGAGGTTGGCCGATCCCATGAATGAGTAGCATCCATCGACCATCATGATCTTGCTGTGGTGAAAACCTCCTTCAAAGAAGTAGAGCTTCACACCATGCTTCATCAGCCGGTGGGCATTGTATTCCACCACTCGGGGCGTGATGGGGATGTCGCTCTTGGCCGACACCATCACCTGCACGTCAACCCCTCTTTCGGCAGCTTCGCGGAGTGCCCGTTTGATGTGGCGGCAAAGGGTGAAGTAGGGGTTGATGATCATCACGCGTTTTTGGGCATGCCGGATGGCATGAACGAAAGTGTCGTGAATCACTTGCGGCGAAGTGTAGGGGTCGCGGTTCACCACGCCCACCATCTTTTGGCCGGCAGTGGCCGTGGTGTCTTGCTTCAGGTGTCCGAAGTGCTCCCGTGCGTCTGCTTCACCCGGATAGTATTGGGTGCCTCGGATGTTTTGATGCGTCACCTGATTCCAGAAGTCGAGAAACACCTTCTGCAATTGCCCCACGGCATCGCCTTCCACGCGAGAATGGATGTCGCGCCATTCCCCGAATTCCGGTTTCCCTGTGATGTAGTAGTCAGCCACATTCATCCCTCCGGTGTAGGCCACCTGTCCGTCGATCACCACAATCTTGCGATGGTCGCGGTGCATCACGTGGTTCACCCAAGGGAAACGGATGGGGTCGAATTCATAGATTTCGATGCCGCGTGCCCTCAGGCTGTCGAGGTGCCAGGTGCGTAGTGGACGGTTGTTGGAACTGTTGCCGAATCCGTCGAACAAGGCACGCACCTTCACCCCCTCGGCCGCTTTCTTCACAAGCAGGGCAAAGAGTTCTTGGGAAATGGAGTCGTTGCGGAAATTGAAGTACTCCAGATGAATGCTTTTGCGGGCAGCCCGAATGGCGGGGAACATGTCGGCAAATTTCTCGCGTCCGGTTTTGAACACTACGATGCGGTTGTTCGCGGTGAACGTGATGTCGTAGTTTTCTTTCAGAAAGTGGACGATGTCGGAATCGCTCCTTTCGGGATTGGAACAGCGAGGCCTGAATGATGCCCAGAGGGGAAAAGTGATCAAGTGGCTCAGCAATAGGATTAAGAGTCTGTGCTTCATGAGTTGCATGTCATGTGCAAAAAAAGGGTGTGCTTGTGCACATCTGTAGGCTTGGCCATTGGCTGGTTGATGGCTGGCCTTTGGCGCATAGGTAAGTGGTGGAACATGGCTGACGGATGGGGAGATGTGTTGCAGGTCGGATTGCTCCAGATCCTCTGACCCTAAATTCTCTCACCCCATAGCGCCATGCCTCATTGCCCCATCTATCTGCAGCAAGCACTGCAAGCTTGTGATTGATGCCGGCAGTGCTTGTACATGTGTTCTTTAAGAGTACAATAATTTCAAATCATGGTGCTGAACGAGTCTACCACACCGAGCAGGTGCTTCTGCTCGTCCATCACGAGCACAGAGTGAATCTTGAACTTGTGCAGAATCTGCTCGATTTCCGTGATTTTGGTTTCTTTCGTCACGGTTTTGGGCTCGTGCGTCATGATGTCGGAAACGGTCAGCTGGAAAAAGCTGTCCTGCGAGTTTTCCATAGCCCGACGGATGTCGCCGTCGGTGATCAGTCCCACCACCTGACCGTTCTCTTCGGCCACGCACAAGCCCAATCGTCCGTTGCTCATGTGGATGACCGCTTCGCCCAGTTTCATCGTGGGGGGAATGACTGGCAGATCCTCTGTGCGCATCACATCGCGGGCACGGGTCAGCAATCGCTTGCCCAATGTTCCCCCCGGATGGTATTGCGCAAAGTCGGAGGCTTTGAAGTGGCGGGCTTCCATCAGTGCGCAAGCCAAGGCATCACCCATGGCCAGGGTGGCAGTGGTGGATGAGGTCGGAGCCAAGCCAAGCGGGCAGGCTTCGTGACTGACTGCCACATTGAGGTGCGTGGTGGCATACTGTGCCAACAGCGATTTGGGGTTGCCGCTCATGCCGATCACGGGAATGTGCTTCTCAAGCAGATAAGGCAGGAAACGCAGCAGTTCGTCGGTCTGTCCGGAATTGGAGATGGCCAGCACCACATCTTCCTGTTGGATCACGCCCAAGTCGCCATGAAATGCATCCAGCGGATTGATGAAGAAACTCGGTGTGCCTGTTGACGAGAGTGTGGCCGCGATTTTTGCACCGATGTGTCCGCTCTTTCCAACTCCGGTCACAATCAGCTTGCCCTTGCACCGGAGTATGATGTCAACTGTCTTGTCGAATTCGTTGTCGATGTGTGGAATCATTTCCAGCAAGGCCTGCGCTTCATCGCGCAAGCACTTTTCGGCAACATCTGTCCATTTGCTCATGATGTTCGATTTTAGGAATTTAGTTGGCCAAAAGTTGTTTCACTACGCCCGCCATTTCGTTGAGTTGCAGCATGTTGGGGCCGTCGCTCAATGCATGGTCGGGGTCGGGATGCGTTTCGAAGAAATAGCCGTCGGCACCGAATGCCTTGGCAGCCAAGGCCATGGGCACCACAAACTGTCTGTCGCCTCCCGTCTTGCCGTTGGCTCCGCCGGGGCGTTGCACACTGTGCGTGCAGTCCATGATCACACGGTCGGCCCATTGCTCCATCACAGGCAGGTTGCGGAAATCCACCACCAGATTGTTGTAGCCAAACATGTTTCCGCGTTCGGTCAGCCATACGGTCTGGGCACCGGCTTCGCGGCATTTTTCCACCGGGTAGCGCATGTCGTCTCCCGAGAGGAACTGCGCCTTCTTGATGTTGACAATGCATCCTGTTCGGGCCGCACCGACTATGAGGTCCGTCTGACGGCACAGAAACGCCGGGATTTGCAGCACGTCGACCACTTCGCCGGCAGCTTCAGCCTGATAACTCTCGTGGATGTCAGTCAGCAAGGGCAGTCCCCATTTGGCTTTTACGTCGGCCAGCATTTGGAGTCCTTTCTCCAGTCCTGGACCGCGGAATGAATGTATGGAAGTGCGGTTGGCCTTGTCGAAGGAAGCCTTGAAGTAAACCTCAGCTCCCGTAGCCTGTCGGATGTTCACCAATTCCTGAGCCACCACATCGAGCAACTCGGCTGATTCTATCACGCAAGGCCCCGCTATAAAAATAGGTTTCATGTAGTAATCGTATTTTTTTGCAAAGATAGTGCAAACCGAGCGAAGAAGCAAGTGAAAGGCTGGAAGACTTTCACTTGCTTCTTCCGAGGTGCCGCCTATCTTATGTAAAGATAGTTAGAGTGTACAGTTTTTGTTCGCATTATTGATTCAACGAGCATCCGAATGAGTGGGCATGGAATGGGCGG
>DAIRWG010000125.1:0-7575 GCA_036802405.1 Alloprevotella sp.
CAACGGCGATGGCGTGAACGATGTGTTCCGCGTGAAGGAGGGCTACACGAGCATCATTCAGTTTCATGCCGCCGTGTTCAGCCGGTGGGGCAAGAAACTCTACGAATGGGATGACCCCGCCGGAGGCTGGGACGGACGCTCGGGCGGCAAGGACGTGCCCGACGGCGGCTACTATCTGAACATCGAGGCCCGAGGGGCCGATGGCAAGAAGTATCACATCCGAAAGGTGATCAACGTGCTGCGCGGCTACACCGAAAGCGGCAGCACCGGCACCAACTGATGGCCCATTCCCGCATTTGCTTCATCCCTTCCTCCGTTTGCCCTCCTTTTTCCGCACCATTGCAACCAAAATGACCGAACAGAAAATAGAAATCATAGGTGCCCGCGTCCACAATCTCAAGAATGTGGACGTCACCCTGCCGCGCCACAGCCTGTGCGTGATCACCGGCTTGAGCGGTTCGGGCAAGAGTTCGCTGGCTTTCGACACACTCTACGCCGAAGGCCAGCGCCGCTACATCGAAACCTTTTCGGCCTATGCCCGAAATTTCCTTGACAATCTCGACCGGCCCGACGTGGACAAGATTTCAGGACTCAGCCCGGTAATCAGCATCGAGCAGAAAACGACCAACAAGAATCCGCGTTCGACGGTGGGCACCGTCACCGAAATCTACGACTTTCTCCGCCTGCTCTATGCACGGGCCGGCGAAGCCTATTCCTACCTCTCGGGCGAGAAGATGGTGAAGTATACGGAAGACAGGATTGTCGACCTCATTCTCCACTCCTACGAGGGCCGCAAGGTGTACTTGCTCGCCCCGCTCGTGAGGAACCGAAAGGGGCACTACAAGGAGCTCTTCGAAACGGTGCGCCGCAAGGGATTCCTCACCGTGCGCGTGGACGGCGAGCTGCGCGAGATCCTGACGGGCATGAAGCTCGACCGCTACAAGAACCACGACATCGAAGTGGTGGTGGACAAACTGGCCGTGCAGGCCAAGGATGCCGAACGGCTGCACAAGAGCGTGGCGCAGACGCTGCAGCAGGGCGACGGACTGATGATGCTGCTCGATGCGGCTACCAATGAGGCCCGGTTCTACTCCAAACGGCTGATGGATCCCGTGTCGGGCATTTCCTACCGTGAACCCGCCCCGCACAACTTTTCCTTCAATTCCACCCAGGGCGCCTGCCCGAAGTGCAAGGGACTGGGCGTGGTGAGCGTGATGGACCGCGAGAAGGTGGTGCCCGACGCGTCGCTCTCGATCAAGGCAGGCGGACTGGCTCCCTTGGGAAAGTATCGCAATGCGCTCATCTTCTGGGAGGTGCAGGCCGTGCTTGAGGAGTACGACTGCTCGCTCACCACGCCCATTGCCGACATTCCCGAAGAGGCGATGGACGAAATCTTCAACGGACGGGCCGACCGCCTGCGCATTCCGGCCAAGATTGCCCACACCACCGACGACTACTATGTGGACTACGACGGCCTGGTGAAATACATCCAGCAGATGGCCGACTCGGAAATGAGTGCCGCCGCCCAGCGTTGGGCCGAGCAGTTCTCGAAAACGGCGGTCTGCCCCGAGTGCCACGGCGCACGCCTCAACCGCGAGGCCTTGTCGTTCCGCTTTGCGGGAAAGACCATTGCCGAGCTGTCCGACATGGACATCAGCCAGCTCTACGACTTCCTCACCCACGTGGAGGCGCAGCTTCCCGCCAAGGAGCGCGCCATCGCCCACGAAATACTTAAGGAGCTGCTCTCGCGGCTGAAGTTCCTGCTTGATGTGGGACTGGACTACCTGTCGCTCTCGCGCTCCTCGATGACACTGTCGGGCGGCGAGAGCCAGCGCATCCGCCTGGCCACGCAGATCGGTTCGCAGCTGGTGAACGTGCTCTACATCCTCGACGAGCCGAGCATCGGACTGCACCAGCGCGACAACGTGCGCCTCATCCACTCGCTCAAGGAGCTGCGCGACCTGGGCAACACGGTGGTGGTGGTGGAGCACGACAAGGACATGATGCTCGCTGCCGACTACATCGTCGACATGGGGCCGAAGGCCGGAAGGCTGGGGGGCGAGGTGGTGTTTGAAGGCACCCCGAAGGAAATGCTCCGCACGCCGACGCTCACCTCGCAGTATCTCAACGGGCAGCGGGCCATCGAAGTGCCGAACGAACGGCGCAAGGGCAACGGCGACGTGCTGAGGCTGGTGGGCGCACGGGGCAACAACCTGAAGGGCGTGACGGCCGACTTCCCGCTCGGCACGCTGATCTGCGTGACGGGAGTGTCGGGCAGCGGCAAGAGTACGCTGGTCAACGACACGCTGCTGCCCATCCTTTCGCAGCATTTCTACCGTTCGCTGCGCGAGCCGCTGCCCTACGAGCGCATCGAGGGGCTGGAGAAGGTGGACAAGGTGGTGGCCGTGGACCAAAGTCCGCTGGGACGCACGCCGCGCTCGAATCCGGCCACCTACACCGGCGTGTTCTCCGACATCCGTGCCCTCTTCGTCAACCTGCCCGAGGCCAAGATCCGTGGTTACAAGCCGGGCCGTTTCTCCTTCAACGTGGGGGGCGGACGCTGCGAGGTGTGCAAGGGCAACGGCTACAAAACCATCGAGATGAACTTCCTGCCCGATGTGCTCGTGCCCTGCGAGGCTTGCCGCGGCAAGCGCTACAACCACGAGACGCTGGAAGTGCGCTTCAAGGGCAAGAGCATTGCCGACGTGCTCGACATGACCATCAACCAGGCCGTGGAATTCTTTGAAAACGTGCCCAACATCCTCCACAAGATCAAGGTGCTGCAGGAAGTGGGCTTGGGGTATATCAAGCTCGGACAAAGTTCGACAACCCTCTCGGGCGGCGAAAGCCAGCGTGTGAAGCTGGCCACCGAACTGGCCAAGCGCGACACGGGCAACACCATCTACATCCTTGACGAACCCACCACGGGCCTGCACTTCGAGGACATCCGCGTGCTGATGGAGGTGCTGCAGAAGCTCGTGAACCGGGGCAACACGGTGATCGTGATCGAGCACAACCTCGATGTGATCAAGGTGGCCGACTATCTGGTGGAGATGGGGCCCGAAGGCGGGCGCGGAGGCGGACAGCTCCTCTTCGAAGGCACGCCCGAAGGCTTGGTGCAGAGCGGCAAAGGATATACGGCCCGCTTCCTGGCGGAAGAGCTGAAGCCCCATGCCCCGCTTGCGCCGGCCAACTAAAGTGAAACAAATATTCATCAAATAACAACCTCAAAACTCCAAATCTCTATGTTCGAAGGACAACCTAAAGGGCTTTACGCCCTTGCCCTGGCCAACACAGGCGAGCGTTTCGGCTACTACACCATGCTGGCCATCTTCACGCTCTTCATGCAGGCCAAGTTTGGCTGGACCGAGGCTCAGGCCGGCAACGTGAATGCCATCTTTCTGGCCATGGTCTACTTCATGCCCCTCATCGGCGGCATCGTGGCCGACAAGATCGGCTATGGCCGCTGCGTGGTCATCGGTTTCATCACCATGTTCTTAGGCTATCTCGGCCTGGCCATCCCCACCAGTGCCGACATGAGCGGACAGATCGCCATGTTTGCCGGACTGGCCTGCGTGTCGGTCGGCACCGGATTCTTCAAGGGCAACCTGCAGGTGCTTGTGGGCAACCTCTACGACGACCCACGCTATTCCTCCCGCCGCGATGCCGCTTTCTCCCTCTTCTACATGGCCATCAACATCGGCTCCATGTTTGCCCCCTCCATGGCCAAGTGGATCACCAACCAGCACTTGCAGCAGTATGGGTTCCAGTATGATGCTGCCAACCATTCGCCCGAGTATCTGCAGGCCCTCTATGGCGGCTACGGCCTCTGCTTCGGCGTGGCTTGCGTGTCGCTGATCCTGTCGGCTGTCATCTACTTCGCTTTCCGCGGATGGTTCAAGCACGCCGATGTCACCGCCAAGCAGGCCAAGGCCAAGGACCAGAATGCCACCGTGGAGGAACTCACCCCGAAGCAGACGAAGGACCGCATCGTGGCCCTGCTCCTCGTGTTTGCCGTGGTCATCTTCTTCTGGATGGCTTTCCACCAGAACGGCTCCGCACTCACCTTCTTTGCCAAGAAGTACACCGACCTCACCATCACGGGCGGCATGCGTTTCTGGTTCAACATCTTCAGTCTGGCACTCGTGGCCTTGGCCGTTTACACCGGCTTCGGCCTCTTCCAGTCGAAAACGGGCAAGGGCAAGGCCCTTTGCGGCCTCTCCACCGTGGTGCTGCTCGGCGGTGCCACAGCCCTCTTCCTCGGCATGGACGACCCCACCTATGCACAGCCTTCCGACTTCCAGCAGTTCAATCCCTTCTTTGTAGTGGCCCTCACCCCGTTCAGCATGCTGCTGTTCGGATCGCTTGCCAACAAGGGAAAGGAAGTAAGTGCCCCGGCCCGCATCGCCTGGGGTATGCTCGTGGCCGCTCTCGGATTCGGCGTGATCACGCTGGCTTCCACCGGCCTCATTTCGCCGATGGACCTCGGTGAACACGAAACGCAGAGCATCCTCTCGCCCAACTGGCTCATCTCCACCTATTTCACCCTCACGCTGGCCGAGCTGCTCCTCTCGCCGATGGGCATCTCCTTCGTGTCGAAAGTGGCTCCTCCCAAGTACAAGGGCCTGATGATGGGCGGATGGTTCGTGGCCACGGCCATCGGCAACTACCTGAGCGCCATTCCTTCACTGCTCTGGAACAAAATCCCCATCATGTACAACTGGGGCATCCTCATCACTTTGTGCCTCATCAGCGCCATCGTGATGTTCTCCCTGCTCAAGAAGCTCAAGGTGATGACGGCCTAATGCCTTCATCCACTTCACTTTACGGCACATTCTTCCCTTAGATGTGCCCTCTCAACCATCGGAGAGCGAGGCTTTGCCCCCGCTCTCCGATTATTTTTGCCCCGTTTTGAGATATAAAGTTTCCAAAATGCAAGGCTTATTTCCTCCGATTTAGTTAAAAGCCTTGATAGTCAAGCACTTTTGCTTGCAAGTCCGTGCGAATTGTAGTAACTTTGCTCCTGATAACCTCACGAGGAGAGAGGCCGACCGGTCGTCCCCCGTCGCCGTGCGCGGCATTCGGCGGTCGTTGGCAAGCCCCTTGGCGGTGGCCGCATTCCACTCGGAGTGCAGCCGAAGCAACCCGCCATCCACGGCACTCTCATCCCACCGACGGATACCTCCCATGCGGCCCGCCCCCTCCCCATGCCCCTTCGCAGGGCGACGGCTCAGGTGCGGAGCACGCAGCCCGCTGTTATATGACGCATGATGGTTTCCGCATAATCCCCGCAGGTGCGGCCGTACGACTCCGCATCCGCATCCATCCATTTCCGGCAAGTGCACACTCCATATATTATATAGGAATATATATATATATAATATGGCTCAGGTTGCACTTGCAGCGAAGGCACGCTCAGGCGCCTCACAGCATTGCTAAGCTGGATTCGTGAGAGATGACGCCGGTGCACTTCGCACACATGGTTACCCGTCGGTCCTCGTGGCAAAACAATTCCAATGAAGTTAAAGCAAATCTTATTTCTTTTAGCAACGATCCTTACATTCATCTCCATTCCGGCCGAGGCCCAGAGCGTCGGCCATGCCACCTACTACGGAAACAAATTCCACGGCCGCCGCACCAGCGACGGTTCGCGCTACCACAAAGACAGCCTGACCTGTGCTCATCGCACGCTCCCCTTCGGCACCCTGCTGAAGGTGCGCAACACGAAGAACGGACGTGAGGTTGTCGTGAAAGTCACCGACCGCGGCCCGTTCCGCAAAGGTGGCATTGTCGACCTTTCCATGGCAGCCGCCAAGGAAATCGGCATGGTGGCCCAGGGCGTAGCCCGTGTGGAAGTGACGGAAGTCGGCCATGCCGCCTCCGCTCCCGCTTCTGCCAAGCACTACGACCAGATGGGCGATGCCTATGCCGACAACGTACTCCCCGAGGCCAAATACCTCGATCCCGCCACCGGCAATTTCTACACCATGGACGAGTGGCGCGAACGCGGCGAGCAGGCTCAGGCCCGCCGTCTGGCCGCGGCCAAGAAGAAGCTGCAGCCCAACTACCGCATCCTCAACCATCAGCTGATGGCCAAGCAGGGTGCTGCTCCCAAGAAGCACCCTTAAGTTCCCCTACGGACAGACTTGATGCGGAAACTTTCGACCTATCCACAACAACATAACTAAACAACGCATGGCGCGCTGCCTCCCCATTGGGAAAAGGCTTGCGGGCCATGCGTTTTTCTTGCGGCAAAAGTGTCCTACGTTTCGTCATCCGAAGCCGTTGAGCAGAAAATTCCGGAGTTGCAAGTGCGTCACCCCTTCCGAATCGGCGGAACGGAGTAGGGGGGAGGCCGAAATCACGTATTTGGGATAAGAGTCAGGAATGTTTTGTAAGGTGCCAAACTCCCGGCGGTGCGTTTCATCATTGGCGATGACATAGCTTACTTGCACGTAAGTCTTGGCCGGCAGCTGGGGCTTGCTGTTACTGGCAGCCCGCGTACACACAAAATCAATTTCACCCGCTCGGAGTGCCCCCACGTTTACATGATATCCCAGACGGACGAGGTGCTGGTATACCGCATTCTCCATCAGTTTCTCAATGTCCTTGTCGCGCTCACCCCCCACAATGAAATTGCGGATGCCAATGTCGTTGAAGTACGTCTTGCCCACACTTTCGAGAAGCTTCTTGCCGTGAACATCGTAGCGGGACACGTTGCAGGTGAGGAAAGCTTCGGCAAAGTATGCGGAATAGTTGAGCACCACGTTGTTGGAAATCTCTTCACCCTGCGATTTCATGTATTTCGTGATGCTGGAGGCTGAATTCTGTTTGCCGATCGTGTCAGCCATAAAAGCCAGCAAGTTCTTGAGAAACGGAATGTTGCGAATCTTGTGGCGCTCAACAATATCCTTCAGCATAATCGTGTTGTAAACACCCGAAAGATAGTCCCACACCATTTCCTCATGGTTGATGCCGATGTTTCGCAGTCCGGGCAGTCCCCCGTAGGTCAGATATTTCCATAAGGTTTCGTCGGAGTCCGGCAGTTCGTGAAAGCGAAGAAACTCTGCATAGCTAAGGCCTTGAATGCGCAGCTCCACATAACGTCCGGCCAGCAGCGTGCTCAGTTCGCCTGAAAGCATTTTCGAGTTGGAACCAGTGATGACGACATCGGTGCGTTCCTCCGTGCGGTAGCTCCGCACCGAGTACTCCCATCCTTTGATGTCCTGCACCTCGTCGATGAGGATGTAATTGTGCATCCCATCCTTGAAGTGCTCTGCCACATAGCAGTCCAGGGCATCATTGTCGGTGATGCTTTTGAAGGTCACCTTCTCTTTGTCAATGTATATGATGTTGGCTTCCGCTTCCTGCCGATGCCGCTCGATGAAGTCCTTGAGCACGTAGCTCTTTCCGATGCGTCGTTGCCCCGTCAAAACGATCACAAGTCCCTTGCCGATCCACGAGTCTAACTGCTGGGCATATTGTTTACGAGTGATGATTTCCATATCGATGAACTTTAGAATATGAATTCTGCCGCAAAGGTAGCAATTTTCATCACTTATAGACAACAAAACC
>DAIRWG010000126.1:0-7534 GCA_036802405.1 Alloprevotella sp.
TTTTCCTATGAGCCTCACTTGAAGCAATTCGAGTGAGGCTTTTTTGTGCGCCTGCCGGCGGTGCCCGTTCCCCTCCATCCATCACTCAAGCCCCCTGCCTTCATCCAGTCCACTATTCCTCCCACATTCCTTCCCTCAGCGTTATTGCCGTTGTCCAGGTCGGCCATGGAATGGCCGACCTCAGCCCCCCTATTCCCCTGTGGAATGAGGGCATTTGATGGCCGCTCACCGTTACCGCGCCGCAGCCCTGTTCTCGCTCCGTGCGTTTTTGTTGTTGAATTCTCCTAACACCATCTCTCCTGTTGCCCCTGGATTTGCCCGTTTCCGTCCATTCTGAGGCGGTTTTTCTTTATGGTCGTTATTTTGTGCATGGCGCAAATAAAAAGGCGCACACTTCAAATTTGAAGTGTGCGCCTTTCGGTGATCAGATTATTTCCCTTCGGGTAAGCTTTTCAGCGGAGCTGTTCCGTGGAAAGATTACAAGTTGGGGTTCATCTTGGTCCAGTCAGCCACTGCGGGCACGATGCCGAGTTCTACGATTTCGTCGCGCATCTTGCAGAGGTGCTCGTAGCTCTTGGCCAAGGAAGCCATTTCCTCTTCCGTACCTGCGGGCTCGGTGAAGTGAACGCCGGTCTTGTCGATCGTGGTGGGCATGGCCATCATCACGTTCTTGAAGCCGCACTTGTCGCAGTTCACGTAGCAGCCTGCGGGCAGGGTGAACTTCTCGCCGCCCATGGCAGCCTCGATCATCTTCACGGCATTGTAGGCAGGGCTCTGGAAGGAGCTGCGGCCACGGAGCTTGATGATGTTGGAACCGCCCTGTACGGTGTGGTGCTTGATCTCTTCCCAACGCTCGGCGGAAAGACCCATTTCAGAGAGGGGCTTACCGTCGATCTTCACCTGAGAGGCGAATACGGCCATCTGTTCGCCGTGGCCACCGTAGGTGTGGGCACCGGTCACCTTGTCCTGCTGCACGCCGAATTCGAGGGCGAGAGCCTGCTGCAGACGAGTGGAGTCGAGTGCAGCGAGTGAGGTGAGCTGGTTGGGCTTGAGGCCGGAGTGGATGAGTGCGGTGAGGGCGGTCACGTCGGCGGGGTTGAAGATTACCACCACGTGTTCCACTTCGGGACAGTACTTCTTGATATTGTCGCCGAATTCGGCAGCGATCTTGCAGTTGCCCTTGAGGAGGTCCTCACGGGTCATGCCGTCCTTGCGGGGAGCACCGCCGGAGGAGATGATGTACTTGGCACCGGTGAATGCTTCTTCAGGATCTACCGTATAAGTCACGTTCACGCCGGGAAATGCGCACTGCTGGATCTCGTCGAACACGCCGTGTACGCCCGGTTCGTAGATGTCGTAAAGACAAATGTTGGGGGTGAGGCCGAGCATCAAGGCGCTCTGCACCATGTTAGAACCGATCATGCCGCCGGCACCGACGATCAAGAGTTTGTCTGTAGTTAAAAATGCCATAATATTTTAGGTCTTAAAAGTGTTTCGTTTCGGGCACTGGTTCCTTCGGGCTGCACATTGTTGCGACTGTGCGCTTGCGGGCCGTGGGTAAATGCCTTTTCGACCGCAAAATTACAAAACTTCCCAAATTAATGCACGTCACGTGCCTTAAATTTGTGTTATTTTTCGGCTCGTTTTTGGCCGTTTGCACATTCCGTGCGAGTGGGCTGAAGGAATTGCGGCGCAGATGGGGCTTTCAATGTGGGCGTGCGACGGTGCGAACTTTCATTTTGAAGGTGGAGCAGGGGTAGCCTAGGCGGTTGACGAGGTTGCCGTGGGAATAGGCTTGCCAGCCGTAGCGCACTTCGGTGGGGCGGTCCACTTCTTGGGGCACTCCGACGAGGAGCATGCTGCCGTTCACGATGATGCGTGTGGCGGGATGGAACCGGCCGTCGCTTCCGGCCACTTCAAAGGTGCGCAGTGCATGGCCGTCCTGGGCGTGCAGGCCGTCGGCCCACTGGAAACGGATGCCTACCGTGCGGCGAGGCATGGCCACGGCCATCACGGGCGTGGGGCCGCAGGGCACCACTTCTTGGCGGCCGTACACCTGGTGCAGGGCGGTGGCGGCAAGGCGTTCGCCGATGGGGGCCTTGCGGCGGGGGTGCACGTCGAGCGAGTCGCCCAGGTCGGAGCTGACCACCATCCAGGTGTGGGAGAGCGAGTCGGCCAGTTCACGCTGGCTGTTGCGGAATTCGGGCCAGATGGGGCGGGTGGAAATGCTGCTCAGTTGCACGGTGAGGAAGGGCAGGAAGGGGCTGCGGAAGGCTTTTCGCCAGGACTTTTCGAGTGCGGGGAAGAGGCGGCGGTGCACGTCGGGCAGGTCGGCGTTTGATTCGCCCTGGTACCACAGCACGCCGCGCACGTCGTGGTGGGCAATGGGGCGGAGGGCTTCATCGTAGAGGAAGGTGGGGGCATAGGGGTGGCGGTGCTGGCGTGAGGTGTCGGCGGCTTGCAGGTTGTAGTCGGCACGTTGGCGCGCCCACTGCATGATGCAGGGATTCTTGCGCCAGTCGCCCCGGAGCATTTCGGGCAGGGTGCGCTGCAGGGTGAGCGAGTCGATCCAGCCTTCGGTGGTGGCTCCGCCCACGGCGTTGTTGATGAGTCCGACGTGGCAGTTCAGACTGTCGGCCAGTACGCGGCCGAAGTGGAATCCGATGGCTGAGAAGGGGCGGGCCGTTTGGGCGTTGCAGCGTGCCCAGTGGCCGGTCTGGTGAACGAGATGGCGGTCGAGGCTGTCGGCAAAGGCGGGCGACCACACTTGCTGGTAGACGGGCCACGGGCTGGGCATGTTCATCAGATGGAGGCGGGTGAGGGTGTCGGCCGTTTCGAGGTCGCGCTTGGCGGTGGCGATGCTGCCGAGGGTGAGTTCCATGTTCGACTGTCCGGAGCACACCCACACTTCGCCGAGCCACACATCGGTGAAGGTGCGCTTTTCACCCGGAGTGCGGAAAGTGAGGGTGTAGGGACCGCCGGCGGGCTGGGCGGCGAGGGTCACGTGCCATAGTCCGTGCGCGTCGGCCTTGGCTTCGCCCTGGAGGGTGTGGCCGTGGCCGTCGGTCAGCGTGGCTTGCACCCGCTCGTTGGGCCCGGCATGTCCGGTGAGGTGGATGGGCTGGTTGCGCTGGAGCACCATGGAGTTGCCGTAGGTCATGGGCAGCTGGAGCTTCTTTTGGGCCGGGGCTGCACTGAATGTGAGGCAGGCAAGCAGGAGTAGGAGAATACGATGGGGCATAGGAGATGTTGCTTTAGGGAAATTGAAAATGTGGAAAGGACGGGCTAGGGTATAAAAAAGGGATACCGCTGTATCCCGACCTTTTTGTTAACCTTAAATCTAATACTATGAAAAACACGTTGCAAAATTACGGATTCCTTCCGTTTACCCAAGAATTGCCGTTAATTTTTTTCTTTAGAAGGCTAATTTCTTAAATAAGCCACATAAATGCAATGTGTGCATTTCAAAAAATAGAATGTTTGGGGCGGGAAGAAAACCATGGTCGGCTGGTAGGCGTACGGGCAAGCAAGCGGACATGCTCCATCGGTGGAAACATACTTGACCGCTTGCTCACTCGTCTGCCTGGATGCAGGAAGAGGCTTTTTCAGAACACTTCCACGCTGTAGCCGCCGTGCCACACTTCACCCTCCTGGGCGCAGTTGATGAAGGGGCGTTCCTCGATGGGGCCTTCGAATTGCTGGTGGTCGCAGAGTCCGTACCACGGTTCGGCGCACACGAAGGGGGAGTGCAGGCCCGTAGGACTCCAGAAGAGCCACACGGGTGAGGTGCTTTCCACGCGGGCCACGGGCTGGTGGTTTAGGTCGAGAATGGTGGCTGCCTTCACTTGGTGATTGTCGAAGATGAGGGCTTCGTGGGCAAAGGTTTCCACCTCCAGGTTGATGAGTCCTTCGGCATTGAAGGGCACGGGGTGCTTTTCGGGTTCGAGGCATCCCTGGTCGCCGGCGCGCCAGAGGTATTCGGGCTGGCCTTCCAGTTTCAGATAGCCGTCGACGGTCTGTTCCTCCTTCCAGTCGGGCAAGGCGATGGCCGGATGGCCGCCGATCTGGAACCACAGGGGAGCGCCGCCGAGGTTCGTCACTTCGAAGTCGGCCACGAGCTTGCGGCCTTCGAGGCGGTAGGTCACGGCCAGATGGAAGGCAAAGGGGAAGACGGCAAAAGTGCCCACCGTGCTGTTCGTTTCGAAGCGGATGCTGCTTTCGCTGCGCGATGCCACGGTCCAGGTGGCTTTTTTCACGAAACCATGTTTGGGGATGCTGATCTCCTGCCCGTCGATGCGGCACACGCCGTTCCACATGCCGCCCACGATGGGGAAGAGGATGGGAGAACGCCCGTGCCACCAGCGGGCATCGCCCTGCCAGAGGTATTCACGACCCGTGTGCACGTCCTGCACACTTTGGACTTCGGCACCCACTGCACTCACTTGCACGCGGATTTCGCCATTGCTGATTGTTTCCATACGTTGTTCTGTTTTGTGGATTGTATGGCGCAAATGTAGGGATAAATCGTGAGTTGGCGAACTGTTTTTCTGTCAATTTTGCGTGAAGTCGGTCATCCCGCCGTTTTCTCCGTTTCGCCGGTGTGGCGTGGCCGTGCCTGGTTGCGTGGAAAGTGCTCCAGCACTTGGGCACGCAGGAAGGAACGGTCGATGTGGGTGTAGATCTGGGTGGTGGAGATGCGCTCGTGGCCGAGCATGGCCTGGATGGCGCGCAGGTTGGCTCCGCCTTCGAGCAGGTGGGTGGCAAAGGTGTGGCGCAGCGTGTGGGGCGAGATCGGCTTGCCGATGCCGGCCGCCTCGGCATAGACCTTCAGGTTGTGGAACACGGTGATGCGCGAGAGGTGGCGCCCGCGGCGGTGGCTCACAAACACGTAATCCTCCTCGCCCGGACGGATGCTGATGTGGCAGCGGTCGGCTTGCCACAGCTGCAGCTCGTGCACGGCGCGGGGCGAAATGGGCACCAGGCGCTGCTTGGAGCCTTTGCCGTTGACGCGGATGAAGCCTTCGTCGAGGAAGAGGTCGCTCAGCAGCAGGCCGCACAGTTCGCTCACGCGCAGCCCGCAGCTGTAGAGCATTTCGATGATGGCGTGGTCGCGCCGTCCTTCGGGCAGCGAGAGGTCGATGGCCGCTTCGAGACGGTCCACCTCGTCGAGGGTGAGCACCGTGGGCAGGTGTTGCGGCACCTTGGGCGATTCGAGCAGTTCGGTGGGGTCGGCATCGATGTAGCCGTCGAGCAGCAGGAAACGGTAGAACGAGCGCACGCCCGAGAGGATGCGCCGCACTGAGCGGGCGGCAATGCCGAGGTCGTAGAGCGTGAAGGCGAAGCGGTGGAGCACGTCGAGTGTGGGGTGGAACGGGTCGGCCTGCTCGTCGTGCAGGAAGTCGAGCAGCTTCTGCACGTCGTGGGTGTAGGCTTCGCGGGTGTTGCCCGAGAGGCCCTGCTCGAGCAGCAGGTGGTCGGCATATTTTTTCAGAAGATCGGACATGGAAAAAACCGGGGGAATGAAGCGGGAGTGGGGAAATGGGTTGGCTGCGGCAAAAAACTCTGCAGGCGGAAGCAGCAACTCCCGACAAATTACTAACTTTGTAGCGCGAAATTACAACATTTCCCTAATTCACGAAAATCATGAAGCTTTTAATCGTCAATGGCCCCAACCTCAACCTGTTGGGCCAACGCGAACCAGGCATTTATGGACACGACACCATGGATGCCTGCCTTGACTCATTGCACCAGCGCTTCCCCGACGACGAGCTCCTCTACTACCAGAGCAACGTGGAGGGATTTCTCATCGACCGCCTGCAGCAGGCCATCACCGAGGGCGTGGAGGGGGTGGTGCTCAATGCCGGGGCCTACACCCACACCAGCGTGGCGCTGCACGATGCCATCCGCTCGCTGCATTTCCCCGTGATCGAGGTGCACATCTCCAACGTGCACCAGCGTGAGGAATTCCGCCACCGCTCCATGATTTCGGCTGCCTGCCAGGGGGTGATCTGCGGCTTCGGTCTGCACTCCTACATGCTGGCCGTGGAGGCGCTCCACCTGACGCAGGGAAAATGAACGGAAAAAGCACGATACAACGACAACTAGACTCTCATCACTATTAATATGTACAAGAAAACCAAGATTGTAGCCACCATATCCGACATGCGTTGCGATGTGGGCCTCATCCAGCGCCTTTACGATGCCGGCATGAATGTGGTGCGCCTCAACACGGCCCATCAGGATGCCGTGGGCATGAAGCGCGTGATCGACAATGTGCGTGAAGTGTCGAGCCACCTGGCCATACTCGTCGACACCAAGGGACCGGAAGTGCGCACCACGGCCACCGATGCGCCCATCGAATTCCATAAGGGCGAGATCGTGACTATTGTGGGAAATCCCGAACTCAAAACGACGCACGACACTATTGCCGTGACCTACACCGACTTCGTGAAGGACGTGAGTGTGGGTGCACAGATCCTCATCGACGACGGCGACCTCGGCCTGCGTGTGGACGACAAGGACGGCGCTACGCTCACCTGCCACGTGGAGAACGATGCCACCCTCGGTTCGCGCAAGAGCGTGAACGTGCCTGGCGTGCGCATCAACCTGCCGGCACTCACCGAAAAGGACCGCCGCAACATCGACTTTGCCATCGACTACGACGTGGCTTTCATTGCCCACTCCTTCGTGCGCTCGAAAGAGGATGTGTACGAAATACGCAAGATTCTCGACGAGAAGGGCAGCGACATCCGCATCATTGCCAAGATCGAGAACCAGGAGGGTGTGGACAACATTGATGAGATTCTGGAAGCGGCCGACGGCATCATGGTGGCCCGTGGCGACCTGGGCATCGAGGTGCCGCAGGAGTTCATCCCCGGCATCCAGCGCCGTCTGGTGGACAAGGCCATCCGTGCACACAAGCCCGTGATCGTGGCCACGCAGATGCTGCAGAGCATGATTCACAACCCGCGTCCCACACGCACGGAGGTGACGGACATTGCCAATGCCGTATATTCGCGTGCCGACGCCCTGATGCTGTCGGGCGAAACGGCCTATGGCGACTATCCTGAGGAGGCCGTGAAGGTGATGGCCACCGTGGCCTGGCAGGCCGAGAAAGATTCGTTCAAGGAATTCGGCGGCGTGGACATCCCCCTCTCGGCCAATCCCGACGTGACGGAGTTCTTCTCGAAGGAAGCCGTGATGGCCACCAAGAAGATGAAGCTGCGCGCCATCATCATGGACTCCTACACCGGACGCACGGCACGCTACGTGTCGTCGTTCCGTGGCGAGTGCAACATCCTGGCCATCTGCTACAAGGCCAAGACGGTGCGCCATCTGGCCCTCTCCTACGGCGTTTATGCCATCTACATGCCGATGAAGAGCTACGGTCACGAATTCCTGCTGGCAGCCCTGCGCAAACTGCTCTCCGACGGCGTGCTGCATCCCGAGGACCGCATCTGCTACCTCGGTTCGCAGCGCAAGGAGCAGCGCACTTCCTTCATGGAGATGAACATCGTGCGCAACCTCTTCGAGA
>DAIRWG010000127.1:0-7531 GCA_036802405.1 Alloprevotella sp.
AACCGCTTTGCTGCGTGATGCAAGCTGATTATTCAGCCTTAGCCTCTTCTGCAGGAGCCTCAGTAGCCTCGGTAGCTTCAGCAGCGGGAGCCTCAGTGGCAGCAGCCTTCTTGCTACGACGGGTACGAGTGGCCTTCTTCTTGGTCTTGGCCATGTTCTCATCGAAGTCTACGAGCTCGATGAAGCACATTTCAGAGGCATCGCTGGGACGGAAACCAGTCTTGATGATACGGGTGTAACCACCGGGACGGTCGAGCACCTTCTCGCGAACATCGCGGAAAAGCTCAGTCACAGCCACCTTGTCCTGAAGATAGCTGAACACCACACGACGAGAGTTCATCGTGTCCTCCTTACTCTTGGTGATAAGGGGCTCAACGTACTTCTTCAGTGCCTTGGCCTTGGCGAGAGTCGTAGTGATTCTTTTGTGCTTGATCAGAGAGCAAGCCATGTTAGCGAGCATGGCCGATCTGTGAGAAGCAGTACGGCTCAGATGGTTGAATTTCTTATTGTGTCTCATTTCAGAAATTAATCTTTATCTAATTTATACTTAGAAATGTCGGTTCCGAACGACAGATTCAGACTCTCGAGCAAATCATCAAGCTCCGTGAGCGATTTCTTACCGAAGTTGCGGAACTTGAGCAGGTCGTTCTTGTTGAACTGAACAAGTTCACCGAGCGTTTCCACATCAGCGGCCTTGAGGCAGTTGAGGGCACGAACCGAGAGGTTCATGTCGACAAGCTTCGTCTTGAGCAGCTGGCGCATGTGGAGCACTTCTTCGTCAAACTCTTCGTTGTCAGCATCGTTCTTGTCCTCAATCGTGATCTTCTCGTCGGAGAAGAGCATGAAGTGATAGATCAAGATACGGGCAGCTTCCTTCAGAGCATCCTTCGGGTCGATCGAACCGTCCGTAGTGATTTCGAGGAGAAGCTTGTCGTAGTCGGTCTTCTGCTCGACACGATAAGGCTCAACCGCGTATTTCACATTGCGGATAGGGGTGTAAATGGAGTCGATAGCGATTTCGTTCACCTCAGAGCAAAATTCACGGTTCTCGTCAGCGGGAACGTAACCTCTGCCCTTGTTGATCGAAACAGTTATCTGCATCGTGGCTTTTGAATCTAAGTGACAAATCACTAATTCAGGATTTAACACTTCAAATCCATTGAGAAACTTGCTCATGTCACCAGCCTTGAACTCGGTGGAGTTGGCAATGGTGATAGTAGCCTTCTCGGTTTCGTGGTCTTCTACAGTCTGCTTGAAGCGAACTTGCTTCAAGTTCAGTATAATGTTGGTTACGTCCTCACGTACTCCGGGAATCGCAGCGAACTCATGCTCAACACCCTCGATCTTGATGGTGTTGATGGCATATCCTTCGAGCGAAGAGAGCAAGATGCGACGCAATGCATTTCCGACAGTCGTGCCGAAACCAGGCTCCAAAGGACGGAATTCAAACTTCCCGAACTTGGAGTCGTTCTCCAACATTATAACTTTGTCAGGTTTTTGAAATGCTAATATCGCCATGAATGTAAGGGAATTATTGATTAGTTTTTAGAGTACAACTCGACGATCAACTGCTCCTTGATGTTTTCAGGAATGTCGGCACGTTCGGGTTTGTGAAGAAGCTTACCGCTCTTCGTATTCTCATCCCATTCGATCCAAGGATACTTGCTGTGGTTGAAACCTGCCAAAGAATCAGCGATCACTTCGAGGGACTTCGACTTCTCACGTACACCAACAATCTGACCGGGCTTCACGCTGTAAGAAGCAATGTTCACCACCTTGCCATCAACAACGATGTGCTTGTGGTTCACGAGCTGACGTGCAGCGGCACGAGTGGGAGCAATGCCCAAACGGTACACTACATTGTCGAGGCGGCACTCCAGGCTCTGGAGAAGGATTTCACCAGTAATGCCAGATGCAGAAGCAGCCTTGTCGAAGAGGTTGCGGAACTGCTTCTCGAGCACGCCGTAAGTGTACTTAGCCTTCTGCTTCTCGGCGAGCATGATGCCGTATTCAGAAGTCTTGCGACGACGGTTGTTGCCGTGCTGTCCGGGGGGGAAATTACGCTTTGCCAACACCTTGTCAGCACCGAAGATAGCCTCACCAAACTTACGGGCGATACGAGACTTAGGGCCAATATATCTTGCCATTATTCAGGTCTGTTTTTACGATTCAACTTGTTGTGTGATTAAACTCTTCTTCTCTTCGGAGGACGGCAGCCGTTGTGGGGCAGCGGAGTCACGTCGACGATTTCAGTCACTGCGATGCCAGCACCGTGCACGGCACGGATGGCAGATTCACGACCGTTACCGGGACCCTTCACGTAAGCCTTCACCTTGCGAAGACCGAGATCGTAAGCTACTTTGGCGCAATCCTGGGCAGCCATCTGGGCAGCGTAAGGAGTGTTCTTCTTAGAACCACGGAAGCCCATCTTGCCGGCAGAAGACCAAGAAATAATCTGACCCTCACTGTTGGCGAGAGACACGATGATATTGTTGAAAGAGCTGTGAACGTGAAGCTGACCGTTGGCGTCAACCTTCACGTTTCTTTTCTTAGCTGCAACTGTTTTCTTTGCCATATCTATTTATTATTTAGTAGCTTTCTTCTTGTTAGCAACAGTCTTCTTGCGACCCTTGCGAGTGCGGGCATTGTTCTTAGTGCTCTGGCCACGAACGGGGAGTCCGTTACGGTGGCGCACGCCACGGTAGCAACCGATATCCATGAGGCGCTTGATGTTGAGCTGGATTTCGGAGCGGAGGTCACCTTCCACCTTGAACTCGGCGCCGATGATCTCACGGATCTTGGCAGCCTGGTCGTCTGTCCAGTCCTTCACTTTCACGTCTCTGTCAATGCCGGCCTTGTCCAAGATTTTAGCCGAGCTACTGCGACCTATACCGTAGATGTAGGTCAGGGCGATCTCACCACGCTTGTTCTGAGGGAGGTCTACACCAACAATTCTTATTGCCATATGTTTGTTTTGTTTTTTTGCGGAACTTGGTTGTTAACCCTGACGCATTTTGAACTTAGGGTTCTTCTTGTTAATCACATACAGACGGCCCTTACGACGCACGATCTTGCAATCTGCAGAGCGCTTCTTCAATGATACTCTGGTTTTCATATGAGTTGTTTTTATTTGTATCTGAACACTATTCTTCCTTTCGAAAGATCGTACGGACTCATTTCCACTTTCACCTTGTCGCCGGGGAGGATCTTGATGTAGTGCATACGCATCTTCCCGGAGATGTGGGCAGTGATCTCATGTCCGTTCTCCAATTCTACACGGAACATGGCATTGCTCAATGCCTCAACGATTGTCCCGTCTTGTTCGATAGCAGCTTCTTTTGCCATATCAATGTTTCTGTCTTTCTACTTCTTCGATTTCTGCAAACGACGACATGATGTCAGCTTTGCCGTGATGTAGGGCAATGGTGTGCTCGAAGTGAGCCGCGGGCTTGCCGTCGCGTGTGACGACTCCCCAGCGGTCGGGCAGCATGGCCAGTTCGTGCGAACCGAGTGTGATCATCGGTTCGATGGCAATGCAAAGTCCGTTCTTGAGCTGCTTGCCCGTGCCTTGGTTGCCGTAGTTGGGCACCTGCGGGTCTTCGTGCATCTCATGGCCGATGCCATGACCGACGAATTCGCGGACAACTCCATAGCCGTGACTCTCGCAGTGCTGCTGCACCGCATATCCGATGTCCCCCAAGCGATGTCCCGGAAGGGCTGCTTCGATGCCTTTGTAAAGCGATTCCTTCGTGATGCGGAGGAGTTCCTTCACTTCAGGCTTGACTTCACCCACACAGAAAGTGTAGCAGGAGTCGCCGCAGAATCCTTCTATAAACGTGCCGCAGTCAACGGAAACAATGTCGCCGTCGCGCAGAGGCTCGTCGTTGGGAATGCCATGCACCACGACATTGTTGACCGAGGTGCAGATGGAAGCGGGGAAAGGACCACCATAAGGATTAGGGAAACCCTTGAACGTGGGTTCGGCCCCATGGTCTCGAATAAATTGTTCAGCCAAGGTGTCCAACTGTCGGGTCGTGACACCCGGCTCAACAACTTTTGCGATTTCAGTGAGCGTTGCGCTGACCAAGAGGTTGGCCTTGCGCAACAGCTCTATCTCATCATCTGTTTTCAGATAGATCATTCAGACTTAAAATTAATAGGCAGCTACCTTCGTTGAACGCGTGCGGACATGTCCTGCATTGAGCAATCCGTCATAGTGACGCACCAGAAGGTGACTTTCAATCTGTTGAAGCGTGTCGAGTACCACACCCACGAGGATGAGCAACGACGTACCACCGAAGAACTGAGCGAATTCCTGCTTCACGCCGAAGATGCCTGCAAAAGCCGGCATGATGGCGATGAGCGCAATGAACAGCGAACCGGGACCTGTGATGCGCGACATCACTTGGTCGAGATAGTCAGCTGTCGGTTTGCCGGGCTTCACACCCGGGATGAAACCGTTGTTTCGCTTCATGTCCTCAGCCATCTGCACGGGGTTGAGCGTGATGGCTGTGTAGAAATAGGTGAACGCGATAATCAGAAAGACGAACACTAAGTTGTAGAGAACGCTCGTGTGATCCATGAACTGGTTCATCACCCAGCTTCCACCATTCTTGGAGAATGTCTGGGCCACAGTCAATGGGATGAACATGATGGCCTGTGCGAAGATGATCGGCATCACATTGGCGGCAAAGAGCTTGAGGGGGATGTACTGTCGTGCACCGCCCACAGCGCGGTTGCCTTCCACACGCTTCGCATACTGTACGGGCACCTTGCGGGTGGCCTTCACAAGCATGATGGCGAGAGCCATAACGAAGAGGAGAGCGATGATTTCGAAGAGGAACTTGATCAAGCCACCTCCTTCGGCACCACTCAGAGCCGTTACGAACTCCTGCGTGATGGCAGTCGGCATACGGGCAATGATACCGATCATGATGATGAGCGATACACCATTACCCACACCTTTGTCAGTGATACGTTCGCCAAGCCACAGGATAAACATACTACCTGCCGCAAGGATAATCGTAGACGAGAACATAAACCAGAATCCGTCTCCAACGAGGAAAGCGCCCGACCCGGCGGTCTGTGCCTTCAAGTTGATGAGATACGTCGGAGCTTGGAAAAGCAGGATTGCTATTGTCAACCAACGTGTGTACTGATTGATCTTTCTACGTCCGCTCTCGCCCTCACGCTGCATCTTCTGGAAGTAAGGCACAGCGATGGCAAGCAGCTGGATGACAATCGATGCCGAGATGTAAGGCATGATTCCCAATGCAAACACTGAAGCATTGGAGAATGCACCACCCGAGAACATGTTCAGCAAGGACATCAAACCTTCACTCGTCTGGCTCTGCAGGGCCTGAAGGCGTGCAGGATCGATGCCGGGAAGCACGATGAACGAGCCGAAGCGGTATATAGCAACAAAGAGGAGCGTGATGAGGATGCGCACGCGCAGGTCCTCAATCCTCCAAATGTTCTTGATGGTCTCGATTATTTTTTTCATCGAAGTAGATTAGATTAGATTTTTGTAGCTGTACCGCCGGCTGCCGTGATGGCAGCTTCGGCAGTCTTGGAGAATGCGTGAGCCTCTACGGCCAACTTGGCCTTGAGTTCACCATTACCAAGAATCTTCACCAACTGGCTTGAAGAAATGAAACCTGCGGCAACGAGTTCAGCCACTCCGATCTTCTCCAGATTCTTGGCCTCTGCCAGGCTCTGGAGCGTAGAGAGGTTGATGGCCTTGTACTCAACGCGGTTGATGTTCTTGAAACCAAATTTCGGAAGACGACGCTGCAAAGGCATCTGACCACCTTCGAAACCAATTTTCTTGCTATAACCTGAACGCGACTTGGCACCCTTATGACCGCGGGTAGACGTGCCACCCTTGCCAGAACCAGGACCACGGCCGATGCGCTTGCTGTTGTGAGTAGCGCCGCATGCAGGCTTCAAAGTATGTAATTTCATAAAGCTTCGTTATTTCAAATTATTCTACGACCGTTACCAAGTGGTGAACCTTGCGGATCATGCCGCGGATGATGGGAGTGTCCTCCTTCTCCACGATGTGGTTGAGCTTAGTGAGGCCCAGCGCATCGAGTGTGCGCTTCTGGTCCTTGGGAGCACCGATACGGCTCTTCGTCTGTTGAATCTTAATAGTTGCCATAGTTGTTTATCCTCTGAATACTTTTTCCAAAGAAACACCACGATGCTGAGCCACCGTGCGTGCATCACGCATTTCACTCAAAGCCAGGATGGTAGCCTTCACGAGGTTGTGAGGGTTGGAAGAACCCTTGGACTTGGCCAAAACGTCCTTCACACCTACGCTCTCGAGCACGGCACGCATGGCGCCGCCGGCAACCACACCGGTACCTTCAGATGCGGGGAGGATGAGCACCTCAGCACCACCGAAGCGTGCGGCCTGCTCGTGGGGTACGGTACCCTTGAGCACGGGAACTTTCACCAAATTCTTCTTTGCTGCCTCAACACCCTTGGCGATGGCGGCGGTAACTTCGCCAGCCTTGCCGAGGCCGTAACCGATGACACCCTTACCGTCACCTACCACCACGATGGCGGCGAAGGTGAAAGTACGACCACCCTTGGTCACTTTGACAACACGATTGATAGCAACCAGTCTATCCTTTAACTCTTCTGTATTTACGTTTACTCTGTTTGCCATAATCTCAATTAGAATTTAAGTCCACCTTTGCGTGCACCTTCAGCAACTTCCTTCACACGGCCGTGGTAGAGGTAACCGTTACGGTCGAACACGACCTCGGTGATACCAGCAGCGATGGCCTTCTGTGCGATGGCCTCGCCTACCTTGGCAGCCTGCTCCTTCTTGGGCATGGCCTCGAGGCCAAGCGAAGAAGCAGCGACGAGAGTGGAAGAGGTTTCGTCGTTGATAACCTGAACGTAGATCTGCTTGTTGCTTCTGAAGACCGTCATGCGGGGACGAGAAGCAGTGCCAGAGATCTTATTGCGAACCCGATATTTGATTTTTACGCGTCTTTGTTCTTTTTTCGTAGTCATAATCTTAGAGATTTAAATTACTTAGCACCAGCGGACTTACCAGACTTACGACGAATCTGCTCGCCCACATAGAGGATACCCTTTCCTTTGTAAGGTTCAGGTTTGCGGAAAGAACGGATTTTGGCGCATACGAGGCCGAGGAGCTGCTTGTCGGCAGACTCGAGGCAGATATACGGGTTTTTGTTTCTTTCAGACTTCGTCTCAACCTTGATTTCGGGCGGGAGCTGGAGGAAGATGCTGTGAGTGTAACCCAATGCGAACTCCACGAGGTTGCCCTGGTTGGAAACGCGGTAACCCACACCAACGAGCTCCATTTCCTTCTTGTAGCCTTCGCTCACGCCAACCACCATGTTGTTGACAAGCGAGCGGTAGAGGCCGTGGAAGGCCTGCTTCTGCTTCTGCTCAACGGTGTCGTTGGCTTCGTCGATGGCGAAAGTGATCTCGTTGTTCTCGATTGTGACGATGATGGAAGGATCAACAGCCTGGCTGAGCTCACCCTTCGGTC
>DAIRWG010000128.1:0-7507 GCA_036802405.1 Alloprevotella sp.
CAGACTTTGTTGTGAGTACAAGCCTCTTTACTTCAGCTTCGCCACTGCCTCCTTGATGCGGCGGAGAGCCTCCACGATGTTCTCATCGCTCGTGGCATAGCTCATGCGGAAGCATTCGGGCGAGCCGAAGGCAGCTCCGCCCACGGTGGCCACATGGCCCACCTCCAGCAGATAGAGGGCAAAGTCCATGGAGTCCTTGATCACCCGTTCGCCGTCCGACTTGCCGAAGTAGTAGCTGCACTTCGGGAAGAGGTAGAAAGCCCCGTGGGGGTCGTTCACCTCAAATCCAGGCACTTCCTTGGCCAGTTTCACGATCAGGTTCTTGCGGCGTTCGAATGCCTGGCGCATTTCCTCCACGCACTCCTGCGGACCGGCAAAGGCCGCCGTGGCTGCCATTTGGCTCACCGAGCACGGGCCGCTTGTGTACTGTCCCTGCAGCTTGCTGCAAGCCTTTGCAATCTCGGTCGGCGCAGCCAGGAAACCGATGCGCCAGCCCGTCATGGCATAAGCCTTCGACACACCGTTGATCACCACCGTGCGTTCCTTCATGCCCTCGCAGCGTGCGATGGAAGCATGGTGGCCCACGTAGTTGATGTGTTCGTAAATCTCATCGCTGATCACATACACTCTCTCGTGCTTGCGCAGCACTTCAGCCAGGGCCTCCAGCTCCGTCTGGCTGTAGACAGACCCAGTCGGGTTGCTCGGCGAGCAGAGGATGATGGCGCGCGTTTGCGGCGTGATGGCAGCCTCCAGCTGGGCGGGCGTGATCTTGAAGTCCTGCTCGATCGTGGCCTCCACAAACACGGGCTTGCCGTCGGCCATGAGCACCATCTGCGGATAGCTCACCCAGTAGGGAGCCGGAATAATCACCTCTTCGCCCGGCGACACGAGAGCCATCACGGCATTGCACACACACTGCTTGGCACCGTTCGAAGTGACAATCTGCTCGGGTGCATAGTCCAGTCCGTTCTCGTTTTTGAGTTTGGCGCAGATGGCTTGGCGCAGAGCCGGATAGCCCGCCACGGGAGAGTAGCGCGAATAGTTTTCGTCAATGGCCTTCTTGGCAGCCTCCTTGATGTGGTCGGGCGTGTTGAAGTCGGGTTCGCCCACCGAGAGGTTGATGATGTCGATGCCCTGTGCCTTGAGTTCTGCGCTCTTTTGCGACATGGCCAGGGTGGCAGAAGGTGCCAGTCTGTTTACAAGTGTTGAAAGCATATGGATTGATGAGTAATGATTTGGGTAAAGGCCGTTTTGTGGAAGCACCTTCCGATGTCCCCACCCATTCGTGTGCGGGAGCAAAAGTGTATCCCTATCCGGCACTTTCCCATGTAGTTTCGTTTGAAATGACCGTTGTTGTAAGCTAAAAAAGCAGCCCCGCTGCGCTTGTGCGTCGGGCGGGGCTGCTTTTTTGAAAATGCAAAGTGCTTCAGCCTCCGCCTGTAGGGGTTAATCCCTTCTGCCGCCGAAGATGCGGAGCAGATAGAGGAAGAGGTTGATGAAGTCCAGATAGAGGCTCAAGCTGCAGAGCAGCGCCACCTTCATGAGGTTCGTGCCGCCTGTGGCCTCATATTGGAAGAGAATTTCCTTCATCTTCTGCGTGTCGTAGGCAGTGAGTCCGCAGAACACGAGCACGCCGATGTAAGTCAGTGCCCACGAGAAGGTCGTGCTGGCCACAAACAGGTTGACCACCGTGGCGATGACCAGTCCGATGAGCGCCATGTAGCAAAAGCGGCCGATGGTGCCGAGGTCCTTCTTGGTGAAGAGGCCGAAAAGCGAGATGGCGCCGAAGGTGCCTGCAGTCACGAAAAACGTGGTGGTGATGCTCTCCATCGTATAGGCCAGGAAAATCACCGAAAGCGTGGCCCCGTTGAGCACCGAATAAGCGCCGAAGAGCAGTCCTGCCACGGGAAATGACAACCGTCCGATGGCAGCCGAGAGCGTGAACACCATGACCAGTTCGGCAATGATGAGTCCCCACATGATGGCGCTGTTGGTGAGGATGCTGAAGAGCAGTGCCTCGTTGCTGGCCACATAGTAGGCCGTCAGTCCGGTGATGGCCAAAGCCAAGGTCATCCACACATACACCTTCTGCATCATGGCCGGGAAGGAACGGGTGAGTTCGCGCTCTTCCTCCATGGGTTGGGGGTTGTAACCGTAAATGTTCTTTTCCATAGTCGTTGGTTGTTAGGAAATTAAAGGTTGTGTAGCGTGTGTCCCATGCGCACCTTCTTCGTTTCGAGGTAACGCTTGTTGTAAGGCGTAGGAGTCGTTTCGATGGGCACGTTCTCTGTGATTTCCAGTCCGTAAGCCTCCAGTCCCACGCGCTTCACGGGATTGTTCGTCATCAGGCGCATCTTGTGTACCCCCAGCTGGCCGAGAATCTGTGCGCCCACGCCATAGTCGCGTTCGTCAGGGTCATAACCCAAGTGCACGTTGGCGTCCACCGTGTCGTAGCCCTCTTCCTGCAGCTTGTAGGCCGCAATCTTGGCCATGAGGCCGATGCCGCGTCCCTCCTGGTTGAGGTAGAGCACCACGCCTTTGCCTTCCTTCTCCACCATGCGCATGGCCTTGTGCAGCTGTTCGCCGCAGTCGCAGCGTTCGGAACCGAAGATGTCGCCCGTCACGCAGGAGGAATGCACGCGCACGAGAATCGGCTCGTCGTCCTTCCATTCTCCCTTGATCAGCGCCACGTGTTCCAGTCCGTTGCTCTTCTGGCGGAAGGGAATCAGGCGGAAATGTCCGTACTCTGTCGGCATGTCCACCTCCTCGCCCCGCTCCACGAGGCATTCGTGCTGCAGGCGGTAGGCAATGAGGTCCTTGATCGTGATGATGTGCAAGCCCTCGCGCTGGGCAAAAGCCTGCAGCTGCTGCATGCGCGCCATGGTGCCGTCTTCATTGAGAATCTCGATCAGGCAGGCAGCCGGCTGCATGCCAGCCAGCCGTGCCAAGTCGATGGATGCCTCCGTGTGTCCGGCACGGGCCAGCACTCCGCGGTCCTGGGCATAGAGCGGATTCACGTGGCCCGGACGGCCGAAGCTTTCGGGGCGGCTGTCAGGGTCGGCCAGTGCACGGATGGTGGCCGCACGGTCGTGGCAGCTCACGCCAGTGGTGCAGCCCTCAAGCAGGTCCACCGTCACGGTGAACGGCGTGCCCAGCATGCTGGTGTTCTCCTGCACCTGATGGGGCAGTTTGAGTTCGTTGCTGCGTTCGATGGTGATCGGTGCGCAAAGCACGCCGCGTCCGTTGTGCAGCATATAGTTCACGGCTTCGGGTGTCACCTTTTCGGCGGCCATGATGAGGTCACCCTCATTCTCGCGGTCCTCGTCGTCCACCACGATCACGAATTTGCCGTCCTTGAAGTCTTGTATGGCCTCTTCGATGGAGGCTAATTTGAAGGATGTCATAGTTTTATGTTGAGTGTATAGGGGAGATTGAATCCGTTGTAAAAATGTCCGTCCTCTCACTGCCGTGTGAAGTCGGGTGCTTGTGCCGGCAGGCGCAGTTGCTCTCCGCTTGTGGGCGGCTGCAGGGCGTTGCCGTCGGGTTGTCCCTCGGCGGGTGGGGGAGTGGGGGTGCCGTCGGTGGGTTGCTCCGTCTGCACCGCCTTGCGCAGCTTGTGCCGCTTCCATTGGTCGTAGCCCGTTTGGGCTGCCAAGCCCAGCACCATGGCCACGATGGCCAGCAGCACCGCGCGCTTCACGAGTGTGCGGCGGTGGCGCTTGCGTTCGGCAGCCGCCTGTTCGGCAGCGTCCGTTTCTTCGCTCACCGGGCTGTCGGAAGCCTCCATCACCTGCAGCAGGCGGTTGCAGGTGCGCACGGTCAGTTTCAGGTCGCGTAGCAGACGCAGGCGGAAGCGCCAGATGCGTATCCACAGCACCAGTCCGAGCGGCAGCACGATGCCCGCCATCTTGTTCCACCGCGCAGAGTGGAAGGGCGAAGTGTGGGCCGAGGTGTAGAGCATCGGAAACTCGTTGAGCACACCCAGGATCTTGCCGTTGCGGCTGTTCGAAAGTTCCTCCACGATGGCCTCCATGTGTGCATCGATCTGCTGCACGTCCGTGTCCGCCTCGTAGTGGAAGAAAGTTTTCACATAGCTCGGGGCGCGGAGCAGCTGCTTGCGCCGGTTGTAGTCCTGGCATTCGTCGCGCAGTTCGCGCACCAGCTGTGGCATAAGGTCCATGCGCGGCTCGTCGATGATCACCTCCTTGCGTGTGATGTGGCGTTTCGTGCTCAGTCCGAGCAGCCTTCGCACGAAGGTGGTGTACGTCTCCATGTTGAAGAGTCCCGAGTCGCGGTTGGCCTTGTAGGTCAGAAAGATGGACATCGGCAGGATCACCGCCGTGCTCAGCCACATGCCCACCAGCATGTTGATCGACCCGTCGCGCGCCATCTTCAGTGTGGAAATCTCGATCAGGTAGCGGATGATGAACACCACCACCGAAATGATGACCGGCACACCCAGTCCGCCCTTGCGGATGATGGCACCCAGAGGTGCTCCCACGAAGAAGAAGAGCAGACACACGATCGACATGGTGATGATCGTGTACCACATGGCCGTGTTGCGTCGGATGGTGTAGTCGCCGTCGTGCGTCACGAGCGCTTTCCATTCCAGGTCCGACTTGATGTTCATCACCGCCATGCGTGCCCCCTGTGTGGCCGCAGCCACCTTGTCGGGTTGCATTTGCGCCATGAGGCTGTCGAAGGCCATCGGGTGCGCTTGAATGGCCCGGAAGAGGTTGGTGGAATCCTTCTTGCTCAGTGCCGGACGCTTGAAATAGAGTGCGCAGGCATCGTCGTAGTACTGTCGGCCCACCGAGTCCATGGCCGTCTGCATGGAGTCCACGTTGTGCTCGATCTGCTTCATGTTCATCGATTCCGCCATGTTGGCCAGCAGGTTCTTGTCCATCATGCTGAAGTTGCTGTCGAAGTCGATGATGAAGCGTTTGTAGTTGAACGTTTCGCGGTCGTAGGGCGCATCGGCCCCGCCTTGCATCATCTGCGACCCCGCTCCCTGCAGGCTCTCAAACTGTTCGCCGCTCCACAAGTGCAGTGTCAGGTGCATCTTGTCGCTCGACATTTCCATGCGTCCCGAGTCGGCCAGCACGATCTGGGCGCGGTCGAATCCCTGGTCGGTCTTGTAGATGATCATCTGGTAGAGCATGCCCGTTTCCACGTTCTTGCGCTGCACGTAGAGGTTCACGTTGGGCACGCCATTGTAGAAGATGCCTTCTGGAATCTCCACCGCGGGCGAAGTCTGCTTCAGGCTCAGGAGCATGGTGCGCATTTCCAGATAGGCTTTGGGCGAAACGGTGTTCTGCATGGTAAACGACACGCCCGCCGTGATCAGTGCAAAGAGGATGAGGGGCCTCATGATGCGTATGAGCGGGATGCCCGCCGCCTTCATGGCCAGCAGTTCGAACGATTCGCCCAGATTGCCGAAGGTGATGAGCGAAGCCAGCAGCACGGCCATGGGGAGTGCCTGTGGGGTGAGGTAGAGGGCAATGTTCCAGAAGAATTGTGCCATGAGATCCATCGAGATGCCTTTGCCCACGAGTGTTTCCACGTATTTCCACGTGAGCTGCATCATAAACACGAAGAGGCATATGAAGAATGCCGCGACGAGCAGGAGCAGGAATTTCTTGAGGATGTATATGTCTAATTTCTTGATTCCAATCATGCGTTTTGGGTGAATGCAGGGCTGATTTTCGGGCCGGGAGGCCGAATTGTTCGGACATTTCCGTCAGCCGTTTGAGGCGCGTCGGCGCTTTTGGGTGCAAAGATAGTGCAAACCGAGCGCAATGCAAAGGGAAAGGCTGAAAGACTTTCCCTTTCATTGCCGAGGTGCCGCCTGTCTTATGTAAAGATAGTGCAAGGCGAGAGCAATGAAAAGGAAAAAACATTTTTCTTTTCATTGCCGAGCCGCCTTATTTCAATTGCGTATAATCAATGAGCGCCCAAGGCATTGCACTGATAGTAATTGCTGACGATATTTTGCCGCAAGGCTTCGTGCTTCTTCGTGTCCCTTCGTGGTTATAGCCAAGCAAAAATGGTGCTGGAAAAAAGCAAGCCACGCCACTTTCCGCATGACTCACCCCTAGCGGGGTGACCTACAGCGGATGAAGAGAGCAGATGTTACGCCCCATAGATTATACTTCAGGTTTTCCCAAACCATTTTTGTTTGACTATAAAAACTCTGCCGCAAGGCTTCGTGCTTCTTCATGTCCCTTCGTGGTTGAAAGCTCTGCCGCAAGGCTTCGTGCTTCTTCATGCCCCTTCGTGGTTGAAAGCTCTGCCGCAAGGCTTCGTGCTTCTTCGTGTCCCTTCGTGGTTGAAAACTCCGCCGCAAGGCTTCGTGCAAATTCGTGGTCCTTCGTGGTTGAAAACTCGGCCGCATGGCTTTGCGTCACTTCGCGGCGAAACTCATCCGCATGGCTTCGCGGTCCTTAGCGGCCCTTAGCGGAAAAAATCGTCGCAATGATTTTGCGGCAAAACACGAGGTTCCCCAAGCTTTCCTAACAGCCAGGCTTCGTGCACTTTTGGGGCAATCCCCAAATATCTCTCGCGCGCGTGCGCATATACAGTGAATTGCGTTTTTTGCTGTCACCTTTCATTTTTGCTGTCACCGTTCTTCATTTGTTTTCTGTAAATTCCATTTATGTACTTGTAAGCCAGTGTGTTGTATATTTGCTGTCACCTTTCACTTTTACTGTCACTCCATGTTTGGTGTGGCTTTTCCAGAAGTGAGCGTTTAGCTTTTATGGAGCATCCATCTGCTTGCAGGTATTGTTTGTTCAAGTACCTTGAGATTCTCAAATTCCACCGTGTTACCGTAAAAACTCCACCACGGTACCGTAAAGACTCCACCACGGTGCCGTAAAAATTCTACCGCGGTACCGTAATTACACTACCGCGGTACTGTAAAAAATCCCAAGTTTGGTGGTATGCCACCACCGCTTCGGGCCAGATGATGCTTCGGAATGCGATGGGCGGAACGCAGCTCCGAACGTAGCCTCTTCTTTCGGCTCAAGCCGGGGCCGTGACAGGTGAAAGCAAGAAGTGCAATTCCCCTGTAATGCGCGCACGCGCGTTAGCACGATGATTTTGGTGTCAGCAAGGAAGACGATGAGAAGGGCAACACACACCCCCGAATGTGGATTTCACATCCGAGACCGGTGCATGAGTGTCCGACGAAATTTGCCCGAAAGTCCCAAAGTCCCAAAAGTCTCACTCCTATATAAAAAGAGTAAAAAGAGGTAACTCCTTGATAATCAATCATAGCATAAAAGCGTCCCACTCCCTGGGACTTTGGGACTTTGGGACTTTGCCCTACCCCCGGAGAGGCGCGATAATTAGGAAATGAACAAAAACAAAGCGAAATGTTTGGCCAGAAGAAAAATAATCCTTACCTTTGCACCCGCAAACGAGAAACAAACATCTCGGAGTGAAAGAAAATGGCGCGATAGCTCAGCTGGTTAGAGCGCATGATTCATAATCATGAGGTCGACAG
>DAIRWG010000129.1:0-7452 GCA_036802405.1 Alloprevotella sp.
GAAATGCATCGCATACGGAAGCAGACAATTGCGACTTCAACACATCACCAACCAAGCGACGACCAAGCACTGCACCGCTGCCCTCATCTCCGAGTACGTAGCCCAAAGGCGACACATTCTGCACAATTTCCCCGTTTTGATAGAGGCAACTGTTGCTTCCCGTGCCCAAGATGCAAGCTATGCCATCGGCATTTCCGCACAATGCTTGCGCGGCTCCCAGCAAATCAGATGCCACCTTCACTTCACAGCCGGAAGGCATCACACCAGCAATCAGACGAGACATGCGCAGCAACTGATCTCCGCGACATCCTGCCCCATAGAACCGTACTTCTTCCACACGCTCTACAGATAAATGGCTACACAGTTCATCACAAAGCACGCGTTGCACTTGATTGTCGGAAAGCACATAAGGATTAATGCCCTGTGTAAGCAAACGGCCAACGACCGATTTCCCGTCGACCAAAGCCCATTCCGTTTTTGTACTGCCGCTATCGGCTATCAGTATGTTGCGTTTCATTTCATCGTCATTTTTTTCACTATCCACCAATTCCGTCTTGAGGAAGATGCGTGCCGGTTACTGTCAAATTTTCTTTCACGCAAAATTACGACAAAGTGGCCGACCTAACGAAGAAATCCATTGGATTTTTGTAACTTTGCGCTAAATTTTAAGTATTGGCATACAGCAAAACGAACCTGCATGTCATCGGAAACCTTATTTCGGTTTCACCAAAATTCCCGCAAAGTGTCCTAACTCGCACATCCCCCGACATTCTTGGGAAAACAGCAGGAAATAGGGACATGAGGTTAGGGGAGAACACACATTTCCTGAAACAAAAGCACAAAACAAGCAAATGAAAGTACAAGCCTTATTCCGCATACTACTGGCCCTGCTGCCGGTTTCACACTCATTGGCGCAAAACGACTGCACGCCAGAACGCACGCTTCGCATTGACTACGAATTCGCAGGCAATGCCCAAGCGCAGCACATTTCAGTGGATGAACTATGCAGTTTCAAAGGTTGGGCCGGGCGCACTATCCACATGGACTCCGTACCCCTTCGCGGTAACGGCGACATTACACTACGCGATGCCCGGTCACATCGAGTGATTTACACGCAATCATTTTCCACCCTGTTTCAAGAGTGGCTTGCCACGGAAGAAGCGGTGCACACTTCCCGCTCGTTTGAGAACGTCTTTCTGCTTCCCATGCCCCAAGATTCAGCCTACGTGACCATCCGCCTGTTCGACGACAAGAACGGGCGTGTCACTACCGCTCTCACCCACCGCATTGACCCCAACGACATACTCATCCGTCAGCTCGATCGGTTGCCTGTGCCCCCCCACAAGTATCTTCACCAGTCAGGTGCCCCCTCTGAGAAAATAGACGTAGCTATTTTGGCCGAAGGCTACACATCCGAAGAGATGGATGCATTCTACCGCGATGCCCAAGCCGCAGTGGAAGCAATCCTTTCACATGCCCCCTTCAAGCAAATGGCTGACCGATTCAATTTCGTAGCAGTCGCATCTCCTTCTGCCGATTCCGATGTCAGCATTCCCCTCAAAGGGCTTTGGCGAAACACGGCCGTAAGTTCAAACTTCTCCACGTTCTACTCCGACCGCTACCTCACCACCTTGCACTTGCGTGACATGCACAACCTCTTGGCAGGCATTCCCTACGAGCACATCATCGTACTGGCCAACACCGACACATACGGTGGAGGTGGCATATACAATTCCTATATGCTCACCACCACACATCATGCAGCATTTTGCCCCGTCGTAGTGCATGAATTCGGGCACAGTTTTGCAGGATTGGCCGACGAATACTTCTACGATGACCAATATGAGAACTACTACTCTCCTCAAGCCGAACCTTGGGAACAGAACATCACCACGCTCAAGGATTTCAGCCAGAAATGGTCGGACATGCTGCCTAAAAGGACGTCCATCCCTACCACCCCGACCAGAAAGAACTTGCAAAGCATCGGAGTTTACGAAGGTGGTGGCTACATGTCACATGGCGTGTACAGAGCTTTCCAAGACTGCCGCATGAAAACCAACGAATGTAGTGCATTCTGTGCTGTGTGCCAACGAGCTATCAGCCGGATGATTGAGTTTTACTCGAAATAACAGGCCACGTAACAAATGGTTCTCAAGTACTTTCCAAAGCTGGTTTCCTGAATGACGACACCGGATTATCTTTCACCAAAGCAAACATTGGATGTCATCATAATCACCCTACCACAAAAGAACACCTTCCTTCATGGCAATCAACAATAAACCCAAGACAAAAGCATCTGCAGCCAAGGGGAAACGCCGCAATCCCGGCACCACCCCACAGCCTGTCAGCCTGCTCTCCCGGCTGAAGCAGATGAACCGTGCGGAACTATCCGCCTATTTCAAGAAAGAAAGCATTCGCTTCCTCCTCGGTTTTAGCAGCATGCTGCTGAGCCTTCTGCTCTTTATGAGCATCATTTCAAACTTCTTTACGGGTGCAGCCGACCAATCAGGCGTGGAAAACGGCAATTTGGTACATCCCGCAAATGTGTGTGGAAAAGCTGGTGCTTACCTCTCGCATTATTTCATGGACGAGTGCTTTGGCGCCTTTGCATTCCTCATCCCCGTGTTCACCTTTGCATTGTCGTTGAGGCTTATGAACGCCTACCACATAAGGTTGTGGAAATGGTTTGCCAATTGCTCCATCCTGATGATCTGGGGCTCAGTCTGCCTAAGCCTTACTTCAGACTTACTTCAAGACTTCACCGGCAGCATCAGTTTTCGCTTAGGAGGTGGACATGGCGACTACATCAAAACACAATTGGTCGACGGCATCGGCACGCTTGGGGCCTGGGCTGCCATTGTCGCTGTAGCCGTTTTCTATCTCATGTACCTCACAAGCGAAACAATGTCTGTCATCAGAAAGTTACTGCACCCGCAGGACTACATCAAAATGCCCTCACGCCCAACGTGGGCAAAGGCAAATGCCGATGAGGAAGAAAAGGTGAATGACAACGAATCAGAGGACACAACCGAAGACGAAAATTCGTCTGTCTACCAACCCGAAGAGGACCTGCCTTCCAATGCATTCAGCAAGGAAATACTGGATTCAGCCGTGCCCGAGGACTCACTTCACGAAGGCAATTCGTCCGATGATGCGCATGCTCTGTCCATCGAGCTTTCCACAGAATCATCCTTTGATTCACAACTATCTGAGCCACCAGCAGAGGAAACGTCCTCAACAGAAGATGCACTTCAACCAGAAGCCGATCACCCACTCACAGACGATCCACTGCTCCGCCCCAACGGAACCTCGCTCACCATCGAAAAAACGGAGACTGACGATAAGGCTGTGGGCAAGACGGTGGAAGAAGTGAAAGACCTCGAGCCATACGACCCTCGCAAGGACCTTGAAAGCTACAAGTTCCCCACCATTCCGCTGCTCAAGCACTACGATGACAACGGGCCGGCCATCGACATGAACGAACAGAATGCGAATAAAGACCGCATCATCAACGTGTTGCGCAACTTCGGCGTGGAAATCTCCAGCATCAAGGCTACCATAGGTCCCACCATCACACTATATGAAGTGACCCCGGCACCGGGAGTAAGAATCAACAAAATTCGCAACCTTGAAGACGACATCGCACTGTCGCTTTCTGCATTGGGAATCCGCATCATCGCCCCGATTCCAGGCAAAGGCACAATCGGTATCGAAGTTCCGAACAAGACCCCGCGTATCGTGTCGATGGAAAGCATCATCAACACGCGCAAATTTCAGGAATCCACTTTTGAACTTCCTATTGCCTTAGGAAAGACCATCACCAATGAAGTGTTCATGGTTGATTTGGCCAAAATGCCTCACCTTTTGGTGGCTGGTGCCACTGGACAGGGCAAGTCCGTCGGCCTTAATGCCATTATCACTTCGCTTCTCTACAAGAAGCACCCCTCTGAACTGAAGTTTGTGATGGTCGACCCGAAAAAAGTGGAATTTTCCATCTATGCCCCCATCGAAAAGCACTTTCTGGCCAAAATCCCCGATGAGGGAGAAGACCCCATCATCACCGATGTAACCAAAGTGGTGCAAACGCTCAAGAGCCTTTGCCAACTTATGGATCATCGATATGATTTGCTGAAAAAGGCCAAGGTGCGCAACATCAGGGAATACAACGCAAAATTCAAGGCCCGCCAACTCAATCCCGAAAACGGTCATGAGTTCATGCCCTACATTGTGGTGATTATAGACGAATTCGGTGACCTTATCATGACTGCTGGCAAAGAAGTGGAACAGCCCATTGCACGCATTGCCCAATTGGCTCGAGCCGTGGGAATGCACATGGTTATCGCCACCCAACGACCGACCACCAACATCATTACAGGTACCATCAAAGCCAATTTCCCTGCAAGAATGGCCTTCAAAGTGATGTCGCAAATTGACAGCCGCACCATCCTCGACCAAAGTGGTGCCAATCAACTGATCGGAAAAGGTGACATGCTCTTCCTGGCAGGAAACATGCCCGTTCGCGTACAGTGTGCCTTTGTCGACACGCCCGAAGTGGAACGCATCAACGATTTCATCAGCCACCAGCAGGGCTATCTCGCTGCCTACGAACTACCGGAACCAGAAATGGACAGTGACGACGGAGGAAAACCTAATGACATTGATGCCAGCAACCTTGACCCCCTATTTGAAGAGGCATCGAAACTCATTGTCATCCACCAGCAAGGCTCCACCTCGCTTATCCAACGCAAATTTGCCATCGGCTACAACCGTGCCGGCCGTCTCATGGATCAGCTTGAACGGGCTGGCATTGTGGGCCCCGTAAGAGGTTCGAAGCCACGTGAAGTTCTTGTGAACGATGAACTGGAACTTGAAACGATTCTTGCATCGCTGCATGCCCGTACTTAGACGTTTCAAGAGAAAGAGTCTATCCCATTTAAGAAGGCCTTCTGCCCAGCACACCCACTGCTTGGCGGGAGGCCTTCTTAGCAAAGAGGAATGGCAGAAACCGGCACAAATAGGCTTTATCAATTGGCTATTACAAGAATGACAACCCCGAAACGTTATCCGCTAACAGCCGAAAAGTGGAAAAGAAATACCCAAAACATTCTTTCTTCCGTCGGCAAATGATTACCTTTGTAGGAAATTTGATAACAACAGAAAACTATGACGTTCAAACACATACTTCTTACGATGGCAGCATCATGTGCCTTGCAGCTTTCGACATTTGCCCAAAGTGCACGTAGCGTGCTTGACCAGACAGCAAACGTGCTACAGCACTCAGGGGGAATAGAAGCCACATTCGAAGGCACACAGTTCAAAGGACAGAAAGCGGCAGGCATCGCCACTGGCAGAATCGAGCTTGACGGCAACAAATTCAAAATCACATCAGATGCCCTTACCACATGGTTTGACGGCCACACACAATGGACACTAATGACCGGAAGTGACGAAGTGAACGTAAGCACTCCATCTGCAGGTGAGCTACAACACATCAACCCGTATGCCTTCATCAACCTATACAAGCAGGGCTACACCCTTTCGCTCAACGAAAGCAGTTACAAGGGTAAAAGTTGCCACGAAGTACGCATGAAAGCCCAAAGTGGCTCCAACAGCATCCAGTTGCTTGTGGCCACGATTGACAAAAGCACCCATCTCCCGCTATCCGTACGCATCAAGGACCACAAGGGACAATGGACACGCATTCGCGTATCCGGCATCCGCACACATCGCAAATGGAACGTAAGTAATTTCCGTTTCAATGCCAAGCAGCACCCAGGTATTGAAGTCATTGACTTACGCTGAAATCCGGCATTTGCCATTCCATCCCTCCATCACAAGCAAACATTTTCAAAAGCAAACATAAGCATATGATACATTGTCTCATTCTCGGCTCCGGCCCTGCCGGCTACACGGCCGCCATCTATGCCGGACGCGCCGGCCTCAACCCCATTGTCTATGAAGGGCTCCAGCCTGGAGGACAACTCACCATCACCACCGAAATCGAAAATTTCCCTGGCTATCCTGAGGGAGTAGATGCCAACGACATGATGGACGACTTGCGTAAGCAGGCTGAGCGTTTTGGCACCGAGGTGCGTTCCGCCACGGCACTGAAAGTTGACCTCAGCCAGTCACCTTACAAAGTGTGGTTCGACGACGGCACTATGGAAGAATGCCTCACCCTCATCATTGCCACTGGCGCATCTGCCAAATATCTCGGATTGGAAGATGAAAAGAAATACCGAGGCATGGGCGTAAGTGCCTGCGCCACATGCGATGGTTTCTTCTATCGCAAGAAAACAGTGGCCGTGGTAGGCGGTGGCGACACCGCCTGTGAGGAAGCCACCTATTTGGCAGGACTTGCCTCAAAGGTCTACCTCATCGTTCGCAAGCCTTTCTTACGTGCCTCAAAGGCCATGCAAGACCGCGTTTTCAACAATCCCAAAATCGAAGTGCTCTTTGAAACGAACACCACAGGCCTTTACGGTGAAGGCGGAGTGGAAGGCGCCCATGTGGTGTACCGATTGGGCGAAAACGATGAACGTAGATATGACCTTCCCATTGATGGTTTCTTTTTGGCCATCGGCCATAAGCCCAACAGCGACTTGTTCACACCTTGGGTGAAAACCGATGATACTGGCTACATCATCACGGAAGACGGTTCCCCACGCACGGGCATTCCCGGCGTGTTTGCTGCAGGAGACGTGGCCGATCCGCACTACCGCCAGGCCATCACTGCTGCAGCCAGCGGATGCAAGGCAGCCATTGAAGCCGATCGCTACCTAAAGTCAATCAACGCATAATGCCACTCTAATAATTAAAGTCAGACCGCATTTCCCAAAGTCGGGATGAGGACAAAGAAGGCAAAAGAGCACCCCATGCACCAATTTTCCTGATTCCCAATGCAAGAACAGGCTAGAATGTTGTCTGATTTGCTCTAATTGCCTTTCAAAGACTCTTTACTCATGCAGCCCACCGAACGACACCCTCTGCAGCCTTTTCTTCCGCCCAATGCCCAAATTCTCATGCTCGGGAGTTTTCCACCTCCTCGCAAACGATGGTCAATGGATTTCTTCTACCCCAACATGCAGAATGACATGTGGCGCATCTTCGGTTTGCTGTACTTTTCCGACAAGGAGCATTTCGTTGATGCAGCCCACAAGTGCTTCAACCAGCAACTGCTTGAAGCTTTTCTTCGAGAGAAAGGAGTAGCTCTCTACGACACGGCATGCGCAGTCCGCCGCTTGCAAGAGAATGCTTCCGACAAGTTTCTGGAAGTAGTGGAAAACACCGATGTAGGTCAGCTGCTACACGCGTTGCCCCAATGCCGTGCCATCGTCACCACGGGGCAGAAAGCCACCGACACTTTGCGCACCACCTTTCAGTGCGCCGAGCCGTGCGTGGGACATTTCACCGAATTCAAATTCGAGAACCGCATCATGCGTCTTTATCGAA
>DAIRWG010000130.1:0-7442 GCA_036802405.1 Alloprevotella sp.
CCTGCTTGACGTATCGGTCAAAATAGTTGACATACATCTGCATCTGTCCGAGGTCCTGGTGAGTAAGTTTGTCAATCTTCAAGTCGATGAGGACGTAGCACTGAAGCAAACGGTTGTAGAACACCAGGTCAACGTAAAAATGCTCTTCATCAAAAGTAAAACGCTTCTGCCTTGCCTCAAAGAGGAATCCCTTGCCTAATTCAAGAAGAAACTGCTGCATCTTGTCGATGATAGCATTCTCCAGTTTCGATTCACTGTAAGTTTCATCAGGCTTTAGACCAAGAAACTCCAACGTCAGGGGGTTCTTAATGATGTCAGAAGGTTTTTCGATTGTCAGACCCTCTTTGGCAAGACGCATCACTTCGCCCTTGTTGCGGCTAAGAGCCAAACGTTCGTAAAGACTTGACGCATATTGGCGTTGAAGTTGGCGTACACTCCAATCTTGTTTCAAGCATTCAATCTCATAGAAGTTTCGTTCGTCAGGATTTTCGATGCGCATCAAGACCAAGTAGTGCGACCACGAAAGCGTAAAATGCTTCTCATTATTCTCACTATCCCGACTATTCAAACACTCGTTGGTCTTTATGATACCACTGATTGGGTCTACACCGTGGACCATTTTCAATTGGGTCGACGGTGTAGACCCAATTTGAGGAGCGTAGACCGCATAAAAGTAGCGGCATTTCTTCAGTGTCTCCACAGACCAACCCGTGCCATACTTATCCAATAGACGCTTGGAAAGGTTCTTTAGAATAGACTTTCCGTAAGCAGCACGTTTATCCCCTTGTTGCTCATCTTCAACGATGTAACGCCCCACGCCATAGTAAGTGTATACCATCACCGTGTCAATCGTAGTGCGAACATGCTTGTGCGCCTCGTCAATCAACTTTGAGATATGCTCAAAGAGTGTATCCTCACGTTCCTGAATATCATTCATAGCCAATACTCTTCAATATCACTTAAGCAAACTATCGGCGGATGGAAGCGTACGTTTCTCTGCAATAACCTCCTTGATTTCATGCAGCGCCCCTTTCAATTCTGCAACTAACTCCCGAGGAGTCTGAATGGTTTTACTATCTTCATCTTCTGGAACAATGCGGAAACTTCCGACTCGCGATTTAAGAATAACTCGCTCGCCAGCTTTTGCCAATTCCAAATATTTGGTTTGATTGGTTCTAAAGTCTCTTGTGCTAACTACAACCATAATCTAGATTCTATTTGTAAATATGGCAAAATTAAGAAAGAATATCCATATGGGCAACCATCTTCGCAAAATGGCAGCCATAAAACCACCTAAACACCTCCATTCCATTGATTTCAAAGAATGTCGACAGGGCCGGGAGATTGAAGCATGAGGCAGAGATTTGAGATGTGGATTGAACGGGCCATGAGATCTTAAGTACGATTTGGGACAAGAAGCAACCGTCCTTGCCACTGATTTTGAACAAAAATCAGAAGCATTTGCCCATGATTTGAAACAAACTTCCAGTCACTTGCCCCTGATTTGAAACAAAATCACTATCACTTGCCCATGATTTACGACAAAAAACGATTACCTTTGCCCATGATTTGAAACAAGAGCCATATGTTTAGACGCAAAATATTAGAGAAATTGAGCGAGTGGAAGCACGACAAAGGGCACAAGCCACTCATTTTGAGAGGTGCGCGACAGGTCGGAAAGACCACAGTCGTCAACGAGTTCGGCAACCAGTTTGAAAACTACTTGTACTTCAATCTGGAAATAAGTGCAAACGTCAAATTGCTGGAAATGGATATACCACTGAACGATTTGGTGGGAATGCTGTTTGCCAGTTTAAACAAACCGCAGAAGCAAGGAGACACGTTGATTTTTATTGATGAAATCCAGAATTCGCCAAAGACGATTGCCTTGCTCAGATATTTCTACGAACAACGCCCCGACCTGTATATCATCGCAGCGGGAAGTCTGTTGGAAAACCTGGTGGACGTAAAAGTCAGCTTTCCCGTAGGCCGTGTGCAATACCTCGCACTGCGTCCTTGCTCTTTCTTTGAGTTCTTGGGAGCTATTGGTAAACGCAATCTGCTGGAAGTCCTTTCGCTAAAGGCTGACTACACAAAGGCATTTCATGAGGAACTGATGCACCATTTCAATCAGTATGCCATTGTCGGAGGCATGCCCGAAGCCGTGCAAAAATATGCCGAGAGTCAAGACATCATTGCGATGGAAGATATTTATGAAGCTCTCATACAGTCATACAAAGATGATTCTGAAAAATACGTCAAACGAAACAAACTGACAGATGTGGTGCGCTTCATACTATCGTACGGATGGTCATTCTCTGGCGAAACCATCACATTGGGAAACTTTGCCCATTCGGGCTACAAGTCACGTGAAGTAGGTGAAGCATTCCGCCTGTTGGAAAAAGCGATGCTGCTTGAGTTGGCCTATCCTGTTTCCTCCACTCGGTTGCCCGTTATTCCCGAAACGAAACGAATGCCGAAACTCATTTGGTTTGACACGGGATTGGTGAACTATCAGGCTGGTGTCCGGAGCGAAATTATCGGTTCCACAGACATGGTGGACAGTTGGCGCGGACACATTGCCGAGCAAATCACGGCTCAAGAACTCTTGACATTGGAGGACAGAGTCGGATTGATCCGTTCATTTTGGGCCAAACCAAACAATGGAGCAGAAGTAGATTTTATCATCACACACCAATCCAAAGTCTACCCCATCGAAGTGAAAAGCGGAAGCAATGCGCACTTGCGCTCCCTGCAGGTATTCATGGACAGCTCCGAGAGCAACGTGGCCATCCGCATCTGGTCGAAGCCCTATTCTGTAGACGATGTGCAAACCCTTAAAGGAAAACCATTTAGGCTCATCAATTTGCCCTTCTACCTGATTGGGCACTTGCACCGCATTCTGGATGAGCAGCTCCAGCTGCAGGATGCAAACGCTTCATCCACCATTTAGGCAGATAGGCCATCCGACCGATGCCGCCAAGCACACCTTGCAGTGACTTTGCGACATCGGTTGGACGGCCTACCAGGACTTCATGCCCCGTGTGCCGGGCGATTCGGTTGAGCACGATTCGGGAATTAAAATGTCTCATCCACACTGGACTGCTGCAAGTGGAGATTTCCGTTGGGCACTCTGTAAAGCGTATACGTCACATACGAATCATACAACCTGATGCCTTCATCCTTCTGGTTGCTTGGCGATTCCATGAATCCGCCCTTCACCCTCTTGATCTTGATATTGGGATTCCAGCCCGTGCCCGAATAGAAATAGACATTGAACGTGCCATCGGGCAAATACAGGCGGCACATGCGGCCGCCACGGATGTAAACGTGGTTCATGACACGCATATCGCTGCTCCGCTTCACGATCACCACATAATCGTAACCTTTCTCGGTATTGAAGTCCATGTAGTTATAGCCCGTGCGGTCCTTACCGTAATACGCACGATAGGGCTTCGCCCCATTTTCCAGACGATTATGCCTATACCGCTCCCTTTCCAACTGTTGCTGTTGGTAAATCGAATCGCGGTAAAGCGAATCGCGACGACGCGCTGCCGCAGCCTCGGCCTCAGCCAGTAGTTCTTCAGGCGACTTGTAGTCAGCCGCAGCCTTAGCCGCAGCATCGGCCGATCTGTCCGCAGCCGATTGACTAGGCTCGTAACTTTCGGCATTTCCACTTGTCGGCAGAGTGTACCGCCCATCACTCTGAGCCTGAAACATCATGATCAGGCAGAGCACGATGGGGAAGGCAAACACGGCAACTACGATTGCACGCACTTTCCATTTATTCTCCACCGGCTTCCGCGGAGCCACTTTGCTCACGCTTTTCGGTTCTATTGGCCGACCGCCTCGGGTGCCCAGTGAATAGACATTCTCCGCTTTCTGCTGCGGTGGGCTTAGCGTGGCCGTCTTCCTGGCGTTGTCGGATTCGTGATTTCGCGGCTTGGCATTTTTGTCCACGAATCCAAAGGCCGACATCAAGCCCCTCACCGTGGCTCCGGTCAAGCCAAAGATAATGAGGTATACGAATGTGCCTTTCACGCCGAAAACGCCCGCAGCGATGGCCACGTAGAAGAACCATACGAAAAGGAACAGTAGGAACTTGCCTATCTTTTTCATGTGCACCGATTTATTGGCAAATGCCAGTCCAGCTTATTTGCCCGAATTCTCCATCAGCACGCGCCAGGCCGGAACGCCGTTCTTGCGCACCTGCAGCAGTGCGGTATAGAATATGGCCGAAACGACACTGTTGAGCAGCTGCATCCTGCCCGTCTCCATGTCCACCGCCAGCGTCATCACGATGACACTCAGCACACACAGCACATAGAAGCCCACGAGGCCCGCCTTCTTGCCGCCCAGGCTGAGACCGTAGCACAGGGCAAAAGCTGCAGAGAAGAGCAGCATGAGAAACGCGGCCACGGGAAGGAAATCCATGTACATGAATCCCTGGAATGCGGAACGCATGCAAGAGAGTATGCCTAAGATCATAAACACCTTGAAGAAACTCGACAATTTACTTTCCATGATTTTGATGGTTTTTAGTGAATGAATAATGTTGGATTCCGCAGCGCGAAGGCCGCCGAAAGAATGCCAACCTTGCTACTACACGACAAAGGTAAGCATTCTCCCATGCAGCCACAACCCAAACTTCGCTGCAAGCCTTGCAGCCACATCAGCCCTTGCAGGATTCGGAAAAAACATTAAGCAGCCCTCGGAAAAGAAACGCCCCATTCCGGTCGTAACGGAATAAGGCGTACTATTCGGCATATTCCATGATCAGGAGAAGAAAAGCCCCCATTTTCGGGCATGCCGGAAGGCAAAAAAAAGTCTTGGCACTTGTTCGAGCAAGTCCCAAGACTTTTTCCACACCACCAAGGTGCCGTAAACGTTCAATCCCACATCACCAGATGGCGCGGCAGGGCAATGCGTTTCTCCTTGCCGCGCTCGCCGTTCACCACATAATAGCGCGCCAGATGATCGTCGAAAAGCTTGAGGAAAGCTTCGCGTATGCGGGCACACTTCTCGTTGATGGAGTTGTCGAGCGGATTGGTCAGACTCATTATCCTGCATACTTCTTCCACACTGAGATGATGCTTTTCCTTATGCAGCACATCAGCATAGATATTGCACAGCTCATCGCCATAGTCATTCAAGTGCTTGAAGAGAATGCCCTCCTCATGCGAGAGGAAAAGCAGATAGACGGCCTTCACCAGCGGAGTCATCTTCACCTCCATGTTGTGGTAGTCGGGCAACCAGATGCGGTAGTCGGCATCGATGCGCAAGCGGCTCAGAGGCTCGTCGGGCTGATCCAGTCCGAGCAGGCCGATGAGCGCGGCCCTTGACAGGCCGTACTGCACCTGAAGCGCCTTGATTTCGCTCTCGATGCGCTCCAGCATGTGGTGCGTGGCCATCTCAAAGCCTTCGTCGGCCGTGGCGGGTGGAGCGGGTTTTTCTTCCTCGGGTGGTTCGTAGGTGCAGCCCCTACGCAGCGAATGCTTCTCCTTGGGCTGCAAAAACGACCACATATAGTCGTACGACCACGAATGGCGTGCATGGCCCTGACGTTTTGCCGGCAAGGTGCCGAGGATGACCTGGCTTTCGTCTTCAAATTTCTGCCGGTCGTACTGGTCGAAGTTGGCGATTTTCCGCGCCAGGTGTTCAAGCAGCATGAAGCGCTCCGCCTCCTCCAGCTCCATCAGATGGGCCAAGGAGAATCCCAGCCGGAACATGACATCGCCTTCACACGAATAGCAGGCATCGGTGAGCAGCATGGGCGGCACGTCCTCCTTCCGGCCTTCTGTCAGCAAGTCGCGGATCACCCATTCGCTGCCGTAATGCTGCGAGTCGGCAGGGGCAAAAGGGGCATAATAGGCAAACTGCCTCGTTTGGGCCAGACTCCGCTGGAAGTACGGCCCATAGATGAAGTGAAGCTTGTGGTCGGAAAAGATGGCCTTGATGCGGTCATGGTTTTCCGTCAGGAAGCGGTTCATCGCTTCATGGTAGCGGCCTTCGGCAAAGATCACATCCTTCCACCCCAAGCTCAGCTCATCCGAGCGGCGTGCAAAGGGATAGGGATGTGCGTTGAAAGTCTTGTAGAGCGGCAGGAAGCCCATTCTCAAGGCAAACCTTCGCTCATCGGAGAAGCAGCAGAACAGCGCATCAAGCATGCGATAACCCTTGCTCCCCATCACGCCCGCTCGATCAGTGCCACGGCATAGGCGGAAATGCCTTCCTCGCGGCCGGTGAAACCTAAGCGTTCGGTGGTGGTGGCCTTGATGCTCACATCGTCGGCCGTCACATCCATGAGCGGGGCGAGCACCTGCTTCATGCGTTCCACGTGCGGATTGAGCTTGGGGTGCTCGGCACACACAGTGGCATCCACATTGCCCACCGTCCAGCCCTTCTCGCGGAGGAGGTCGGTGGTGCGGCGGAGCAGCACCTTGCTGTCGATGCCGGCAAACTCCTGCCCCGTGTCGGGGAAGTGGTAGCCGATGTCGCGCAGGTTGGCCGCACCGAGCAGGGCATCGCAAATGGCGTGGATGAGCACATCGGCATCGCTGTGGCCCAGCAGTCCGTGTGTGTGGGGAATCTCGATGCCGCCCAGCAACAGCGGACGGCCCTCTACGAGGCGATGGACATCGAAGCCCATGCCGACTCTGATTTTCATTGTTCGAAGTGTGTAAGGTAGTTGTTCTGATTTACCGGACGCCCGGCCCGGCTTTCCCATGTCAGCGACGCTTGCCCAGCAGGTCGCGGATGCCGTCGAAGTCGAAGGCCAGCGACACACGCAGCGTCTGGTCGAGCGGGTTGGAGGGCTGCGTGGCAATCACATAGCCCGCATCGATGCTCAGCACATTCATGCGGAAGCCCGCACCCACGGTGGCATACTTGCGGTTGCCCTGCATGGAACTCTCGTGGTGATAGCCCGCACGGAGCGAGAACTTGTCGTTGTAGGTGTATTCCGCACCGATGCTCCACTGGATTTCCTCCAGTTCGCCCTTGAAACCGCGTTCACTGTCGCCGAAACTCTTGAACATGCCCGAAATGGACGACATGTCGTGGTAGTCCTTGCGCAGGCGTTCCTCGTAGTCCTCGTTCGACTCGTCGTCCTTCTGAAGGGGCTTCGAGGGCACGAGCAGCTTGTTGGCATCGGCCGAGAAGCTGATGCGGTTGTACTCGTTCAGGGGGATCATGTAGCTCAATCCCAGGCGCAGGTTGGTGGGGATGAAGTAGGAATAGTCCTCTCCGTAGTTGATCTTGCTGCCGATGTTGCTGATGTTCAAGCCCCACGACAGTTGGCATTCACGCTGGCCCATCATCACATAGTTGTTGTAGTAGAGGGCGATGTCGGCGGCAAAGGCCGATCCGGCCGTGAGGTTGTCGTCGTAGTGGCCGGTGATGTCGGAATAGATGTAGCGCAGGCCCACGGCGGCCGAGAACTT
>DAIRWG010000131.1:0-7411 GCA_036802405.1 Alloprevotella sp.
AAATCAAAAGCGTGCACTCGCTTCGCGCGCACGCGTATACACCGCATTCATGTTTTTTGCTGTCAACTGTCAAGATTCCCCTTATTTCGGACACTTTTCAACAAGTCCCAGACTTGTTCGAACACTACCGCGGTACTCTCGCGACACTACCACGGTACTCTCGCGACACTACCGCGGTACTCTCACGACACTACCGCGGCTGCTGACAGATGAAAGCAAGAAGTGCAATTACGGTGTAATGCGCGCGCGTAGGAGACGCTGGCTTACTGTCAGCATCCCATCGTGTGACATTCGCGCTGAAACGCGACAGATGATTTTGACATTCTGAAAAAAGTTGCTATATTTGCAAGCAAAACGACCACTAACCTACATACCCCATCGCCATCGCGTAAGAGCATACGGCGCGGAAGGAATCGGAAGCCGGCCCGCAAAGACCCCGCATCTTCATCGCGGAGCAATGGCTTGCCCATCCACGCATTTCCCTTCCCCCACAAGCCGATTAGGAACTGATGAAAAAGAGATGAACATGAAAAACGGAAACACCCTCTGCTTACACTGCCAGATGCTGAAGTCGGCGCTCCTGAAAGTAAAAGAAGTGCTGGCATACTGCGTCTGCCTCATTGTGGAAATGGCGATTTCGAAAGTCTCCTGCTCTGATCAGCTGAAGCAGGCCTCCACCGTGGCAGGAAACGAAAAAGTGCCGGCATCGGCACCCCATGGCTTTGGGATGTCGATGCCGGCACTATCCGTGTGTGCAAGAGAGATTTCGGCAAAGCGCACATGGCGCTACTGCAGGCTCAGTGCTTCTTGGGCGTTTTCGAGAAGCGGTAGGAGAGGCTGAGCATCACGTAGGCGGGCACGGCATTGTAGCGCGTTTCGGTGATGCCCTGCGCGTTGACCACTCGGCGCACGTTGCTGAGCTGCTGCAGGATGTCGTGGCAGGTGAGGCGGAGCGTCCAGGGACGGGCCCCCGTGCCGCCGCGCGTTTTCATGCGCAGGTATTCCACGGTGCGGTAGCCCACGTAGCTGCTGCGGCGGAAGTCGAAATCGAAGCCGAGCGAAGCGTTCCACACGAGGTCGCAGTCGTTCATGGAGTGGTCGTCGTAACCCGCGCGCTGGTAGACGTTGAAGTCGGTGCTGAGCGTGATGTCGGCCGGGAGGTGGAGGCTGAGGTCGGGGCCGTACTGGAAGTCCCAGGAATGGCGCGTGCGGTAGTTGTCGCGGTCAGCATGGGCGTAGCTCCAGTCGGCCTTGGCGCGGAGGGTGAGGGTGGCCACCTTGCCGAAGCGCGACTGCAGCGCGAGGTTCTCCTGCAGGCCGTGGTTGCGCACGATGGAGCGCTGCCCGTCGAGCAGGTCGACGGAGTGCAGATAGTTCCAGGAGGTGGCGGTGGTGAAGTTCCACAGCTTCTTCGGGCCAAAAGGCAAACGGTAGCTGGTGTAGAGCGAAGTGCCCCAGTTGCCGTTCACATTCTCCGGGCGGTAGGTGTAGACGCCGGTCTGGGCATCGTAAGTGCAGCCCATGGCCAGATCGTTGGACGAACGGTGGAAACGAGCATTCGTATACCATTGCCAACCTCTGGCCCTGTTGCGCGAATAGCGCACCTGCACTTCGTGCTGGCGGCGCACTTTCAGCCCTTCGTTGCCCCGCGAGATGCGGAGCGGGTCGGTGTTGTCGTCCACGTCAACCATATAGTTGATGGAGGGCGGAGTGCTGCTGTAGTTGTATTCGACAAAGAGATACTGCTGGAGAGCATGCGTACGGGTGGGCGTGAAGTTGTTGATGCCGCGGCGGATGCTATACTGCGCTGACGCTTCGAAGAAAGCGTAGCGCTTGTCGGCCCGGCTGCTGCTTCGCGTGTCGAGATAGCGCTGGTGGTGGTAGGTGAACTGCGGCGTGAGGGTGAAAAGTCCCCCTTTCGCACCATCGCCCCAATGCAGCACGGGCATGAGGGCGTGCGTTTCTTCGGTGCGGCGCTGGAAGTAGCTGTTTCGCTCGTTGAGGGCGAGCTGGCGCCAGTTGTCCACCGAGGGCAGGCCGCCCAGCTCCTGCGGTTGGTCGGCATCGGCCAAGCGGTGGAGGTCGTAGATGTCGCGATGGCCCGACTGGTGACGGCGGTCGTAGCGGTAGCGCAGGCTCTCGAATGCCTCGCGCAGGAAGCGGCTTTTGAACGTTTCGCCAAAGGTGAACTGCGAGGTGACGCTGACATTGAGCGAGTGCGAGGGCTGGTCGAAATAGCGGTTGAGCAAGCTGTTTGGGGCAGCGTTTTGGGCATACTCCAGCTGGTAGTGCTCAAAGGTCTTGCCGCTCTGGTGGGCATACTGCAGATTGACAAACGTTTGCCACAACAATTCGAGTCCGGGAATCTGGATGGAGAAGGAGGGACGATAGCCGACATTGATGTCGCGGCTCTTGGCCAGTGTCTGCTGGGCGGCATGGTTGACAAGCAGGCGCGAAAGCCGCTGGCTCGACGGCCCGACGAAGATGGAGTCAAGCGAAGCACCCCGATAGCTGTCGGCAGGGTCGCCACTGAATTGGGCCGAGAGCAGATGATTGGTGGACCGCTTGTCCCAGTATTCCACGTTGAAGGGAAGATTGAGGTGGTAACTGCGCCGCGAGAGGCTGAGAGCATCGTAGAAGGTGTAGTGCGTACGGCGGTTGTGCCTGGTGAGCGAGGACCGGCTGAACACATCGCCTTCGGGCAGGAAGGTGGTGGCGGAGGTGTGGCTCAGCAGGTCGGTCGTTTCGTTGCACACCTTGAGGTCGACGTGGTGCTTCACGCTCTTGTCGGGCTTTTCCTGGTGGAAAGTCAGTCCGCCGAAGGCCAGTTTGGTCACGCCGTTCTCGGGCTTCCATCCCTCCGACCACGAGCCGTCGGTGCTGGCCACCTGCGTGTCGCTCACGTTGTTGAAGTTGCCCACCACGCCCAGCTGCGTGCGGTCGGTGAAGCTGAGGGCAAACAGGCGGGCCAGATACTTCTTGTTGCCCCACGCATCGCCGGTGCCGAGGGCAGGACCGGCAGCCAGCTCGTAGTTGGTGATCCAGCCGCGGTTGTACTCCTTCTTCAGGATGATGTCGAGCGTGTTGGGACGGCGATCCTCGTTGGGGTCCTTACGCACCTTCAGATAGTCGTCGTCGTTGCCCCGGTGGTAGATGTTGACGGTGTTGACCATATAGGCTGGAAGGTTGCGGAGCGCCACGGAGGCATCGCCCGTGAAGAAGTTCTTGCCGTTGACCAGCAGCGTCTTCAGTGGATTGCCTTGGTAGAAAATCTGTCCGCCACTCTTGATTTCCAGTCCGGGAATCATCGACACAAGCTTGTCGAGCATGTTCCCCTGTGCCAGCTGGAAATAGTCGGCATTGAACACCACAGTGTCGCCCTTGTTCACCATCATGATTTTGGTGGCAGTCACCACGGCTTCGCCCAGCTGCCGCTCGGCCACACGCTGCAGCTGCACATCGTTGGCCTTCCAGCGCTTGAGCTGGCGGCCGTTCAGCTGCGCGGGCACTTCGATGGGCACGATTTTCGGGGCATAGCCCCGGCAAAGGAAGCGCAGCAGATAGCGTCCGGGCTGGGCCGGCAGCGAGTAGTAGATGAGTTCTTCAGGACGGCGGTCCATCCGCATCTTTTCCCGCAGGCTGGGGGCATACATCAGGGCGTTGTCGCGGCAGGTGTCGGCCACGACAATCGAGGAGTCCTTCGGCGAGAGCAGGTCCACGCGGACTCCGGCCATGCATTCATTGTTGAAGAGATCGCGCACGTTTCCCCACACGAGCACCCGTCCGTCGGGCGTTTCCAATCCGTCCGTCAGTTGTGCCCATGCTGATGTGCCGAACTGCAGCAGCAGAATGAGGGCAAGCAGCAGGCGCTTCGCCTGGTGCTTTCTTGTCGTTTGTTTTTTCATAGGTATGGTCGGGATATGATGATGCCACGATGAATGCCATGCCTGCGCCGTGGGCTTCCCGGCAGAGAAGCCTTGGCGCAAGCATCGCATTCAAAGGGGCGAAGTTCGTGTCAAACCGATGCAGGTGTGTCAGCTGATTGGGCCGGCACCAACACCATAGCAGTGGCAAACATCAGAAGTACTGAGTTTGCATGTGCCGGTGTAGGTGATACCATCAACTACAAACATGCAGTCTCCGGTGCAGGAAGTTCCGCACTTCTGTTCAGAAGTGGCGTTGTTCCCATACAGGCCACCGGTCAGGCTCTTCATCTCTTCGTCAGAAAGGAATTCTGCCGAAGGAACATTCTGTAGATGGATTTTTTTCATTGTTTGTATGATGAAAAGATGAATAGCCTACTCTATTCTCGCTTTTCGGCTTCCGCGATTCTTAAAGATATATATGCTGCACTATGTTGCTTTCTAAAGTATTATCCAGCATCCAGTGGAATCCATGACGCTGGGTAATGGTCAGAGATGTCAAGTTTCAGGCAGTCGCCGTCAAAATGACGAACGGGCCGAATCACCTTTTTTTCAGGTGTGTCTGACAGATAGGCTCCCCACCAGCTGAATGTGCTGTTGGCTATGATGAAGTTGCCAAAGAGCTGCATCAGGCTAAGCTGTTCGATGGCATTCATTCCTTGGGCATAGTAGGCGTTGGGGGCCATGCTTCCGAGTGCTGTCCGACACCATGCGAGGTCATCGGAGAAGAAGAACACATCGTACCCCTCAAAGAAACGCCGGTAGGCTTCCCTGTAGTAATCGGGGCCAAGAAGATAGTGATTAGGATCGGTGGCAAAATCGCCGCGTCGGACTGATACTGCCACGGTGCGCGGCAAATGGCAGCCCGATTCAATCAGCAATCGGCGGGCGTGGCGCTGCACAAACGGCCGAAACGACAAGTGTTGCAGCACACGTTCCTTGCAAGCGATCCAATACTTTTCGCTCTGCAGAAATCCCTGAATGTTCACGGTGGCTTGCTGCATGCATTTGGCATGTGGCATGAGCCATTCCTCAGAATAGCAGAACGATGCTTCGCGCAATGTCAAAGACGGACGAACTGGGCTCTCCATAAAGATGTCAGCCTCAAGTTGGAAATAGGGAGCGGATATCCATCCAAAGGGCAGTTTGAGGGAAGTGCCAAACCGATGCGCTATGCCAACCAATGAAGCATATTGGAAGAGTTGGTTGCCCAGTCGCTGGTGTAGATGCTGATTGCCGAAAAGGGTGTTCGTGATCATGCGTCTTCTCGTTTTTAATGTGAAGCCGATGGTGGCTCCAATGCTTGCTTCAGTGCCATCTCCACTTTGCCTCCCATCCCGCTGCGCAAGCCATAGCCACGGGCCACTCGGGAAGGGTGGATGAACCGGCTGAGGTCGGGAACTTCTGTTTGCTTAGCTCCCGTCATCTTCAGTTGCTCTAATCTTTCACAAAGATAGCGAATTTGGCCCAATGAGTCATTCGAATCTCTGCAAAACCGATGCAATTCTTCCAAAATGTCTGGAAACCATGCCTTAAAGCGCTGTTGGAGTGCATTAGGCATGTTCCGATAGTGCACCATCAAGTAGTTCAGCATTCCGCAGAGCCCCTTGAAGTCTTGTTTCTGGCAGAGTGTAAACGGGTTGACAGTTAGCAGATAGGAATCTATTTCTTCACATATGTCTGCCGTGTTGCAATCTGCCATGCCGTTCTGCACCAAATACTCAAGCCCCCACCCCAACCCCATCAGACCATTTTCCAAATCGAGCCTTGGGAGCATGGAAGCGCGGCTGATCACGTAGTCAGTCAAGTAGGTGGCAAAGTCGTGAACCTCTTGGTCATCCATGAATGAAGCATAGTGATGCAGCACCAGTGCGATGCCCAACTGGCCGTCGGCCAAACCCTGATTGAATGGAGCATCAAAGGCATGCATCATCAATGTGTCCACTCGGCTTGCCAAAGCAATTTGGTCCAGTGAACGATGTATTCCAATGTTGGCACCGAACTTGTTCATTTCCTTTAGGCCGTTTGTGGTAGTTATTCGAAGGCAACCCTGCTTTTTCCACATAAGGATGCCGATGCCGGCAGAGTCTTGAGTGCATGGTCGAGCTGCGCAAAGCGTTTCTTCGTTTCTTTGAAGTGGCGAAGGATCATGCCCTTGACGTTGTTGCTTGAAGTCACGTCGGAGTAGCCGAAATCCTGTTGCTCTGAAATGAACGGATAAATCACCTGCTTGTGGGGAAAGATTCGTGACAGGAACTCATCGGCCACGTCTGTTCCCCAATGGAAGTCGGCCTGCAGGATGCGGTCGAAAGCCGATTGATAGACCACCATAAATTGTGTGCACCACAGGCTGCTGATCCACCATCGGTAGGGAGCCACTTTCAAGGCATCGCCGAAGTTACCGATGCCGCCCAAGAGTATCTGGCATCCCTGGCTGCCTGCTTCAATCACTTGGCGGAGAAATGAGGTGCGGTCGTATGCGGAGGTAAACTTGTGGTCGTCCTCGCAAATGAGAACAACCTCTTCACTCCGTTCCTTTGCTATTCTCACGATTTGGCAGATGCTTTTCCACAATCCGTCGGCACCGCGCTTGGCTTGAATGGCTGGGAAGAAATGAAGGTCAAACTCTTCGCGTCCCTGAAATTCCTGCACGATGCTTGCCTTGCGGTCGGTGCGCGAGGGGAGGTTGATCACATAGGTGGAAATCTGGATGTCATGAGTGTCGATGTCGTCCGAATGGCAGGTCTTCTGCAATTGAAGGAAATGGTTACGTACTTTGTTAAGCGACACAAAATGGTCAGAAACTCCTGTGAATGATTCATCCAAAAAACCTTTTCGTGCATTGGTGACACTCAAATCAGAGTATCCGAACTCCTGCTGACGGGATATTTCGGGGAACATGCCGTAATTGCGTTCACTCATCTCGGATAGCTTCCAGTCGAGCGTGTAGCCATTCTCTTCTTCTGCCGCTTGCAGAATACGGTCATAGAAGCGCTTGAACACTACGGTGAACTGCATGCCGTTGAACCGATATAGCCAAAACAACCGTTCGGACACCTGCATCGGGGTGGAGATCCATCCCAGCCCGCCCGAGAGCGTATCGGCCTGCAGTTGGTCGGCTTCGGCGATGCACGCAAAGAGGAAATCGGCACTGTAGGCGTCTGTGAAAACGTGATCATCCTCACCAAACACGAAATAGTCAGAGCCTTTCTCGTGTTCCACTTTGACGGCCTGAACGAACGTCTTCCATAGGCTGTGCGTTGGTGTCGGATCGGGCACAGGAGACAGCACATGAAGCGAAAATTCGGCTTTGCCCCGATACTGCGCTTCGATGGATTCCCTCCGGTCGGTTCGCTGTGGAAGATTGGGTACGTATACGTTCATCGTTTTATGCATCATATTAGTGACGGCAATCATTACAGAAGGTCGTCAAGATCTTCAAGTTTGTATTCATCGGGGAAGCGTTTCCCGTCGAAAAGCAAGGTGGG
>DAIRWG010000132.1:0-7368 GCA_036802405.1 Alloprevotella sp.
GCTGCATCCCGATAAAGCACTTCTAATCTAAAAATAATTCTGAACACCTACTTAAGGAAGAAGGGGAGCCGGTGAACGTAAGGTTGCCATTGTCCCTCACTCAAGATGGGACGTTTCCTCTTTTCCTTGATTTCTTCTTTCCTTAATTCCTGCCATCGCCGATTCCCGCTTCATTCCACAAATTCGCCTTTGGCCGTTACGCCGCGCACGCTGATGTCGAGACGTTGGCCTTCGCGGGCATTGGTGAAGAAAATGATGGAGGCTTTGCCGTCGGAATTGGTGCTCACGCTGGGTGCCCAGTGCAGGGTGCGGCGCATGTCCTTCTCGGTGGGCATGTCGAAGCTTCGGTAGTCGCGCACATAGAAAGTGGTGGGCGGAGTGAACCCCTGCACGTTGCGTCGCTCCACGCCCTTCTTGCGCGAGTGGGTGCGGTAGTAGTCGGGCAGTTCGTAGACGTACATGCTGTAGCGGCTGCGGCTGCGGTTGGTCTGTTGGCCGGTGATGGCATCTTCGCCCAGTCCGTCTGTCACGATGGACACGTTCTTGATGCCGTCGGCCGGGAGGTCCTGGTAGTATTCGGGAAAACGCAGCATGAGGTCGGAGAGCGGCTCGTTGTTGACATAGGTGCGCACTTCCTTTCCCTGGAACATGACGGCGAGGGCATCATCGTCCTCGCTTGTGAGCTCGGGGGCGGAGGCGTTGTCGATTTCCGTGCTGCCGAATGAAGCTTGGCTGGAGGGAGCGTCTCCCCCGTTCACGCCCACCACTTTGCCGATGCTTGAGGGAGATGGGGCTTTGGCCGATGAGGAGGCTTGCGCGTTGGGCGAAAAGATGGCATGGCTCCCCATCATGTTGTCGTGCTGGTAGTCCTGGTTGAGCAGGTTGAGGAAGTGCCAGATGTTGCCCGGATCCTGGCCCGTGTCCTTGGCGCGCTCCACTTCGCGCACCACGTTGTAGAAGATGGTGGCGCGGCGCATGCCCGTCTTGTCGCCTCCCAGCCAGGAATAGCGCGTGCCGGTGAAGCCGCGGTATTTGTTTTTCACCGTCACCTTTGCTTCGCCCAGCACGGTGGGCATGCGGCGCGGGATGGTGTCTTCCCATTCGAACGTTTCGGGCTGGTCATCCTCCGCCGTGCTGCCGGTGGCTGAAGCTTTGGGGGCATACAGACGGATGTCGAGTTCGGGACCGCTGAAGGCACGCGGGTCGGGGGCAAACCATCGGTCGATCATGAGCCGGTTCCAACGCCGTTTGCCGTCGTCCTCTTGAGCCGTGAACTGTGCAATGTAGTTGCCCACGTAGTCCACCGTCGACTGGAAGGTGAAGCGTCCGTCGGCATCGGTGCGGGTGTGGCCGTTGAGCGCCCCGCCCGTGAGCGAATACATCTGCAGGTTGAGGTTGATGTTGGCTTGCGGAACCTGCTTCGACAGGCCCTTCAGCAGCCGTCCGCGCAGCACGAGGTGGTCCTCGATGGGCTGCACCACCCGGAAGGTGTCGGCACCGCACATCAGCTGGAAGGGCGTGGCGCTCCATCCCTGCACCATCAGCAGGAGGTCGACCATGCGGCGGTGGACGGCATCGTCCTTTTCGAAATAGACTTGGGGCGATGCGATGTAGCCGCGCACCTCGGAGGAGAGCAGCAGGTCGGCTTCCACGCCGCCGTCGCCTTCGGCCACCAGATTGCCCGACTCTTCCCTCACGGCCACACTCAGGGTGGTCTGCACGGGGCGGCCTTCGGCATCCTGCAGCTGCATTTCCAGCACGGCGGGCTCGAAGGGGGCGTAAACGGCCTTGTTCTGGCGGATCTTCAGCCGGATCTTCCGCTGGTCGTCCGCCTTTACCGGACACCACACCAGCCGTGTGGCCCGGCTGCGCCCGTCGGCTCCGTAAAGCTCGATGCGGTTCACGCCGCTGCGCAAGGCACGCATCGGCACCATCTGCTCCACTCCTTCGGTGGTGGCCGAAAGGGTGTCGAAGTAGCATACGCGGTCGCGGTTCATCACGGCCAGGCCGAGCAGTCCCGTGGCCCGTGCCGCCGAGTCGTTGGCCATGACTTGCACCACCAGTCCCGAGTCGGTGCGCACCGCGTGCAGCGAGAATCCGCCCGTGGGCTCCGGCAGGGGCCACTGCTTGCGTCCGCCCTTCAGCCGCGCATGGCCGCGCCCCATGCCGGCGGGCAGCAGCACGCTGCCCCGGCCCTCGTGCTCGGCAGTGGCCTGCGCCACGAGCTGTCCGTCGTCGGCAAACACCTGCAGCGTGTCGTCCACCGCATGGCCGCGCCCGTCGGTCAGCCAGAAGGCCACTTCCTGATCGAGGCCATTGGCGCGCCATCCCCCTTCGGGATAGAATGACAGGCGGCGCTCCTTCTCCTGCCCCAGCGTGTAGGGGCGCGGACTGCCGAATGTCGGCTTCTTGCGCGGTGTGGGCATGGGAATCTGCAGCTCCTCGGTGCCGAAATCGCCTGACTTCACCTGCTTCGTGGCGTTGGGCTTGGCTCCGAACACGGGCAGCACCCGTGTGAAGCAGGCCGCTTCGTCCCAGTTTGTCATTTCGCGGGTGTAGGCGCGCACTTCGTAGAATCCGGCCCGCACGGGCAGCGCCAGACTGAATGCTCCGTTGGCCTGTCCGAGCGAATCGATGCGCAGCGTCTGCTGCTCCATCAACTGTCCGTCGGCATTGAGCAGGTCGACATAGAGCACACGGCTCAGATTGGTGGGCGTGAGCGAGGAAGCGCGCACCACGTAGGCTTTGTACCAGATGGTGTCGCCTTCCAGATAGCCCGAATTGTCGAAGTGCACGTACACTTTCTCGCGTGGGTAGCGGTAGTCGAAGGTGGCGGCAGCCTTGAATTTGGCAAACAGTGCTTCGGCTTGCTCCCCTTTCTGTGCGAAAAGGGCTTGGCTGCTGCCGAGCAGCAGGAACAAGATGGTGAGGAGATGCTTCATGATGCGGTAGATGCTTGGTTCGTGGGGCTCTGGACGGACTGATGCCGTGCCCTGTCGTGCAAATGTACAACTATTTTGCGGGCTTCTGCCCACTTCTCCGTCGGAAATCATGTGCCCGGACGGAATGCGGGGGCGCCCTTGCGGCGCGGGATGCCCTAGCGGCACGCTGTAAACGAAAAAAAAGCACTCATCTGCCGAAGCGGATAAATGCTTTTGTTGAAGAATTGACGGGAAAATGGTAGGGACGATCGGGTTCGAACCGATGACCTCTGCAATGTGACTGCAGCGCTCTAAACCAACTGGGCTACGCCCCTGTCTTTTTCTGTTTTGCGAGTGCAAAGTTAGGAGTTTCTGACCGACTGGCCAAATGTTTTCCCGATTTTTTTTCAGAAAAAATTCGGATTTTGTGGCTGAAGGGACTTAATCCCGTGCTTTGCGTGAGGGCAGGAATTCCGAAACGTCCTTTCCGAAGGCGATGAGTTCGCGCACCACGCTCGACGAGATGTGCGAGTAGCGTGCTTCGGTGAAGAGCAGCACCGTTTCCACACCGCCCAGATGGCTGTTCATCGAGGCGATGTCGCGTTCGTACTCGAAGTCCTTCACCGATCGCAACCCGCGCAGGATGAACTGCGCCCCTTCGCGTTGGCAGAGGTCGATGGTCAGGTCGTTGTAGCCCACCACCTTCACCCTCGGTTCGTCGGCATAGAGTTCGGTAATGCGGCGCACTCGTTCCTCGGGGGAGTAGAGCGAACGCTTGCTCTCGTTGAGGCCCACGCCGATCACAATGCGGTCGAACATGGGCAGGCCGCGCTCCACGATGGAGGCATGGCCCACGGTGAAGGGGTCGAACGACCCGGGGAAGATGGCGGTTTTCATACGTTCTTTCTTGTTGCTTTGCCTTGCGTTTCAATCATTCGGCTTCATCCTCTTCGGCCAGGTCTTCCTCCACCACGAGGTTGTCGATGATGAATCCTTGGCGCTCCATGGTGTTCTTGCCCATGTAGTATTCGAGCAGTTTGCCCACGTTGTCGCTCTTGTGCAGCGTCACGGGCTCGAGTCGGATGTCGGGGCCGATGAAGTTCTTGAACTCGTCGGGCGAGATTTCGCCCAGTCCTTTGAATCGGGTGATTTCGGGGTCGGGGCTCAGCTTTTCGATGGCCGCCAGCCGTTCCTCCTCGGAGTAGCAGTAGATGGTTTCAAACTCCGAGCGGTCGTTGGCCTGCGTCTTCTTCAGGATGGCAGCGCCGACCGACTTGTCGGTCACGGTTTTCGGGGCCTTACCCTGGGCTGAGCGCACCTTTTTTTTCTTGTTGCGTACGCGGAAGAGCGGTGTCTGCAGGATGTAGACGTGCCCCTTCTTGATCAGGTCGGGGAAGAACTGCAGGAAGAAGGTGATCATGAGCAGGCGGATGTGCATGCCGTCCACGTCGGCATCGGTGGCCACGATCACCTTGTTGTAGCGCAGGCCGTCGAGTCCGTCCTCAATGTTGAGGGCTGCCTGCAGGAGGTTGAACTCCTCGTTCTCATACACCACCTTCTTCGTTAGCCCGAAGCTGTTGAGCGGTTTACCTCGGAGCGAGAACACGGCCTGCGTGTTCACGTCGCGGCTCTTGGTGATGGAGCCGCTGGCCGAGTCGCCCTCGGTGATGAAGATGGCCGAGTCGAGGCGTGGGTCATAGTCTTCGTCGTCGCTCTTCTTCTTGCCTTTGGGCGCGGCATCGTTCAGGTGGATGCGGCAGTCGCGCAGCTTGCGGTTGTGCAGGTTGGCCTTCTTGGCGCGTTCGCGTGCCAGCTTCGTCACGCCGGCAATGGCCTTGCGCTCCTTCTCGCTTTCCTCGATTTTCTGCTTGATGATGTCGGCGATGTCGGTGTGCATGTGGAGGTAGTTGTCCACGTTCTCCTTGATGAAGTCGCCCACAAACTTGTTCACGCTCACGCCCGAGAGGGGGAACGGGTTGCCGTGCATGTCCTTGTCGGGAGCCATGGTGAGCGATCCGAGCTTGATTTTCGTCTGGCTCTCAAAGAGCGGTTCGATCACGCGTATGGCAATGGCCGCCACGAGTCCGTTGCGCACGTCCTGCACGTCGTAGCTCTTGCCGAAATACTCCTTGATCGTTCGGGCAATGTGCTCCTTGAAGGCACTTTGGTGCGTGCCGCCCTGGGTGGTGTGCTGTCCGTTCACGAAGGAGTAGTACTCCTCGCCATACTGCGAGGTGTGGGTGAAGGCAATGTCGATGCCGTCGCCCGTGAGGTGCACCACGGGGTAGAGTCCGGGTGCCGTCATGTTGTCGTTGAGCAAGTCCTCCAGTCCGTTGCGGCTCACGATGCGCCGCCCGTTGTGGAAGATGGCCAGCCCCGTGTTGAGGTAGGTGTAGTTGCGGAGCATGTTTTCCACAAATTCGCTGTGGAACTTGTAGTTCTGGAAGAGCTTGTCGTCGGGCTCGAAGAAAATGTAAGTGCCGTTCTCCTCCTCCGTGTCGCTCTCGGTGTCCTTCACCAGACGTCCTTCTTCAAACACCGCCTCGTGCATGCGGCCGTCGCGCACACTGCGTGCCGTGAAGTGCTTCGACAGGGCGTTCACCGCCTTCAGGCCCACGCCGTTCATGCCCACCGATGCGGTGAACACGGCCGTGTCGTACTTGCCGCCCGTGTTGAGCTTCGACACGGCATCCACCAGTTTGCCCAAGGGAATGCCGCGTCCGTAGTCGCGGATCTCGGCCGTGCGCCCGTCCTCGATGTTCACCTCGATGCGTTTGCCGAATCCCTCGTTGAATTCGTCGATGCTGTTGTCGATGCTCTCCTTCAGCAGCACATAGATGCCGTCCTCGGCATGCGAACCGTCGCCCAAACGGCCGATGTACATGCCCGGACGGGTGCGGATGTGCTCCGTGTCCTCAAGGTGCCGGATGGTGCTTTCGTCGTAAACTACTTCGCGGCCGTTCTGCTGCAGTTCATCGTTGTTTTCGCTCATGCTGGTGAAAGTTCGTTTTTAGGAGGGGTGAAAGTCTAAGGGAAAATAGAGTGTGTGGAAATGGATAGGCTTCAGAAGCTGGCCTTGAAGCAGCGGCGGCGCTTGTGCTGCTCCGTCTTGAAGTACTGCCACTGGTTCTGCACTTTTTCGTTGAGCTCCAGTTCGGGATTGGTTTCGGCATATTCGAATCCCAGCTTCTGGTACACCGGGATGAGGTCGGTGAAGAGCAAGGCATTCACGCCCTTGCCCTGGTAGTCCGGCCGTACGGCCACGAGGAGCAGGTCGAGCACCTTCGGGCGCTTCCACATGAGTGCCTTCAGCAAGTGCCACCAGCCGAAAGGCAGCAGGCGGCCTTTGGCCTTCTGCAAGGCCCGCGAGAGCGATGCCATCGAAATGCCCACGGCCACAATCTCGTTTTGCGCATTCTCCACGATGCTCACCATGCGGAGGTCGAGCACGGGCACGTACATGTTGACATACTGGTCAATCTGCCGTTCCGTCATGCGTGAGAATCCGAACAGCGGTTCGTAGGCATCGTTGATCAGCCGGAAAATGTCGTGGGCCACGCCCGTTTCGCGTATTTCCTTCTTGCTCTTGAGCTTGCGGATGTGCAGGTCGTATTTGCGTGCGATGATGTCGCTGATGCGCTTGTGCTTTTCAGGAATCTGTTCGGGCACGTACACCTTCATCTCCACCCAGTCGGCACTCTTCTCCATCCCCAGGCGCTGCATGTGCTCGGGGTAGTAGGGATAGTTGTAGATGGTGGCCATGGTCGAGAGCTGGTCGAATCCCTCCACGAGCATGCCTTCGGCATCCATGTCGGTAAATCCGAGTGGCCCTTCGATTTCGTTCATGCCGCGCTCCTTGCCCCATGCCTTCACGGTGTCGATGAGTGCGCGGCTCACCTCGATGTCGTCGATGAAGTCAATCCATCCGAAGCGCACCGTCTTCTTCTGCCAGCGTTCGTTGGCTCGGCGGTTGATGATGGCCGCCACGCGTCCCACGATTTTCCCCTCGCGAAGGGCGAGGAAGTAGTCCGCTTCGCAGAATTCGAAGGCCGCGTTCTTCTTCGGCGAGAAGGTGTTGAGCATGTCGTCGTAGAGGTCGGGCACGGAGTAGGGGTTGCCTTTGTAGAATTCGTAGTTGAAGCGTATGAATCGCTTGAGGTCGGATTTGCTATTTACTTTTTTGATTTCAACGGACATCTTGTGTGACCAGTGGGCTAGGGGTTTTACTTCTTGAAATGTTGCAGCAACCGCAAAATCAGTCTGCTGCAGCGTGCAAAGTTACGAAAAACTCACGACCGCTGCCCGTTTTCCGCTTCAAAAAGTGGAACCCGTCCGTTGCCGCTTACTTGGAATCGTTGGGGATGGGGCAAAGAAGCTTGAATTCCTTATGCGTCAATCTCTTCCATCCTTGCCAGTTCCCACCCTTTGAACTGCATGATGATTTTAT
>DAIRWG010000133.1:0-4466 GCA_036802405.1 Alloprevotella sp.
GCGAAGCCTTGCGGATGAGGTTTTACCACGAAGGGCCACGAAGATGCACGAAGCCATGCGGATGAGGCTTTACCACGAAGGGTCACGAAGATGCACGAAGCCATGCGGTGGTATTATTTTCCGCGAAGGGCCGCTAAGATGCACGAAGCCTTGCGGATGAGGTTTTACCACGAAGGGCCGCTAAGGGCCGCGAAGCCTTGCGGATGAGGCTTTACCACGAAGGGCCACGAAGGGGCACGAAACCATGCGGATGAGGCTTTACCACGAAGGGCCACGAAGATGCACGAAGCCTTTCGGATGAGGTTTTACCACGAAGGGACTCGGAGGGGCACGAAGGAACTATTCCTGCGGAGGGGCTTTGTTGTCTGCACGCTACGTTACGGGGGATGTTTGGGGAGGGAGCCGTTTGTTTCCGACAAAGTTAGTGCAAATGGTCTGCTGGTGCAAGCAAATGGAGGGAAACTTTTGGCATGGGACGCATTTTGTGCCACGATGGGACACGATGGGGCAATATGGGACGTGGGGGGCTTGTGCCCTATCTGCAGGGTTTGTTGTTGTGGCGCGTTGGGGGATGCTAGATGGGGATATCTTTGCTGACACTCGGTTTGGATGTTTGCTGTCACTCGGTTTGGAAGTTGCTGTCACTCTTTGCCTCTTACACGCGCGCGCGTTACAGGGGAATTGCTTCGTTTGCTTTCACTCTGTCACTTTTCACTTCGTGAGGGCAAGTGGGGGAGGGGGGATGGTATGATGCCAGTTGGTCGTTTCACACCAATGGCACCGCGGTGAAAAAGTCCCGGACTTTTTCAAATTCTACCACGGTACCGTAAAAATTCTACCGCGGTACCGTAATTACACCACCGCGGTACTGTAATTGCGCTGCCATGGTGTTCGTGAATTGTGCGCCGCAGCACCGTCGGCCCGCTGACAGATGAAAGCAAAAAATGCAATTACGCTGTAAACGCGCGTGCGCGCGAGAAAGGGGACTTTGCTGTCACTTTTCTGCATCTTTCCCGAAAAAAATCGGCGCTACGCAAAAAGGTTGCGTAGCGCCTCCCTACCTTTGCACCAGAATTTGCGAGAAGGCAGGTGCAGCGGCAAGGAAATGCTTTGATGGTAGAGCCAGAGAGCATCGGTTCGAGCCAGACTCTCTGCTGAAAGTTATGGTTATAAATTGGTTAAAAGCGGGCTTGAACGTCCTTGCGCTTGTTGCCTTGCCTTTCCCGCGTTCGGGCCGGATGCCGTAGGACGCAGATACTTCGTGCTCGTGGCATTCTTGATGGATGCCTCTTGGGGGAAAAACGCATGCCCCCAGTCTGCATCCGATTGTTGCTCCGGCCTTTGCACATGGGGCGGTGGGCGTGGTGCCGTGAGATGCGGCACTTGGCAGGTTCGATGCCTGCCCCCATGACGAATGAACCCGGTTGACGTAGCGAGGTGTTACTTCGTTTGATAAACCGTGATAGGGCTTCCGCATCCGAAAACCTTTGCCCCCCCTTGGGGCAAGGAGCGGTCGCCAGCGTTGGGTGAATTTCCCAAAATTACACCTTGCGATTGTTTCACCGGGTTCCTTTTTCAGCCAACCGGAGGGAGGCGAATGATTCACTGAAAAACGAACATCAACATGAGCTTCAATCAGATTTTGAAAGACAGCGCGAAGGTGCGCAACCACGAGGGTGCCGATGCATTCCGCATGGATGCGGAAACGGAACTCTATGCCGCCGTTTGCACCATGGCCTTGCAGCCGAAGTTTTACGAAACGCCGCAGGAGCAGGTCAGCCGCGTGGCAGAACTGGTGGGGCAGGTGAGTGCCCAGTTTGTGGCGCAGCTGGCGGTGTATGCGCGCACCGAGATGCGCCTGCGCAGCGTGCCGCTGCTGCTGCTTGTGGAGTTGGCGCGGGTGCATCATGGCGACGGCCTCGTGAGCCGGGCCATCGAGCGCACCGTGATGCGTGCCGACGAGATCATAGAGCTGCTCATGTGCTATGCGTGGCGCAATCCGCGCGGCGGCATCAAGAAGCTGGGCCGATTGTCGCACCAGGTGCAGGTGGGGTTGCAGCGGGCCTTCTGCCGTTTCGATGAGTACCAGCTGGCCAAGTACGACCGCAGCCAGCTGGAAGTGACGCTGCGCGATGCCCTGTTTCTCGTGCATCCGAAGGCGAAGGATGCTGCGCAGCAGGCCCTCTTCGACCGCATCGTGCGGGGCGAGCTGCGTGTGCCCTACACTTGGGAAACGGAGCTTTCGGCCTTGGGCCAGAGGGCGTTCGGAAGCGAGGAGGAAAAGCGTGAGGCCTTCCGCGAGAAGTGGACCGAACTGGTGGGGAGCGGCAAAATGGGCTACATGGCCTTGCTGCGCAACCTGCGCAACATCGTGGAGGCGCGGGTGGACGACGAGGTGGTGCAGTGCGTGGCCGCCCGCATCGGCGATGCCCGCGAGGTGGCGAAGGCCCGGCAGCTGCCTTTCCGCTATCTGTCGGCCTACAAGGAGCAGCGTGAGGTGCCTTCGGCCAGCATTGCGATGCTGCTCGATGCCTTGGAACGCGCCATCCGTGCCAGTGCAGCCAACGTGGCGGGATTCGGTCGTGACTCGAGGGTGCTGATGGCGTGCGACATGAGCGGGTCGATGCAGCGTCCGTTGAGCGTCAGGAGCAAGGTGCAGCTCTACGAGGTGGGCAACTTGCTGGCCATGACGTTGCAGAACCGCTGCGCGAAGGTCGTTTCGGGCATCTTTGCTGATGACTGGAAGGTGGTCAACCTGCCGCATGCCGACATCCTGTGCCATGCTGAAACCCTGAACAACCTGCTTGGAAAGGTGGGCTACGGCACGAACGGCTGCAAACCGTTGGAGTGGATGCTGAAGGAGAAGGTGGTGGTGGACAAGGTGATGTTTTTCACCGACTGCCAGTTCTGGAACTCTCCTTTCTATTCCGGGCAGCAGAAGGACTTCACCGAGTTGTGGCACGCCTACAAGCGGATTTCGCCGCAGGCGCACCTCTACCTGTTCGACCTGGCGGGCTACGGCCATTCGCCCATCAGCATGGCCCGTGCCGACGTCACGCTCATCAGCGGATGGAGCGAACGCACGCTGGAGATGCTCGATGCCGTCGAGCGAGGAGCCGATGTGCTCGACCGCATCCGGGGCATCGAATTGTGAAAACGGGCCTTTTGCTAGATGCTGATGAAGGGGCTGGACACCCGTATCCAATAGTCCGTTAAGTTCTATGGAGGCCATCTTTACGGACTATCGGGTGGAAGAATCTGCATGGACGAAACGTACATCGCGCACCGGTGTGCTTGGTGTTCGGCCATTTTTGCTTAATTTTGCAGTGCATGGATTCGCCTTCATCGATGTGAAACCCGAAATGAGGTCACGTGGAGCGCAAGGCGAACGGACAAACATGAATGAGAAACCTTTCCTGAATCAGCGAACCAAAGCCATATGACCAAACTACAAGAAGGAGTCTACGAAAATTTGATTACGGGTGAACTCCAGCACGACATGGCGCAAGCCGAGCAGCAGGGCTGGGTGTGCCGGCAGGAAGACATGGACGATGCCGAAACGCCCACGCTTCTGGCCAACCACTTGGGCCATCTGATTGCTACGCGGCTTTCCGACGAAGCATTGTCGGTGGAAGAACGGGTGGACTTCGCCAATCGTCTGATTGACTTCATGGGGGGCGATGAGCAAGAGCAGATTGCCAATAAGCGGCAACTGCTCTCGGCCGTGCTGTCTGCCCCCCAAGCGGTTTCCCTGCAGGCCACCGGCCGCGAACCAGTGCGACCGCTGACGGGATTCCGTATCAGCAGCCTGTTCACTGGCGGACAGAGCAAGGTGCCGCTGAATGCTGAAATATGCCGCGACATCGAGAGTGCCGACAGCATTTGCCTGATCGTTTCGTTTCTCAAGCTTTCGGGGCTCAACCTCATTTACGACCACCTGAAGCGATTCTGTGAGCAACCGAACCATCGGCTGCGCATCATTACCACCACCTATTGCGGAGTGACAGAGGCAAAGGCTGTGGAGCGCCTGGCGGAATTGCCGCGAACGGAAATACGCATTTCTTACAACACAGCCATTGAGCGGTTGCATGCGAAATCGTACATCTTTGAGCGTAACTCCGGCTTCAGTACGGCTTACATCGGTTCGTCGAACCTCTCGAAGTCGGCACAGACCGACGGGCTTGAGTGGAATGTGCGTGTCACTCATGTGGAGAATCCGCACATCATCAAGTCGGCGTTGGCCGCCTTCAACATCTATTGGCACAGTCCTAACTTCGAGGATTACCGTGTGGGTGGCGCAGAAAAGCTTTATGCCGAACTTCAGAAGGCACGGCTGCCCAAGGGGGTGGCTGGCCGGGTAGGGCAGCAGTATATGGTGCTGCCTCACCAAAAGCAGATTCTCGACCAGCTGGAAGCGGTTCGCGCACAGGGCATCCGACGCAACCTGATTGTGGCTGCCACAGGTA
>DAIRWG010000133.1:4476-7366 GCA_036802405.1 Alloprevotella sp.
ACCTTGAACAAGGGATGTGTGAGCCGGACCCGGATTGTCGCAGCCACAGGTACGGGCAAGACGGTGATTTCGGCTTTCGACTACAAGCGCTTCGCGGCTAAGCATGACCGCAGCCGGCTGCTCTTCGTGGCACACCGGCAGGAAATTCTGGTGCAGGCTTTGCACACTTACCAGCGTGTGCTGGCCGACAACAATTTTGGTGAATTGTGGGTGGGGGATTATCTGCCGCAGCGGGGCATCAGTCATCTTTTCGTGTCAGTCCAGACGTTCAATGCCCGCTATGCCGACATTTTTGCTTCGCTGCCTTCCGACTACTACGACTACATCGTGATCGATGAAGCACACCATCTGACGGCCGACAGTTACCGCATGCTGCTGACGCATTTCGCACCGCAACTGCTCCTTGGCTTGACGGCAACGCCCGAACGAATGGACAGTCGGAGCCTGCTTCCCGACTTCGACAACCGCATCAGTGCAGAAATCCGTTTGCCGAAGGCGCTCGATGAAGGTCTGCTCACCCCCTTCCAGTACCTCTGCATCAGCGACAACACCGATCTCACGGCTGATGACTTGATGCAGGGCTGCAAATACGTGGCCACCAAGCTGACCGAAAGGCTCTGCAACCAGGAGCGGGTGAACCTGGTGATCGACCGCCTGCACTATTATCTGCCCGACGAAACGCGGTGCCGAGCACTCGGGTTTTGTGCCACCAAGGAGCATGCCCGCTACATGGCAGCGCACTTCAGACGTGCCGGGCTGCGGGCGGATTACCTGACGGCCGACCGCGACAATCAGCGCGACACGCTCCGCAAGCAGCTGGCCTGCGGAGAGATTAACTACCTCTTCGTGGTTGACATGTTCAATGAAGGCATCGACATCCCGGAAGTGGACACGGTGCTGTTTCTCCGTCCCACCGATTCGCTGACGGTGTTTGTGCAGCAGTTGGGCCGTGGACTTCGCTTGAGTGAGGGGAAGGAACTGCTCACGGTGTTCGACTTTGTGGCGCAGCTTAACCGTCGCTACGATTTCACGAGCCGGTTCCGTAGCCTCATGACGCGCACTGACAAGAGTGTGGCGGAGCAAGTGACGAATGGATTCACCTTCCTGCCCCACGGCTGCACCATCCACATGGAGGAGAAGGCGCAACGCTATGTGCTGGACAACATCAAGGCGGCTGTTTACAATCATCGGCGCTTGCTGCGCGAACTCCAATCGTATGACCACGTGCCCACGTTGAAGGAATTTGTCGACAACAACGGGCAAGATGTGCGCATCATCTACAAGGGAAGGGGCAACTGCTGGACCAACCTCAAGCAAGAAGCCGGATACTGCCATTACGAGCCAGACGCTCTGACCAAGCGCTTGGAAAAGGGGATGGTCAATCTGGTTCATGCCAACAGTGCCGGCTACCTTCGCTTCGTGCGGCGTGTGCTGGCTTCGCCCTCACCGACTTTGCTTTCGGATGAACGGGAACAGGCCTTCGGAACGATGCTCTACTATGCACTGCTTCAGGACACGGCCTCCCGTGTGGGGGTGAAGAGCATTGAGGAAGGGCTGGACCGGGTGAAACGCTATCCACTGTTTGTGCAGGAAGCACTGGAACTGGCGGATTTCCTGCTGGACAACATCTCGACCACAACATTTCCCGTGGGGGAAGGCATTCCTCTGGCCCTGGAACAGTATGCCTGCTACACCCGTGAGGAGGTATTTGCCATCTTCGGGCAGCAAACGGCTGAACGGAAAATGCGGGGAAGCGTGGCCGGAGTGTTCAACGTGAAAGACCGGAATACGGAACTCTTCTTCGTGACGCTCAACAAGTCGTCGCACGACTTTTCACCTTCTACCATGTACGACGACTATGTGGTGAGTGAAAACCAGTTTCACTGGAAATCGCAAAGTTCGGAGAGCCATACCAACAAAGGCCGGCGCTATGTGGAGCAGGCCATGAACCGCAAGAAATTTCTCCTCTTTGTGCGTGAAAGCAGGTCGGACGGATTTGGCAACACCAATCCCTACCGTTGCTTCGGCCTGGTTGACTACATCTCCTCATGCGACGACAGGCCCATGAGCATTGATTGGCGGATGCACCATCCCATCCTGCCGGAATATGTCAGTGCCGTGTGAGCAAACAGGGGGCATATGTCTCGAGTGGGTGGCCACGCGATGTGCTTTGTTGGAAAAGGTTGGCACATATAGCATGGAATTCATTCCAAGGTGGTGGACTGCATGGCAAGGGACTTGACGGTGGCACCTTCAGAGGCATGGCTCTTGTGAAAACAGCTACCAACCACAACCGTGAGGAGATATTGGAAAGCATCGACTCGTATGCGCTACGTTTCCTGTTGACGGAATAATCAGCAAATAAAGTTGTCTGATTGATGGTGAAACACCTGTAAATGAGAAGAAGATTTGTTGCTTCTGCGTGAAATGATGGATATTCTTTGTATATTTGCAGCACGTTCAACAATGAACGGGTATGTAACAATGAATATAATAGAAATTGTCTGTACGGTTATTGGTGCTGCTGCCACAATTCTTGGTGGTATGTAGTTTGTTTTGTCCAAAGTATTCAAACTGGGGCAGACTTCTGTGCGTATTGACAATATAGAGAAATCGGTGACGAAATTGGAAGAAATGCTGGGAAACTTGCCCTGTAATACGCATCGTGACGATATTACGAAAATCAAGACCATACTGGTGGAAAAGCATCCAAAATCATCATCTGTATTTTCTATGAAATCAAGTCCGCGTAAATTGAATCCAACTGGCGAGAAATTGTTTGCAGCAATTCATGGTGAGCAATTCTTGGAGGAAAATAAGGCGAGCTTGTTTGGCTATTAGAGTGTACAGTTTGTTGTTCGCATTATTGATTCAACGAGCATCCGAATGA
>DAIRWG010000134.1:0-1362 GCA_036802405.1 Alloprevotella sp.
GTGGTGAGCGATGTGGGCAGCTGCGGGAAGAGCGTCTCGCCCAAGGTGGTCAGGTAGGCATGTGAGAAGGGCGTTTTGAACTTACCCACGCGGAGCTGCACGGGATTGTTGAACTTCACGTCGAACCATGCCTGCTGCAGCAGGTTGCCGCCGCTCTTGGCTGCATTGATGGAGAGGTTGAAGGTCACCTTGTTGAAGGCCTTGCCGGTGAATCCGAGGATGGCGTTGGGAATGGCAAAACCGGAGTTTTCCACATTGTCCTGGTTGTAGGCCTTGTCGAGGCCCTCGTCGTCATACCAGTTGAAGTTGCCGCTGGTCTGCACCAGCATGTAGGGTTTGAAGATGAAGTCGCCCTTCTTGGTCTGGATGGTAAAGCCGCGGCTTCCGGCCAACGACACCACACCGTTGTCGGTGTCGAGGTCGACGGGAGCATACTTCACGCGGCTCGTGCGCTTGTCGTTGGAATCCGACTCCTGCTGATTGGCCATTTGCCGAATGCTGTCGGAAGGAATCGTTTCGGCCAAGGATTCTTCGGCAAAGGAGGAAAGGTTGCCGGCGGCCATAAGGGCGGCCAGGGCTATGATGTTGCGGTTCATAGGAATGTGATGTTGCTTTGGAGTTTTGAATTGGAAAATAATGTGTCGACTCGTCAACTGAGAAGCCTTACAGCGATTCGAGGAACTTGACCAGGGCATCGCGGTCCTTCTTCGCCATCTTGCGGAAGAGGTTCTTCGAAGCCTCGCCTTCGCCTCCATGCCACATGATGGCCTCCACGAAGTTGCGTGCACGTCCGTCGTGCAGGAAATTTGTGTGTCCGTTCACCTTGCTCTGCAGGCCTACGCCCCACAGCGGTGTGGTGCGCCACTCGTTGCCGCGGGCCAAGCCGCTGCAATAGTTGTCGTTGAGTCCCACACCCATGATTTCCGACCCCATGTCGTGCAGCAGGTAGTCGGAGTAGGGGTGAATGGTCTGTCCGCCGAGCCAGGGCAGGTGCAATCCGTTGAGCAGTGTGGCACCGCTCTTGCGGGTGTGGAGCGTGGTCACGTGGCACAGGTGGCACTTGGCCTTGTAGAAGTTCTGCTGCCCGATGCTCACCATTTCGCGTTCGGTAATCATTCGGTCGCCATACTGCACCTTCTTGTAAGTGGATCCGAGGCGGCGCGCCGGCACACCCAGGCCGTGCAGGTAGAGGTCCACGTTCTCCATGTCCTCTGTCGACACGTCGAGTTGTTCGTACGACAGACCCATCATGCTGCCGCCCTTCATCTGCGACTGGCCCTCGCAGATTTCCTCGGGATAGCGGCTGTTGGTCACGCCCATGTCGCTCGAGAAACCGAGTTCCACGGTGAGGTCCTGGTGCTG
>DAIRWG010000134.1:1462-7071 GCA_036802405.1 Alloprevotella sp.
TTCCAGGCCTTCCAGTTGTTGGCAGCCACAGTGCGGCCCGAATTGCGGTGGCAGCTCTCGCAGCTGTAGCCGGCATACACCGGGCCGAGTCCACCGCCGATGCCGTTGCTGCTGGTACGGGCATCCTTGTAAAGGCGGTCGCCCTTGTTGAAACGATTGGAATAGATGCCGCTCAGCCAGTCGGCATCGGTGTCGTAGGCAAAGGTGGACTGGGTGAACACGGTGGAGATGTCGGCCGACAGGGCATAGTTGCCGGGCACCTGTATGTCCTCCACGGTGATGCCGTCGTCGTCCTCACACGAAGCCAATGCGAGAGCCGCGACACAAAGGGGCAGAAATTTTATTTTTGATGCAAAATGCATAATAGCAACTGATGTGATGTTAGGAAAACCATTTGGCACGCCAAAGAGCAAGGCCACCATTTTCATGGTTGCCTTGCTCTCCAGGTGTTAGGTTCCAACTGTTTTTGTCGTAACGTTTCGTTTCAAATTCTCGAATTACTTGAAGTTGTGTGAGAGAAACTGCTTGGCAAAGCTGTCGCCATTGTTGTAGCTCACCGACCAACTGTTGTAGAGTGTTTCGGCATCCTGCTTGAGGAGATAGGCCACCTGCTTCATGTAGTTGCCCCACGACTTGGCATTCTGTGCATTGTACACGAGGTCGGCAGTGTCATCGGAAGAAGCCACATCGTGAAGCGTGCGGGCCACGCCGTTGCGGAATGTCAAGAACTCAAGCGTGTGGAAACCGCGTACGCTCTGCTTGGCCTCGATGGTTTCGTCGTCATCGCCATCGCCCCAAGTGAGGTCATCGAAGTTGCCGGAATTCAAGATGTTGGAAATCTGGTTCTGGTCAAGAGGCCAAGAGTCCATGTTCGGGTCAAGGCCAAGGGCATCCACCGGACCGAAGAGGAAGGCTTCGCTGGTTTCCCAGGGTTCACGTGCATTGAGCCATGCATTAGCCACGTTCTTGAAACCTTCGTCGCTAGGATTGGCCTGGAATGCCAACACAGCATCATAGAGGGCGGCATTGCCGTCGCGCAAGGCCTTGTAAGTAGGAAGTACCACGTTCTCCACATAGTGCTGGATGATGGGGTCGAGGTTCTCGTCCTGGTTGATGGAGCCGGTACGCTCGATGTAGCCCTTCACCTCCTTCACCTTCTCATTGAGTTCTGCACACTTGGACTGTGCCACAAGGCTCTGGGCACTGGCGATGTTGTTGCGGAAAGGATCGGGAATGTCCCAAATGGCATCGGCTGCGCTTTGGATGGCATTCTTCATTTCCGTGTCAAGGGTGGGGTTCACGCTGGCCACGAGCTTCGAAAGAGATTTCTCGGCAATGCTTCCGTCGCGGCTGCCATAGTAAGCATTACGGATGGAATAGATGTTGTTGCGGTAATCTTCGCGAGAGTGGTAGCTATACCACGACTCCACGGCATAGAGTGCCTCAGTGTGCTTGTTCTGGTTCCAAAGTGTGAGGGGGTCACCGATTTTGGCTTCGCCCACTTCATTGGAAATATCATCGCAGCCGTCCAGAATCTGTTCGATGCAGAGGAATGCCTCGCCGGCAGGCTTTTCATCGGGATTCACAACGGGATCATCGCTGCTGCAAGAAGTGATAGCCACGGGAGCAACCAACAGCCCCATAGCAAAAAGAGATGCAAAGAGAAAATGCTTGTTCATTATTCTGTATGTGTTTTTTTGTTATATGCGGACACGATTATATAGCTTACCGCTTGGTAAACCAGCCGACATAGGCCACGCCGATGGAGAATTCATTCTCACTGTTGTAACGTGAAGTGCCGAACACTTTCTGCGTACCGATCTGGCGGGTGGCATAGTCTGCTTTCACCACGAGATTGGGCAACGCGTACCAATTGAGACCAGCGCTCCACTTGCTCACTTGCAAACGTTTGTCCATCACAGACTTGCCTTCACCCTTTTGCTGAGGGTTGGAGTAGTCGTATCGTACGAACGGATAGATGACAGGCACTTTGGAATTATGGAAGAATGCACTGACATTGAGTCCGACTTCTGCGCCATAGCACAGTGCATTCTTGGCCGTTACACGCATCTTGCCACTGGGATAGGAATTATCCGAACGACTGGTGTTGATGCTGCTGATCTTGTCAGCCTTGTCCAGTTCGCCCCAAATGACATTGGCACGAGCCGTCACATAAGTGTTCTTATACTGTGCATCGGCCGAAAGGATCTTCAGACCAGCTCCATTCACTGAGGAATACTTGGCCCGCTTGTCGGCATTGGCCGTCACATCGTGGCAATAATAGCCCGAAACTCCGATGCGCAAACCTGGCACACCATTATAGTTAAGGCGTGCAGCATAGCCCGGCGACGTGAAGTTGTCGGTTTCAAAGATGCCCTGCTTACCGCTGGCCACCCAGTTGTCGCGGCCGAAGCCGTCGGCATTGAGTCCGGCCACCACCATGGCCTCGTAGTCGAAGCTGGCATAGCCCCGGCCGAAGGATCCGTAGACGGCCAAACCCGTTTCATGCCAAGTGGAGGGGATGATGGTGGTTTCGCCCTCAGGACGCGAGGTGCCGAAGAAGTTGATCGGTTCGTGGTGCGAATTGGTCAGGCCCACAGGCACAATCATGTGACCGACACGCACATTGAATGCTGGATGGATGAGACGCGTGATGTGGAATTGCTCTAATGCCACCTCTCCGCCTTTTTCCACCTCATACTCATACTCCATGTTCTCCGTGGCTTCCAACTCTTGCGCGAAACCTACGCCACCTGACTCAAACTCGATTTCGGAACCGAGAATCCATTTGGGTGAGAACTTGTAGTCCAAAGCAAAAACAAATCGTGGAATGGAGATGGAGTTACGGTTCTCTCGCGTGTTGCCGTAGTTGGTGCCGGAGAAACGGTTGATGCCATAGTTCATGAAGCTGGCCACCATTTCGCCGTAGCCGCCGAAGCGGAACTTCTCGTAGCTGTCGTCGTTCGATGCAAGTTGACGAAGGCGCTTGGCCTTGCGAGGGGCCTCCGACTGGGTGGCCGAGGCCACGCTGTCGGGCGCGGCAGTCGTTTCCACCTCTGCTGCCTGCAGGCAACCTGCGGTCAGCAGGGAGGTGAGAGCGAGCAATGTGATTTTGCTATTCATAGGGGGTGATGTGTGCGTGTTCGATTTCTCTTTTATTAATGAAAGCCTCAACAGGCGGAGGGTTTGCAGCCACTGGCTTTGGCCTTGCTGCGCCGGCTTGACTTTTTCGTCTGCTTCTTTTTGGCCGTTTTCTTTCTGGTGGCTGTTGTGTCGCGCCGGGCGGGCTGCACGGGTGTGGCACTGGTCAGGCCGTCGACGGCCGATGTGGATGGAAGTTCGGCCACAGAATCTGCACGACTGGCCCCGGCTGTGAGCAGCACCCAACCGATGGCTAAGGTGCCTGCGAGAATCAATCCTTTCATTATCGTGTCGTAGTCTTGTTTTCGAGTGCAAAGTTACGCCGACCTTTCCGGGGGTACAATCACACACTTAAGGCATAATAACGGGGCGCAAATCGGGAAACGCTGCATGTCCCTAACCCATGAAGGATGGAAAATACCCACAAGTGGGTATTACTTCGTTTTGCAACAAACAAAAATAATCCGTAATTTTGCGGAAAACAAACCACAACACATGACGCTATACTCCAACTACAAGCCGACCGACCACATGAGCGACGTGATTTCAGACGAACCCTCACTGCTGCAAATGATGTCGCGCTTCGGCATTCCCCTCGGCTTTGGCGAACAAACGGTGCGCCAAGTCTGCGAAGCACACCACGTGGACACGACCACGTTTCTGGCCGTGGCAAACTACATCAAGAACGATGCATCGGGAGTGGCCGACCAACTGGCCGACCTGTCGGTGCCTTGCCTCACCAACTACCTGAAGCAGGCACACACCTATTTTCTCGACTTTCAGCTGCCAGCCATCCGCCGCAAACTGCTCGAAGCCATCGACTGCTCGCCCGAGAACGATGTGTCGTATCTCATCCTCAAGTTCTACGACGACTACATGGGCGAGGTGCGCAAGCACATGCTCTACGAGAACCGCCGCGTGTTCACCTACGTGGAGGAACTGCTGCAAGGCCGGCGCCCCAAGGACTACTCCATCGAGCAGTTTGCCCGCGGACACGGCAACATCGACCAGAAGCTGCAGGAGCTGAAGAACATCATCATCAAGTACTACACCCCGACCGACAAGGCGGAACTGCTCAACAATGTGCTCTACAACATCTTCACCTGCGAGAACGACCTGCGCGTGCACTGCCAGGTGGAGGAGGACATCTTTGTGCCTGCCGTGCAGATTCTGGAGTCGAAGGTGCAGTCGGGCGAACTGGCGAATGGCGAGGAAGAACCCGAAGAGTTGCTCTCCGACCGCGAACGCGAAATCGTGCACTGGGTGGTGTGCGGACTTTCCAACAAGGAGATTGCCGCCAAGGTGTACATCTCGCTCAACACGGTGCTGACCCACCGCAAGAACATTGCCCGCAAACTCAACATCCACTCGGTGGCGGGGCTGACCATCTACGCCATTGTCAACAAAATCGTCGACATTGCCGAAATCAACAAGTGACAGCAAATCATGTGCGTGCGCGGCGAAGTCCTCGCGCGCGCACGCGCATATACATACAAGGTAATCACGTTTTTTGCTGTCATCTGTCAGCACCGTTGCTGTCATCCGTCAGCATTCCCTTTCATCGTATGCGGAGAACGGGGATATTTTGTAGCGCCCCCCCAAAAATAACATCCGCGTTATTTACGCTTCACCTTTAATGCATTCTCTGTCACGGCTTACATGTACTTTCATGCCCTTGCACCGCGATGCACAAGTCCCAGACTTTCTCAAATTCTACCATGGTGCCGTAAAAATTCTACCACGGTACTGTAATTACTCCACCACGGTACTGTAAAAATTCCACCACGGTACCTTAATTACTCCACCATGGTACTGAAAACTGCTTCGGGGAGGAATTAAAAAAGTCCCTTAAGCATTTCAACAAGTCTGAGACTTGTCGAAATGCTTAGGGGACTTATAAAAAATTCTCCGTGGACTATTTGCTGGCGCGCCAGCATGCATCTCTTGTAGTGCTGTAGTATCAACAACAATGCACCAAATTCTTTTCGTAACGAATGACAGAGTGACAGCAAAAAATGCAATTGCATTGTATGTATGCGCGCGTGCGCGCGAAACCGTCAGGCGTTTTTATCTGGATTTGCGCGTTCTGTCATTTTCCTTGCGGTCAGATTCTTTTGAATTAATGAGTAGGACATCCAGTTTGATGTTCGCATTTTTAATCCTAAGAACATTCATGTGAGTGGACATGGCATGGGCGGGCTGAAAGTCCAATTGTTGCTTTCAGCCCACCCTTGACGCATGCGAAATGAGTACACAAAACAGGGCACCCTATCTATTCACAAAGAAGCGCAAGAAGTGCTTCTTCGCTCAAACCTGTGATTTGCAGTATCTGCTCTTTTTGCATACCACTCCCTTGCAACGCTCTAACCAAGGCACGAAGTTGCGCGTCCTTCTGGGTGAGTTGTGCTTCCTGCTGGGTGAGTTGTGCTTCCTGCTGGGTGAGTTGTGCTTCCTGCTGGGTGAGTTGT
>DAIRWG010000134.1:7171-7283 GCA_036802405.1 Alloprevotella sp.
GCTTCCTGCTCTTTCAGCTTTTTATCTCTTTCCATGATGGCCGTATCGCGGTCTTCTATGGCTTGATAGTATTCGTCCTCCACATTCATGTCCTGACGCATTTCGGCATTGG
>DAIRWG010000135.1:0-7276 GCA_036802405.1 Alloprevotella sp.
CCCACACGATTCGTTACAAAACCCTCAAAATCTCCCCCTCATGCGTGGCGGGCCTTTGCATGCGCAACGATGCTCGCCATGTGGGCCCGGGCCGTCTTTAAAAACCGAGAGAATTCGGTACGCCCGCTGGACGTACCGAATTTTCTTTCGCCCTTACGCGCGCACGCGCGTATATACAGCGTAATTGACTATTTTGCTGTCACCTGTCAGCAGTGTCGACGCGATGGGTACACTTTAGGGCATTCCGGCACTTGGAGGCTGCGCGATGAAAAAGTCCCAAGGGAATTTTTACAAGCCTAAGGCCTTTTCGAAAAAGTCCGGGACTTGTTGCGACGGTACCGCGGTAGCGAAAATGACAGACTGACAGTAAAAAATGCAATTGCAGTGTAGTGTATGCGCACGCATGCGCGCACGAGCGAAAGCCCCGTGTGTCAAACTCGGGGTAACGCGATGCTGCACATGATTCCTTTGCGAAGCAACGGAAAGCCTGCGGCGGATTTCTCAACGGGGGGTGGTGTGGGGAACCGCGGGCCCCAGACGCAGCTCCTTAATGCCTCCGCGGAAAACAAGCTCTGCCGTCCCTCGCCACGGCCAAGAAGCACCCCAAACGACCACTTTAAGAGGCCGAATTGCAATTTTACCCCCCGAAACCGCTTTTTGCAATATTTAATTGCAGAAAATGGTCACATTATTTGGAAACTACTTTGAAAAGGCGTACTTTTGTAGCGTAAAATGACTGCGCAAAGGGAGAATTGCGGTAGGCATTACGTCAAGAGTTTTGAAAAGAGCACTTGCTCACACGGCAAGGAAGCAACCGAGAATAGTAGAAACGACTAATGGCAAACGCAATCGTCGGGATATAGCATCCACATTCCCCACCCCCTTAAAGCAAAACGCAGCCGGCCACCCTGAAAAGGTGGGCACCAAGGAAAAGATAGTTTTTTCATCTCTATATAAGTTCTGTGAGGCAACTGTGCGTCGTGACGATGCGTGGTTGCCATTTTTTTTGTGCACTTCCGACTATTTATGAAGCGACAGGGCCATTTGTAACCCATGCCACCGCAAAAATATTATACCGCCCGATGAGGCCACGAGGCTACGGCGGATGCCCCATTGTGTGACAAAAGCGCGGAGAACGGCAAAAAAGTAGGCAAAACGCTTGGCTTTTTAGGAATTTGAAAGTATTTTTGCATTCAAGATTACACAATGCAAAAACCGACTTGGAAATCCATAACAAAAACAATACGAACCTGCTTATGAAGAAAGCTTACTCCCTACTCAGTTTCTGCTTGCTTCTCGTGGCCGGCGTGCTCTGCTCTGCACTTCCGGCCCGGGCGCAGTGGACATTTGCCGAGGACTTCGCCTATCCCGAAGGCAGCCTCTCCAGCCAGAGCGGCGGCAAATGGTTCACCAACTCAAACTACTACTACAAGAACCCCATCTAGGTGAAGGCCGGCAGCCTCAGCGTGAGCGGATGCCCCCTCGGCACCACCACCAACGTGGCAGACATGCACAACGGCGAGGACAACGAGAGCCTCGTGCGGATCTTCGACGAGAGCGACCGCGGCATCGCCCAGGGCGAAATCTGGCTGGCGGCATACGTCAACGTGACGCAGGCTGCCAAGAAGCACACCGCGTTCATCACCTTCGTGGGCCGCACCATGGCCCAGGACGTGGCGGTGAACAATGCGCCCCTGATGTGGGGCAACGTGACTTACGGCCCCGGCACGGTGGACGGAAAGTACCGGCTCGGCGTGGTGTACAACCGCAACAGAGCGCCCCAGAAAATGACTGCCGACCTGGACTACGGCACCACCTACCTGGTGGTGGCACGCATGAAGCTTGACGGCAAGGGCAACGAGGAGGTGACCCTCTTCGTCAACCCCGAAAGCTACACCGAAACGCCCGCCGAGGAAACGGCCGTGGGCACCGACGGCTCGGCCTACGGCAGCACCGACAAGGGCTACGGCTACAAGGCCGTGATGCTCAACCAGAGCCTCTCGTGGGGCTATGGCGAAGGCAAGCTCCAGGTGGGTGCCCTGCGCGTGAGCGACACCTATGCCGGACTCTTTGCCGGAGGCGACACGCCCGCCCAGCCGGAACTGAAGGCGGAATTCGAGGGTGAAACGCCCTACGTGGTCTACAAGGGTGTGCCCTATCACGGCGTGCTGAGCCTCAGCGGCGCCAACCTGACCGACGACGTGACCCTCAGCACCGACTACGAGGGCATGCAGCTGGAGCGCACCACCATCCCCGCCACGGAAGTGATGGCAGAGGGTGGCGTGAAGGTGCCCTTCACCATGAGCTACACGGGAAGCAGCACCACGGGCGAACCCTTTGCCTGCACGGTGACGGCCAAGAGCGGCGATGCCGAACTGGGCAGCACGACTTTCAACTCCAACGGCCTGGCACTCCCCATGGTCAGCTCGCTGAAGGAATTCCAGAGCATGCAGGCCGAAACCTACGAGGCTCTCCTCTACACGGGCCATGCCGTGGTGAGCTTCGTCGACTCCACCACCTCGCCTGCCACCTACTACCTGCAGGATGCCGAAGGCGGCATCAAGCTGACCGACGACTGGGGCATGGGGGCCACCATCAACTGGCAGCAGGGCGACAGCGTGAATGCCTTCGGTGCCTATGTGGGCGCACAGCTCGGCGTGAACTACCTCGTGCCGCTCAGCCTGCAGCCCCTCACCGCCTCGGCCCACGGACAGAAGGTGGAAGCCGTGGAAGCCACGGTGGAGGAAGTGAAGGAGAACGTGAAGAATTATGTGAACCGCCTCGTGAAGTTCAAGAAAGTCACGCTCAGCGGATTCGACGAAGGGGCACAGTTTGCCGAAGGCATGACGCAGCCCACCTTCACCGATGCCGACGGCCATTCGGGCAAGGTGCGCATCTTCAAGCAGACCTCGCTCATCGGCACCGCCATCCCCACGGGCAAGGTGAACCTCAGCGGACTCGTCACCTCGGCCAACGTGACCAACGGCCCGATCGTGGCTCCGCGTGGCACGGAGGACGTGGAGGAAGTGCTCGACCCATCGTTTGAAGTGGACCAGACGCAGTTCCTCAAGGCCCGCGGCAAGGTGGGCGAAACGACCGTGGTGGGCACCGTACACGTGAAGAGCGTGGCACAGGACAAGGACATCACCATCGTGCCCTCGGGTGCCGTGGAAGGCATCTACTCGGCCGACGTGACCACCATCCCGGCAGGAAACTATGAAGGCGACATCAACCTGACCTACACGCCCGCCAAGGTGGGCAAGGACAAGGGCAACCTCTACTTCATGCAGGGCGACGACGTGCTGGCCACCGTGAAGCTGGAAGGCATGGCCACCGACCCGGCCAACCCGCCCTCGGTGAGCATCAAGCCTGCTTCGCTCTCGAAGGAGTACACCGCCTTCGTGGGTGAGGAAGTGAAGGACACGGTGCTCATCACCCCCTACGGCATGCCCGACTATGTGAACGTGACGCTGCAGAACGACAGCACCAAGTCGTTCACCACCAGCACCTCGCTGCTCATGACGCAGGGCGAACAGCGCCTCGTCATCACCTACAGCCCGAAGGCTGCCGGCGAGAGCTCGGCCACGGTGACCATCCGCAACGAGTTCATCGACCCCATCGTGATCCGCCTCAGCGGACTGGCTGCCGACAAGCCCGTGGAGCCCGTGAAGGAGGGCGACGACCTGCCGCTCGTGAGCGAGCATCCGCTCACCTCGCTGGCCGAGCCTTTCACCGACGGTGAGCACAACAAGCCGCTCGCCCTCGAGGGATGGAAGAACCTGGCCCTGGAAGGCACCCGCGCCTGGTGGGGCTACACCTTCCCCGACTACGACGAGGAGAATGCCGGCGAGCAGACTGCCAAGGTGACGGCCTACGACAGCAAGGTGGAAAGCGGCGAAGGCACGCCCTGCCAGATGCTGCTCGTGACCCCGGCCCTGGACTTCGAGAACGCCAAGTCGAAGTTCTTCACCTTCCGCGTGATGGGGCAGAACCTCACCGACGACATGACCGACAAGCTCGAGCTCTGCTACATCTGGCTCGAGAACGGCGAGATGCAGGTGGAGCCGATCGGAGGCGTTGACTTCCCGGCTTCGAAGAACCAGAGCGGCGAATGGGCCGAATTCCACGTCGACCTCACGGGCCAGAACATCGAACCGACCTTCTTCATGGGATTCCGCTTCACGAGCGAGCGCGGTTCGGACCATGCGGCCGTTTACTACATCGACGACGTGACCTTCGGCAGCACCACGCTGCCCACCATCACCACCGACCAGCCCGAAATCACATTTGAGGCTGCACCGGGCGAACGCCTCGTGTCGGAACCGGTGAACGTGATCACCGAGAACCTGGTGGAACCGGTAAAGATTGCCATGGAAGGGGCCGACAAGGAGCACTTTGCCATCTCGGCCACCGAAGTGCCTGCCGAAGGCGGACAGTTCACCGTGCTCTACCGCGGTGCAGAGTCGGGCAGCTATGCCATCTATGTGAAACTCACCTCACGCGGTGCGGTGACGAAGCGCATGATCGTGTCGGCTTCGAGCATCGAGGGCATCCAGACGGCTGAAGTCACGGCCAATGCCCGCGTGGAAGTGTTCGACGCTGCCGGACGCCAGCTGCTCCGCACCGACGGCGCACAGCTCGACTCGCAGCTCCGCACCCTGCCCGCCGGCACCTATGTGCTGCGCTTCCACACCCCGCAGGGCGTGCGCACCGTGAAGGTGGCACGCTGAGAGTGGCTTTCCGCCCCCACGCACTGAACGCTGGCGGCCGGCCGCGTTTCCGCCGAAAGAAACGTACGCTGACCGCTGACTGACCCACATTCCGGCCACGGATCGGACTGGACGAAACGGCTACACGGAAATATGCCGCAGCGTCCGCCCGGTCCGTGGCCTTTGCTTGCTCTATGCCCGGCCTTGGCTCCGGCCGATGCCACAGCCGAGGGCACGGCCGATGCCACGGCCGAGGGCACGGGCCACGAAAAACTGCAAGGGAAACTTGCAAAGACGGATAAAACTTTATAATTTTGCACATGAAACGCGTTTTCCCCATAAATGGGGAGGAACGCGCACGTTCTGACGGGCCGTCCGCCGGGCAGCCCGAACGATGAGAGTTGGAATATCTAATAACAATTAATATCAACTTAATTCAAAATCAACTTATGTGGTTAACTAATTCATCCATTGGACGGAAGGTAATCATGTCGGTCACCGGCATTGCGCTCATTCTGTTCCTCACGTTTCATGGCTGCATGAACTTGGTGGCCCTCTTCTCGAAGGATGGCTACAACTTGGTTTGTGAGATGCTGGGTGCCAACTGGTATGCCGTGGCTGCCACCGCAGGCCTCGCCGTGCTCGTTGCCCTCCACTTCATCTATGCCATCATCCTCACGCTTCAGAATCGCAAGGCCCGCGGCAACAACCGCTACGCCGTGACCTCGAAGCCCGAGAAGGTGGAATGGGCTTCGCAGAACATGTTCGTGCTCGGCGTGATCATCGTGCTCGGCCTGCTCCTCCACCTCTTCAACTTCTGGTACAACATGATGTTTGCCGAGCTCTTCAATGGTGGATATGCCTACGTGGCTGAAATCGATGCCGCCGACGGCTATGCGATGATCGCCCACACCTTTGCCAACCCCATTTTCACGGTGCTCTACATCGTGTGGTTCGTGGCCATCTGGTTCCACATGACCCACGGATTCTGGAGCGCATTCCAGACACTCGGCTGGAACGGCAAGATCTGGTTCTGCCGCTGGCGCATGATCGGCATGATCTACGTGAGCGTGCTCATGCTCATCTTCCTGGTGGTGGCCCTCAAGTTCGCCATCTGCGGCGGTGCCTGCTGCGCAGCTTGATTTCCCCCACGATTCCCCCTTTAATCACATCTAATCAACGACAACAATCATGGCTACTATAGATTCCAAGATTCCCGAAGGCCCTATTTCTGAGAAATGGACCAACTATAAGGCTCACCAGAAGCTGGTGAACCCCGCCAACAAGCGTAAACTCGACATCATCGTGGTGGGCACAGGCTTGGCTGGTGCATCAGCTGCTGCCTCCCTGGGCGAAATGGGCTTCAAAGTGCTCAACTTCTGCATCCAGGACTCTCCGCGCCGCGCTCACTCCATCGCCGCACAGGGCGGTATCAACGCTGCCAAGAACTACCAGAACGACGGCGACTCCGTTTACCGCCTCTTCTACGACACCGTGAAGGGTGGTGACTACCGCGCACGCGAAGCCAACGTTTACCGTTTGGCCGAGGTGAGCGCCAGCATCATCGACCAGTGCGTGGCACAGGGTGTGCCTTTCGCACGCGAATACGGTGGCACGCTGGCCAACCGTTCCTTCGGTGGCGTGCAGGTGAGCCGTACCTTCTATGCCAAGGGACAGACGGGCCAGCAGCTCCTGCTCGGTGCCTACTCCGCCCTCATGTGCCAGGTGAACGCCGGCACCGTGAAGCTCTACACCCGCTATGAAATGCAGGATGTGGTGATCATCGACGGACGTGCACGCGGCATCATCGCCCGCAACCTCGTGACCGGCGCGCTCGAGCGCTTCGCCGCTCACGCTGTGGTGCTCGCCACCGGCGGCTACGGCAACACTTACTTCCTCTCCACCAACGCCATGGGCTGCAACTGCTCCGCTGCCATCGCTGCCTACCGCAAGGGTGCTTACTTCGCCAACCCGGCCTACGTGCAGATCCACCCGACCTGCATCCCCGTGCACGGCGACAAGCAGTCGAAGCTCACCCTCATGTCGGAATCGCTCCGCAACGACGGCCGCATCTGGGTGCCCAAGAAACTGGAGGATGCCAAGAAGCTGCAGAAGGGCGAACTCAAGCCGACCGACATCGACGAGGCCGACCGCGACTACTACCTCGAGCGCCGCTACCCGGCATTCGGTAACCTCGTGCCCCGCGACGTGGCTTCGCGTGCCGCCAAGGAACGTTGCGACGCCGGTTTCGGCGTAAACAACACGGGCTTGGCCGTTTACCTCGACTTCACCGAAGCCATCGGACGCCTCGGCATCGACGTGGTGCTCCAGCGCTACGGCAACCTCTTCGACATGTATGAGGAAATCACCGACGTGAAGCCCGGCGAAGTGGTGCGCAAGGGTAACGACGGCATCGAGTACACCAACCCGATGATGATCTACCCCGCCATCCACTACACCATGGGCGGACTCTGGGTGGACTACGAGCTTTCCACCAACATCCCCGGCCTCTTCGCTATCGGCGAGTGCAACTTCTCCGACCACGGTGCCAACCGCCTCGGTGCATC
>DAIRWG010000136.1:0-1331 GCA_036802405.1 Alloprevotella sp.
GGGGTGAGTTTCTCCTCCACCACCGGCACCATCGAGGACTGGGCCGAGGCGTGAGCCTTCCCAACCGCGGCAGTACGATGAATGGCTGAGTAGCGTTCAGCAGCATCCATAAAACTATATGACAAGCGCCCCATCGGCCGCCTTGCAGCAAGTGCTGCAAGCCAGGCCGATGGGGCGCTTGGGTTTGGGGAAAATGAAGGAGTGCGTGAAGCCGGATCACTCGGGCAGCACGTTGGTGGTGCCGCTGATGTAGTTGTAAGTGCCGTCAACCGAGAGGCCTTTGGCCTTCTTGCCCGTGACGGTCATGTGGATGGTGCCGCCGTTGAAGGTGAAATCGCCTTTCACCTTGATGCCGCGGCACTTCGACTCGTCGGCCTCGTCCTTGTGGTAGGTGGTGCCCGAAACGGTCATCTCCACCTGTGTGGGCACGTCGGTGAGCTGCGACACGAGCAGGTCGGTTCCGGCACTGATGCCCTTGGCACCCAGTCCGGCCACGTTGGCCTGCAGCGTGCCTCCCGCCAGGGTGATGAGGCTGTCGCTCTTGAGCCCCTTCACGTCGTCGGCCGTCACATCGAGGGTGAGGCTGCCGCCCTGAATGAGGGTCTGGCCGTTGAGTTCATCGGTGTTGTCCTTGGTGACGCTCACATCGATGCAGTCGCCCTGCGTGCCGCTCACACTGACCGTGCCGCCGTCCATGCGGAAATACTGCTGCACGTGCAGGCCATCGCTGGCGGCCCCGCGCACGGTGAGCGTGCCGAATGAAGGCTTCAGCCAGGTGTATTCGTCGGAAGCATAGGCATGCTTCGAGTTGCCCGTGAGGACGAGGTGCCCGCCGCCCTTCCATTCGGCATGGCCGTTCACGAAGAGGCAGGCCTTCTGCGTGCCGCCCGCAGCATCAGCCAGTTCGGTGGTGGTGCCGTCGGGAACGTGCAGTTCGATGCGCTTGCCGCAGTCGATGGTGATGGCTCCGCCGCCGTGGGCATTGGTGAGCTTGAGGCCGTCGAGCGTGACGGAAGCTTTGTAGGGGCCGTCCATGTAGAAGGAGCCGTCGGCCGAAGTGCCGCTGAGCGTGTAGCTGACCTCGGTGGAGAGTCCTTCAGCCCCCACCATCGCCACGTTGGCCCCTTCGGCCGTGACGGTGAACTGCGGAGCAATGTCGCCGCTGAGTGTGACCCATGCCGTGCTGCCGTCGTAGCGCACGTCGGCCGTGGCCTTCCGGAAGGTTTCGTCGGTGCGTCCCACGATGCTGTCGATGTCGGCCACGCGGAATGTCTGGCCTTGAATGGTGAGCAACGTGCCGCCGTCGGAGTAGGTCATGTCGCCTGCGGAAG
>DAIRWG010000136.1:1431-7155 GCA_036802405.1 Alloprevotella sp.
CCGTTGGAAAAGGTGATTTTCAGTCCCTCCAGGCTCAGGCTGGTTTCGTTGCCCGAGTTTTGGCGGAAAGTGAGGTAGTTGCCCTGCTGGGCTGATGCACCGAGGGCGCAAAGGGAGAGAAGAAGCGTAAAGAGATGTTTCATGATGATGGGAGTAAAGAAATAGACTTGCCTGGTCGTCAGAACTTGAACTTGTAGCTCACACTCAGGGCATGGAGCAGCCCGTTGTCGTTGTCGTCGGAGTCGTGGCTGTTTTGCATCACATAGGCCAGGTCGAGGCGGTGGTGCTTGCTGATTTTCCATTCCGTGCCCAGCGTGAGGCGCGTCTTGTCGAGGTCGAGCCCCTCCTGCAGGTCGTTGTGGAACTCGAAGGTGGCATAGGGCGTGAACGGGCAATGGCGGATGTTGTAGTCAATGCCGAAGCGTGAGCGCAGCAGGTGGCGGTCCTTGGCCGGCTTGTCGTCGGTGGCCAGGGTGTGGCGGCCGAAGGTCTTTCCACCGTAGGTGAACTTGTCGCCCGTCCACGAGTCGGCCATGCCTTCGGGAATCTCCTGCCGATAGCGGTCGCGCAGCGTGGATGCGGCATTGTAGTGCGTGAACTGGTAGCGCTCACGAATGCCGAGCGTGAAGCGTCCCACCCGCCATTTGCCCGTGAGGTCGACCGTGGCGCGGTGGCGCGAGCGCCAGTAGCCGTGGTCCACGTTATAGCCGTTGAACGCTCCGCTTTTGTTGAAATCCGTTTTCGTTTCCTCCCCCTTGCGTCCGTAGATGTAGGTGTAGCCCGCACCGACGGAAAGCCAGCGGGTGAGGTCGTAGTCGGCCCCCACGGCCATGTCCCAACGGGTGGCCTGGCGCAGCTTGTCCTGTGTGCGGAATCCGAGCGAGGCATCCACCGAGAAACGGTGGCCCAGCGATTTCTGCACGGCCGCACCCGACCAGATGCCAAAGTCGTCGGCCAGAGCGGGCAGGGCCAGTGCGGCCGAAAGGAAAAGGGGAAAGAAGCGTTTTGTCATAAGGCGAAGGATTTGCAGTGAAATGATACGGCTCAAGAGGGGCGGTGGGGACGATGCACGTGAAAAGTCAGTCACGCGGCACCTTGAACAGGCGGTCGACCGACTTGATGCGGCGCTCGGGGTCGATGTAGAACACGCGGAGCATCGTCATGTCGGTCAGGAAATCGACGGCTCCCACTTCCACCCGTGTGATCTGCAGGCCGAGCCGTTCCTCCAGGTCGGCCTTCAGCTCGTCGTAGCGGTCGGGGCGGATGAGGTCGATGTTGTCATACTTCACAAACTTGCAGCCCTCGTTGCTCGTGGTGAGGAAATTCTCGCAGGCCCACACACAGAGCAGGAAAACGCCGTTGATGCAGAGCTGCTCGAGGAAGGTGAGCATGTCGCACTTGCCGTTGATCACCGACAGGGCCACGAGGAAGAAGAGGTAGGTCATCTCGCGGATGGGCACACTCTCCGTGCGGTAGCGGATGATGCCGAAGATGGCAAAGAGGCCGAGCGCAGCTCCCACCCCCATGTCCTGTTGTCCGCCCAGAAGCAGGGCAATGAGCATGAAGATGCTCACCGACAGGAGGATGAACGTGAAGTAGTAGTCGCGGCGGCGCCCTTTGGGATAGTAGAAGAAATGCACCACGACCCACGTGACAAGCGTGTTGAGCAAGAGGCTCACGATGAGATGGCCGATGGACGATGTCAGCTGGAAATTGTCGGGAGAAAAGAATTCGGACATGGTCAGAGAGTGTGTGTATGAGTGTGTTTGTGAATGGTTTTGCGGTTGGGCAGATGTGGAAAGGGCTTTCCTGAAGCGGGGGATCCGACTCCCCATCGGATGTTTGCCCCCGGGGCATTCGGGGGGCTATCCGGCATCCGGTTCGTGCCCGGCCACCTTGCGCAGCCTCACGAGGCGCTTCTTGAAGCGGTTGATGCGTTGCTCGGTGCCGGTGACGGTGGCCCCGATGCAGTATTTGCTGAATCCGGCCGGCTTGATGCGCAGCTTGCGCAGCATGGGCAGGATGGGCGATGGGGCGCGGCCGTCGCGCTTGAGCTCCACCACCACGATGTTGTCCATCAGCCGGTCCTCGCCGGTGAGCAGACTGTGGAAGCGGATGTTGAAGTCGATGGTGAGCCGCTCCGTCAGGGCCTGGTTGACCAGCGTGATGCGGCTGAAGCGGTTGCTCACGGCCGGTTGCAGCTCTTCGAGCGAGAGGCCCACGGCCTGACGCACGAAGTCGTTGCCCACATGCTGCACGGCCACCGCCTCAAGCGAAGGCACGGCCATGCGCGTCTTGAGCGTCTTGCCGTGGTTGTCCTTCTTCTTCACTTCGAGGAAGGTGATGCCCGACTCCAGATAGGTGCGCACCCGCACCTTGCGGCGTGGGCGGCGGCCCGTTTCGTGCTGGCGAAACATGGAGTGCGGTCCCGGCTGGTCGAAATAGGTGGTGGCGTAGCCACACACGCGCTCTCCCTCCACCACCTGCGCCCGGTAGGTGCCTTGGGCCAGCGTGAGCAGGCGCACGAGCGTGGGCAGATTGGTCACATACTTCTGGTCCGTACGGTTCATGAGCCGTATGGACTTCATCTCGTCGAGCGTGATGGGCTGCATCGCGCCGACAAGCTGCCGGATTTGCTGGTCGATGGGTTCCATTTGTTGGGTAGAGGCGGGGCGGATGATTCTGTAGAAACGGGCTGCGTGCTTACAACCGTGCCACGCGGCACTCGGTTACGCTGACAAAATTAGGGAAAAATGGAATGTAAGCCAAACGCTTTGTCACAATTTTGTCATATCCCGTGCGGGGATGGTCGAGAAAACGTTTTATTCCGTCGGCCAAGGCGCGATAATCGTGGAAGAAATGGGCTCGTCGGTCGAAATTGCGGAGCCGCTTTGCCCCATTGCACCGAAAATCGTAACTTTGCCTGCCGAACACATTTCTTTAATCCATCATCCACACTCCGGCCCGGCGGCAAGAGGCAGCACACACACTCTCCGCTGCCTCGCCCGCAGCAAGCGCTTCGGGACGGTTCTAACACACCAACATCACTCATGGGATTGATCGAATTCAACAAACTTCCGATAAACACCCTCGTCGGTGCCGACTGGCACACCTTTAAGGAAATCACCCGCGGACGCGAGGTGGACGGCCCCTGGAAGGGCAAATACCGCCTGACCAAGGCCGTGTGTCGCCTGCTCTCCACCCTCGTGCCCCTGCAGGAGCGGAAATACCGCCGCCTGCTGGCCGACAAGCCCCTCGAGCACGACCCCGTGTTCATCCTCGGACACTGGCGCTCCGGCACGACATTCGTGCACAACGTGCTCTCCTGCGACAAGCACTTCGGCTACTGCACCACCTACCAGACCGTATTTCCCCACCTCATGATGGTGGGCCAGCCTTTCTTCAAGAAGAGCATGTCGTGGCTCATGCCCGACCACCGTCCGACCGACAACATGGAGCTGGCTGTCGACCTGCCGCAGGAGGAAGAGTTCGCCCTCTCCAACATGTGCCCCTACACCTACTACAACTTCTGGTTCTTCCCCAAGTACATGCAGGAGTACTGCGACAAGTATCTCACCTTCCAGCAGATCCGCCCCGACGAGCTCAAGGCTTGGGAGGACTCCTTCCGCAAGCTCATCAAGATTTCGCTCTGGAACACCGGCGGCACGCAGTTCCTCTCGAAAAACCCGCCCCACACGGGCCGCGTGAAGGAGCTCGTGAAGATGTTCCCCAACGCCAAGTTCATCTATCTCATGCGCAACCCCTACACCGTGTTTGAAAGCACGCGCTCCTTCTTCACCAACACCATCCAGCCCCTCAAGCTCGAGGAGATGAGCGACGAGCAGATCGAGCAGAACATCCTCACGGTCTACAAGAAGCTGCACGACCAGTATCAGGCCGACAAGCACCTCATTCCCGAAGGCAACCTCATCGAGGTGAAGTTCGAGGACTTCGAGAAGGATGCCCTCGGCATGACCGAGAAGATCTACGCCACCCTCGGCATCCCCGGATGGGACGAGGCCAAGCCGGCCATCGCCCAGTATGTGGAGTCGAAGAAGAAGTACAAGAAGAACAAATACCAGTATGCCGAACGCACCCGCCACCTGGTGGAGACCCACTGGGGCGATGTGCTCAAGCTCTGGGGCTACAGCCTCTAATCCCCCCCACAACCCCCAGTTATTACTACCAGCCTATGTCAGCACGCCTGCTCTGGGTGGACGACGAGATCGAAATGCTCAAGGCCCACCTCATCTTTCTCCAGAAAAAAGGCTACGAGGTCGACACCGCCTCCAACGGCCCCGATGCGCTCGACCTCTGCCGCGAACGCGACTACGACCTCATCCTGCTCGACGAGAACATGCCCGGACTCACGGGCCTCGAAACGCTCAGCCGGCTGAAGGACATCGTGCCCACCGTGCCCGTGGTGATGGTCACCAAAAACGAGGAGGAGGACATCATGGACCAGGCCATCGGATCGAAGATTGCCGACTACCTGATCAAGCCCGTCAACCCCTCGCAGGTGCTCCTCGCCCTGAAGAAGAACATCCACCAGCGCGAACTGGTGCAGGAGGTCGCGCAGACGGGCTACCGGCAGGAGTTCTCGCGCCTCGGCATGCAGATGAGCGACAGCCTCAGCCCCGAGGAGTGGAAGGAGCTCTACCGCCGCCTCGTCTACTGGGAGCTGGAGCTGGCCGAGGCCCAGTCGCCCATGGACGACATGCTGCGCATGCAGAAGGAGGAGGCCAACCACAACTTCGCCCGCTTCATCAGCCGCCACTACGAGCATTGGGTCAACCATCCCGACGACCGCCCGCTCCTCAGCCCCGACGTGATGAAGCGCTGCGTCTTTCCCCGCCTCAACCAGGGGCGCAAGGTGTTTCTCCTCGTGCTCGACAATTTCCGCTACGACCAGTGGCGTGTGCTCTCGCAGGAACTCTCCGAGGACTTCGACATCGACGAGGACCTCTACTTCAGCATCCTCCCCACCGCCACGCAGTATGCGCGCAATGCCATCTTCGCCGGACTCATGCCGCTGCAGATTCGCCAGATGTATCCCGACCTGTGGGTCGACGAGGAGGAGGACGAGGGCAAGAACCTCAACGAGGAGATGCTCATCCGCCGCCAGCTCGAGCGATTCCGCCGCCGCGAGTCGTTCACCTACCACAAGATCAACGACTCCTCGGCCGCCGACAAGATGCTCTCGCAGTTTTCCTCGCTCACGCAGTCGCCGCTCAACGTGCTGGTCATCAACTTCATCGACATCCTCAGCCACGCCCGCACCGAGAGCCGCATGGTGCGCGAGCTGGCGGGCAACGAGAGTGCCTACCGCAGCATCACCCTCTCGTGGTTTCGCCACACGCCGATCAAGGAACTCTTTGCCCGCCTCGCCAGCCTCGACTACGACATCCTCATCACCACCGACCACGGCAGCATCCGCGTGGACCAGCCCACCAAGGTGGTGGGCGACCGCAATGTCAACACCAACCTGCGCTACAAGCTCGGACGCAACCTTTCCTACAACGCCAAGGAGGTGATCGAGCTGCGCGAGCCCAAGCGCTGGCTGCTGCCTGCCCCCAACCTCTCCACGGCCTACATCTTCGCCACCGGGGCACGCTTCTTTGCCTACCCCAACAACTACAACTACTACGTGCAGTACTACCGCGACACCTTCCAGCACGGAGGCGTGTCGATGGAGGAGATGATGGTGCCGCTCGTCACCCTGCG
>DAIRWG010000137.1:0-7145 GCA_036802405.1 Alloprevotella sp.
CGCCCGATGCATTGTCGTCGGCCCCGTTGTAGATGGCATCGCCATCGAGTTCCGCATCCATGCCCTCGTGGTCGAGATGTGCGCCGACGATCACCAGCTCGTCTGTACGCTTGCCGGGAATCCATCCCATCACGTTGGCCAGCTGCAGGCGGTTGTGCACCTTCGTCTGGCGGATAGCGTTCACCGAGTCGGCCTCCACATAGTAGCGCCCCATGCGGTGGAGCGTGGTGCGTGCATAGGCCTCGAAGGGCTGCAGGTGCGCCTTGCCGTTCAAGGGAGCAATGCCCCACTGCCGCATCTGTGCCACCACATACTGTTGGGCCAGACGACTGCCCCGCTGACCGGCACGCCGCCCTTCGAGCAGGTCGTCGGCCAGAAAGTACACGTGCGCCTGTGCCGCTCCTTGGCTGATACTTTGCAGGCCGCGCTGCAAGGGCGTGACGGAGTTGCCCGCGTGCTTTTTGGGGGAAATGGGGGGCAAAGCCTGGACTTCGGAAGCTGAGGCTACAGCCGTGGAGGCGCAGCCGATGGCCAGCAGGGCCAATGTGCGTGAGAGAAGGTTCATGGGCAAGTGGTTGATATGAAAAGAGAGTCTATATTAAAAAGAATATGCTGTGTCGCGCCGCTCAGGGCGGCAGCCAACGCCCAAAGTTACAAAATGCCCCAAACACTGCCAAGCAATGTTTGGGGCATTTTTCAGAAGAAGCGTAGCCATCGGCCACTGGCCGGTCGGCATTGTTCGGGTCGGGTCACGACAGGGCGGCCTTCACGTCGGCCACGAGCTGCGGCACCGTCAGGCGGTTTTCCTCCAGCAGTTCGGCCAGCACGTAGCGGTCCTCAAACTGCTTGCGCTCGCCGCGCACCATCACCTTCATCGGCGTGGTGCCGAAGAAGCTGGCCACCTTTTCGCCCCATCCGCCTTCGGCCTGTCCGTCCTCCAGCGTCACCACCAGCTGGTGGTCGGCCTGCAGGCTGCGGAGCGTCTCTTCGTCCAGACGGGTGATGAGGCGCGGATTGACGAGGGTGGGGTGGAGTCCTTCCTGCTCCAAGGCATCGGCCAGCTGTTCGCCCAGCTGCTGGTAGCTGCCCAGACCCAGAATGGCCACGCCTTCGCCCCTGCGGCGCACCTCATAGCATGACACCGACCAGTCGGCCACGGCATCGGCCTTCACCTCGGCCTTCACCTCGGGGCGGCTCACCACTCCGTTCGAAGGCACGCGCACGGCCACGGGGTGCTCCCTGTAGGCCAAGGCCCAGCGCAGCATGGCGAAGTACTCCTCGCGGCACGTCGGGGCCAGATACACCAGGTTGGGGATGTTCATCATCAGCGGTATGTCGTAGAAGCAAGTGTGCGTCACGTCGTTCATCGTGCCCAGTCCGCCGCCGAACACGAGGATGAGGGCCGGATTGTCGTTTACGCATAGGTCCTGCGAGAGCTGGTCGTAGGTGCGCTGGATGAACGTGCTGTAAACGCCCCACACCGGTTTGCCGCCCCGCTTCGCAATGCCCGAGGCCATGGCCACGGCCGTTTCCTCGGCAATGCCCACATCGACAAACTGCCGTCCGGCCTGCTCGCGGCGGTCGCTGGTGAAGCCCATCACCGTGGGCGTGCCGGCCGTCATGGCCACCAGTCCCGGCATCGTGGGCATCACCTCCAGCAGGTGGCGGGCCGTCAGGTCGCCGTAGTCCTCACCCGTGAAGGGATGGAGCGGTTCGCCCGTTTCGAGGTTGAACGGCATGCCCCAGTGCCAGCGTTCCTTGTCGGTTTCGGCCGGACGGTAGCCCTTGCCCTTCAGCGTGTTGATGTGCACCACCACAGGGTGGTCGATGTCCTTCACGCGCTGGAAGGCTTCGATGAGCCGTTCCACATTGTTGCCTTCGTCCACATAGAGGTAGTCCAGCCCCATGGCCCGGAACCAGTTGCACGGGGCTTCGCCCTTCGTTTCGCGCAGCAGCTGCAGGTTGTGGTAGAGTCCGCCGTGGTTTTCGGCAATCGACATCTGGTTGTCGTTCACCACAATGATGAAGTTGCTCTTCAGTTCCGATCCGGCCACGTCGAATCCCTCCAGGGCCTCGCCGCCGCTGAGCGAACCGTCGCCGATCACAGCAATCACGTTCTCCTTCCCGCCGAGCAGGTCGCGTCCCTTCACCATGCCGCAGGCCAGGCTCACCGAAGTGGAGGTGTGGCCGATCACGAAGTGGTCGTGTGCACTCTCCGAGGGTTCGCTGTAGCCCGACACGTCGTCGTAGTGGCGCGCGTCCATGAAGGCCTCCTTGCGTCCGGTGAGAATCTTGTGCGGATAGCTTTGGTGCGACACGTCGAACACGATTTTGTCCTCCGGCGAATTGAACACATAGTGCAGGGCCACGGTGGCCTCCACCATGCCCAGGTTGGGGCCTATGTGTCCGCCGTGTTCGCTCACCTTCTGCAGCAGGTAGTGGCGCGTTTCGTCAGCCAGTTGGTTCAGCTCTTCCATGCTGAGCTGCTTGATGTCGGCAGGGCCGTTGATTTTTTCCAGAACACTCATAGTCTTTTTTTGTAGCTTGTGGTTTTTGTGTGCGATGCAAGGGGTGCATCGGGGCCAGCCGTTGGGGGCGCATTCGCCCGGCTTGCCCCGGTGCCCGTTGTCGCTCGTAGTTTCAAATCGTGCAGCGAAGTTACGACATCTTTCCCTAATCGGCAAGCCCCCTTCGGTGGAGTCCGTAAAGTGGGTTCGCATTCCGTAATTAGGGTAATCGCACTTGCTGCCCCTAAAGAGCGAAAAGGCTGCTGACGCATTGCGCGCCAGCAGCCTTTTTATGTATATTGCGTATGGGATCACTTGACAACCACCTTGCGCACCGTACCGTCACTCATCTTGAGAATGTTGACACCGGGTTGCGGTGTGGCAATGCGGCGGCCATCGATGGTGTAACGAGCCTGCACCTGCGGAGTGCCTTTGCCCTCTGTCGTGATGGGGGCTATGGCATCGGGCACAGAGGGGTTCAATTCAATCGCATCCGCAGAAGGCACGTCAAAGGCCACTTTAACGGGGGTAAGAATGGTCTGCAGTAGTTCTCCTGTTTCGGCATCCACCTTTTCTTCGAAGGCTACACCTTCCATGGTATAGTGGCCTGGCAAAAGATCTGATAGCCCCAATTTCCTAAACCTGTTTGTCATTGGTGCCACATGAGTCTGTTGGTTGTTGAAGCACATGTTCAACCAGATAAAATCAGGTATTACAGAATCTCCGTTAAACGTGAATTGGCTTCTTACGACCTTTTTGTTGTAGATGGAAACAAGCGTGTCAGCATCAGATGGTGCAATCTCCATGAAATAGGCTGGAGCAAAGGAAGAACCTGCTGTTACGGCAAGGTTCGCCCTGCTACCCGTGGAGAGGTTGATCGCATTGTCGGGAGTCTGAGTTTCCTTTCTGTTCAATTGCCAATAATTGCTCCCCTTTTGGAAACTTGTGTAAGAAGGGTGATCATGGCCCTCTTCGTCTCGATAGGTACATGGACTTTCCATCCAATAATAAACACTATTGAATGTGTCCTTTTCCAACTTGATTTCGCGGTATTTAATGGTGTGTTCATTGTATCCGGCGTGAAGTGGAATGGCCTCTGCGGCATAGTAGAGCTGCCTTTTATCGTTTCTTTCGCTGAATTTGAACGCTTTGGACTCAGGAACATCGTTGTAAATGTAGACACTGTCCACACCCAGATTGGTCACGCGGAGCATTGAGAAATGATTGTCGGGCAGGTGCTGCTCAAAAGGCCCTGTGGCACCAAGCTGGAAGCTGTACTTGTGATCATCGGCAGGAGTGTCCTTCCCCTGCTGCATATACCATCTGTATTTAAACTCTTCCTCTTCGGGCAAGAGCACAGTGATCGTGTCGTAGGGGATGGGCGATTCGCTGCCTACGGCAATCGGTTTGGCACATCCCCGGTGATGCGTTGCAGCAAAATCGAGGGGAAAGTCGGACACGAGCTGGTAGCCTTCCTGCATGAGGTGGCAGGGGATTACGAACTTCACGGGGTGGAGCGTGCTGAAGCTAAGCTGCCAATCGTCTTTGCCATCAAGCGCGAAGTCCGCTTGCGTGAAGTGGCGCTCCTTGCTCCTCAATGCATGGTCGCTGATCCTGCATTCTGCGTTGATGCCTCGGGCAATGGTGTCGGACTGTTCATCATAGTTGGCAGTGAGTTTGAGAGAAGGCTTGGCCGTACTTCCCTCCACAAGGGTGGTAATAATGAGGTCGTTGCCCTGGATCTGGCGGCTCACCTCGCGGCTTTCAACGTTCATTCTGACATTCTCCCCCCAAGCATAGGGGCGGCTGACGTAGCTGACCGCTCCTAAATGGAGATGGTCGGCATATGGGGCTGCATCTGCAAGGGTGGTGACGATGTGCAAGGGAGTGCTCTCGCCCAACGAGAATTTGACAGCCTCGGTGCTGGCGGGAATGGTCACTCGTTTGAGCGTCCAACCTCCCTGAGCGTTGAAGGGCATGAGAAAGTCAGGGTCGGTGGTTTGCACGATTGAGCCTTGGAACTGGAATGTTTGCGTTCCGGGCAGGGCATAGGCACCTCTTGCTCCGTCAGCAGCTGTCATGGTGAATCTATTCGTGCCGGCGACACTATAATAGCCATATCCATGAAAATAACCATATTCGCTGACATCCTTCACCAAAGGCTCCTTCGGATAATACACCGAACTCAGCTGGCACTCTGTCGGACACAAGTTTCCCTTCGTGTCGGTGATGTAGAAATAGCAGGGCGTGGCCTTACGGTAGTCGGTGGTGACGCAAGTAGTCGTGTCGGCCACAACGAGCGAGTCTGCATGAAGGGCCAGATTGTCCGCCAGGGGAGCCATCAAGTAGCGCAAGGTGTCGCCCGTCTGGGCATAGACGGCAAAGGGTTGCTCTGTCCGCAGCTCGTACATATTGCACAAACGAGAACTTTCGCAAGCACCGATGCGCAGGTCGGGCGCAAAATAAGCCTCTACGGCATTGCCTTCACGATCCACCGGGGGCAGGAAAGCAACGCGATGCAATCCCGCCCACTCGTCGTGATGAATGCTGACCTTTTCTTCATCGCTGGGCGTGATCTTACCGACGATCATGCGGTTGAAGTGAGGGCTGTAGACGCGATAGTAGATGGGGGCGTCGCTTTTGAGGCCCAACCTTTGTTGCAAAGTTTTTACTCTGAACTGAGTAATATTGGCATTCCCCCAGCAGAGGCCATTCTCGCCATAAGGGAAGGCTTTGATTTCATCGCTGCAGTATCTGATACGATTCGCACCACTTTCTTGATTCGACCTTTGATATTCCGCATGAAGGTCAAGGGTGCGCTTGGCGTAGTTGCTCACATGCTGGAATTCATCGCTGCTTGAGAAGGTGATTTGCAGTTTGCCGATCTCCTGCATGAGATCTCCGTAGTTTTCGGCGTTGTAATCAATGCCTTTAGGGGCATCTATACGCAGCGCTACAGATTGGGCGTGAACGTGAGCGGCAGGAAAGCTCAAGCCGAGCATGAGAGCTGTACACACGCGCCTGAGGGAAGTAGTGATTCTATTCATATGCATATGATTTTTGAGGTTATTGTTTCCATCATTCCGCAACCATAAGGGACAGATGCGTTTGGGTTCTTTTTTTGATTTCAGAGCAGCCGCAAGTTTTTCTTATATTGTCGTGTCGAAAGGTTTGTTTGGAAATGTTCTGTTAAAATGAGTTTCTGATGTGGCAAAGGTTTGAATAAAAGACAGTATGCCAAACATTTCGGCGGATTTTTTTCAGCCCCTGTCACAAATCCGTGATCGTGCATAGAGCACCAGCGAATGCCACAAGTGCTCCGTGATTCGGAAGTCTGCGCATTGTCCTTTGACTGTTCTTCGTTTCGCTTCTTGCCCAATGTCAGGAATGGTTTTGCTTGATGCTGAGGGTGCTTTTCTCACCAAGTGGGGAAAGCAGCGTAAAAACTCACCGGTTATCTGCTTGATTGTCGTGTCTTATAACTACCTTTGTGGGCAGAATGTGTACCAGAATGTGGCACAGGCAAACAAGTCTTCTTAAAGAGGATGATATCGATGGATAAGATGAATGCAACAAACAACAACATTCCGTTCTCGGTAGAGCGTAATGACTACGGTGAGATACTGCAACATGCTGTTGCTGTGATAGAGCATGCCCGGACTGAAATTGCCAAGCATGTCAACGCCACCGTGGCTTCCGCTTATTGGGAGATAGGCAAATTGCTTCATGAGCGCAAGATTGAAAGCGGACATGGCGACAGTGTGGTGAGGCGATTGTCGGAGGACTTGAAAGAACGCTATCCCAAGATGGGACTGTCCCCGCGCCAATTGTGGAACATGAAGAAATTTTATCTTCGATATGCAGGGCATGATGAAAAACTGCTACGCTCCGTAGCACTTTTGCCATGGTCGCACAATCTACTTATCTTGAATAAGAAATTGAGTGACGAAGCCACATCGTATTATGCCGATGAGGTTTTGGAGAAAGGTTGGAACCGCGACTTGCTGCTCAATGCCATCAAGATGAATATGTATGAGTCGCAGTTGGCAAAAAAGGTGGACAACAATTTTGGCCGCACGCTTCCTGCCGAACAGGCAAACTATGCCAATGAGGTGTTCAGCAGCAGTTACAACCTCGGCTTCTTGGGGGTGACAAGTCCTATTTTGGAACTTGAACTTGAAGACCGCCTTGTGAAAGCCATCACACGCTTCCTCATGGAACTCGGCAATGGCTTTACGTTCATCGGAAACCAACACGTGCTGGAGTACAATGGCAAAGAGAGCAAGGTGGATATGCTTTTCTTTCATCGTGGCTTACGCTGCCTTGTTGCTGTTGACTTGAAGATTGGCGCATTCAAGCCTGAGTATGCAGGAAAGATGAACTATTATCTTTCACTACTCGACCGCCTTGAACGTGGCGAGGGAGAAAACCGTTCTATCGGCATCATCCTCTGTGCAGAGAAAGACCGTGTGGAAGTAGAACTTGCCCTCGAAGATATGGGCAAGCCGATAGGTGTGGCAGACTATCAACTGATAGTGCCAAAAGAGAAATTACAGAAAGTACTCGTTGACGAGATTAAAGCGTTTGGCGAGGAAAAAGAAAATATAATCAGATAAAATTATTCTAATGGTGAATATT
>DAIRWG010000138.1:0-7139 GCA_036802405.1 Alloprevotella sp.
CGAAGGGTCACGAAGAGGCACGAAGCCATGCGGCGGATTGGCTTTACCACGAAGGACCACGAAGAGGCACGAAGCCATGCGGCGGATTGGCTTTACCACGAAAGTGGCACGTAGATGCACGAAGCCATGCGGCGGATTGGCTTTACCACGAAGGACCACGAAGATGCACGAAGCCTTGCGGCGGATTGGCTTTACCACGAAGGGTCACGAAGAGGCACGAAGCCATGCGGCGAAGCTTGTTTGGGGAGTCGCGGCTTCCTATACGCGGGCTCGGTTGATTCATTTGTCCGCGAAGGGCCGCTAAGGGCCGCGAAGACTATGCGGCGAATTTATTTGCGCGAACGGCCCAAGGGGCACTAAGATACGCTAAGACCATGCGGCGATGTTTTTACCACAAAGAAGCACGAAGTGGCACGAAGCCTTGCGGCGGATTGCTGGCTCTGCAACGTTACGTGTGGGTAACCAATGCCCCTTCCAAAGCATTGCACTGATAGCCATTGCAGTCATATCCTGCCGCATGGCTTCGTGCCTCTTCGTGCTCCTTGGTGGTAAAGCTCTCCGCCGCAAGGCTTCGTGTTCATTCGTGGCCCTTCGTGGTAAAGCCAATCATCCGCATGGCTTCGTGCCTCTTTGTAGCCCTTGATGGTACCCCCCCAGTGAAGAATGATGTCCGATTTGACACCCACACGAAACGTTATAGAGCCGGATTGCTTTACCACGAAGGCCACGAAGTGGCACGAAGCCCATGCGGCGGATTGCTTTACCACGAAGGTCACGAAGATGCACGAAGCCTTGCGGCGGATTTGCTTTACCACAAAGAAGCACGAAGATTCATGAAGCCTTGCGCCACAATTCTGTTACAAGTTAGATTTTCGGCATTTACCGTTACTTATTTTTCGTCCCTAAGTTTCAGAATTGGTAAATCCGGTGTTTACATAAGAGATTATCAGTATTAAAGAATCTTAAAATCGGGGGGTGTTTTTTAATATTGTATTTTTGCAAAGAAGTATAAACAACCCTAAGTAGACTTCGCAACGGACGATTTATTAGTGACTGTATGATCGGAACATTTATTGACATCTTGCTCTATTCCTTCGGTAGCCTCTTTTGGGGGATACTGATCGGTTTGGCCTGCCTGCTGGTGTTCTATCTCCTTGTCAAGGGGTGGTGGAAAGATGCCGAGTTCTCTCCCTTCACCTATCTGACGGGAGGCGTGCTGGGCTTGCTCCTGATCTTCCAATGCACGCTGATTTGCGGTTCGTTGGCCATCATGAACAAGGCCGATGAGTTTGAGTCGCTCGTCACCCAAGTCGTGCAGCAGATGGCCGGCACGGGCTATGCCAGCTTAAGTGATGTGGTCGACGAGAAGGAAAGCCAGGAAGTGATGGACCAGCTTGTGGAAAACCATCCCATCCTCGGCAACTACGTGGACTGGGCCGATTTCTCGGGCCACACGTTGGCCGAGTTGCCCGCCTCGATGACGGAAACGTTGAAGAGCTACCTGAAACGCTACATCGTGAGGCGCCTCTTGTGGTCGCTGGCCTTTGTGGTCGTGGCGGCAGTCATCGTCAATTACACCATCACCAAGCAGCGCGGCAGTCATGGCCACAGCCGTTATGCTTCCGGCCGACTGGACGCCGACCGGGCGCGCATGCGTTCGTCGCGCCCCATGCGCTCCAACATCAGGCGCAACCGCTACAGGTGATGCTTGAAAACCAGCAGCATGACACCGAGAAACGTGAATATAATTTGACAAACCTTTAAACAACAACCATATGAGTGTAACCTATTGTACTGGCAACCATATCCTTGTAGGCTTGGGCGGAACCGGCGGCAAGATTCTCCGCGCGTTCAAGATGCGCCTGTTCGAGGAATTCCCTGATCAGAAAGATCGTGACAAGCAAGCCATCGCCTTGCTCTATGTCGATTCCACCGATGAAATGATGCCTGTGGATGGCCGTGCACGGGCCGACTGTCGCGTGTTTGGCATGGATGCCTCCTTCACAAACAGCGAGTTCCTTAACATCAGGCAGAACGGCATGAACGTTTCTGCCATTTTGGACCATATAGAAAACTATCCGACAGTCCGTGGCATCGTCGATAATGTGAGTGCGGTGCGTACGGCCATCGGTTCTTTGGCAACGGCTGCCGGGCAGAAGCGGCGTGCTGGCCGACTGTTGTTCGCAGCCAGTGCAAATGCGTATAATCAAGCATTGGAAAAAGCCATAACCAAAGTGCAGGCCATATCGGGTAGTGATCAGGACACTCATATTCACATTTTTGCCGGTATGGCAGGCGGAACGGGATCCGGTTCGATTGTCGACGTGATTGTGCAGACGAGGAAGAAATATCCCGATGCCAAGATACATGTCTTTGCCATGATACCGGAACGTAATCTGAGGAAGCCCGACATTGACCAAGGCCGCTACTATCCGAATGGTTATGCGGCAATGGTTGAGCTGAACGCTTTGCAGGCAGGCAGATGGAAACCCTACGATGTGAACGGCAACGGGCCGATTGACTTGTTCTCTCATGCCATAAAGGGAGTGGCTGATGGTCTCACCGTCTACAGCAATGTGAATGAGAACGGTGTGGTGGTCGATTCGCTTGTCGAGCTTCCGAAAATTGTTAGCGATTACGTGTTCGCCCGAATCTTCTTCATCAATAAGGAAGACGATGTGAACGACGATTTCATTCGTGCTTACAACTTCGAGAACATGGACGAGTTCGCCCTTGAAATGGATGAAAACGGATTGCCCGATCCAGTGACCGGCGAATTGCCCGTTGCGCGAACGAAGAAGGTGAATTCCTTTGGCATCAAGCGCGTGATGTATCCCGAGGTGCGAGTGCTCAAGCACATCATTTACAGTGTAGGCGAAAGTGTGCTCTACCAGTTCAAGTACAACAACTGGCGCGAGAATCAGGGCTATGCCAATGAAGCCCGCAACCGCGATTTCCGCACGGAGTATCTCAACAAGGAAAACCTCCAGCGTTGGATGCTCGACCTCAGCCACCTCACCTTGGAAAATAAGGTGCTTCCCAACGATCAGGAATACGGCTCGTTCAGCGAATACTGGCACGACAAGGCCATCAACTGGGCCGAGGATGCCAAGAGGGCCGATTGCCCGCTCAATGAGCTGGACAACATCCTCAACGAGAGCTATGCCAACTTCTTCCGCGAAACGGGTGTCGAGAACTACTACAAAGGCAAGAGTGGCGTGATTCCAGAAATTTCGATGGAAATCCGCGGCCATGTGGAGAAGGAACTCTTCGGCAAGTGGAAGGACGGTGACCTTTCCATCGTCGAACTCCAGAAGGTGTCGAAACTCCTCATTGAGCGTATCGTAGCCATCCGCACGGAATTGGAAGAGGCTGTCAAAAACGAAAAAATCAATTTCGAGGATTGCGACAATGATCGTCAGTCCAATGTGAAAGAGTGGAGCCAACTGGGATTGCTGCAGCGTATGGTGGGAGTCGGGGCCCGACGCTATGCCGACCACCAGGGCATTCTGGCCGACTATTACACTTCGAAAACCATGCTGGTGGCATTGGAGTTTGCCAAGAGTCTGGCTGCCAAATTGCTCATTGATTTCCAACGGCTTGACGAAGAAATCTCCGCTTTCGGCATGCGCATCAGCGATGCCATTACCGAAACCGAACGTCTGGTGACAGCCCAGCAAAAGGTGAACAAGGGGCTGGAAAATATGAAAGGAGCCATCATCGAAGTCAGCGAAGAGGAATACATGGCACGCTTTGAGGCTGACCTGAGGGCCGACAAGAATGAGATGCCCAGCATTGCACGTCAGATTCGTGATCAGATACTTCCCGCGGAGTTCAAGTCTTTTGCCGACTTGACTTCAAGCATCACCATCAGCGACATCACGGATGCCTTCGACACAAAGTTGGCAGAAGTGGTCCGTACCAAGCATGAGGAAAGAACTCAAGCCCAGCAGAAAGTGCTTGGCCTGAACATCCTTACGCAACTTCAGCAAAAGCTTCGTACGGACGAAGACATCAATGCCTTTGCCGTTCAGATCGTTAAGCAGAGTGGTGTCTATCTGAACCTCAGCCAAGATCAGGTGAGCTTGATTCTACGCAACAATGAAGTGGAAGATCTGGAGAAACGTTCAGCCAGCATCAACAAGAAGGTCATCTTGGTGTCTATCCCCTCGCCCGAAGAAAACACCGGACTCAAGCGTTTTGCCGACAAGTTGAAAGCAGCGTTCAACAATTCCTTCTCTCAAAACGATGGCCGCGTAACCATCAAGATCAACACCCACAGCCCGCGCAAGGACGAGCTCTCGATCATCAGTGTGCAGTATTGCTACCCGCTGCGTTGCGTGGAATGGCTGAAGACCTACAAGGAACGTTATGAACGTTTCCTCCATACAGGCAATCCTGCAAAGGACCATAGCAATGCCATTCTCCTGCACTCTGAAGGCGACGGAAGCCAGTATCCCGCACTCTTCGCTTGCGAGAAGCCGTTGGAGGAAATCCAACACAAGCCCGAACCGCCCAAACCCCTTACCCCCACCGTGTCGGTGCACCTCAACATCGGCGGCCAGAACTATGGTCCCTACGATTGGAAGACTTGCGAGCAGCTGGTGGAAGGCAAGCAGCTCGCTGCACAAACCTTGGTGTGGATGGACGGAATGTCAGCATGGCAGCCCGCCGGCATGGTTGAAGTGCTCAAGCCGCTCTTTGCGCCCAAACCCGTGATGCCCTCTCCCGTGGGCAACGGCCCCGTGCCGCCCCCCGTGGGTGGTGCAGGCACCGCAGGGCCGGGCATCCCCCCGGCACCTGGCCCCGCTCCCGATCCCGTGGTGTCCGTCTACCACAATGTGAACGGCCAGAACCAAGGCCCTTACGACTGGAACACCTGCAAGCAGCTGGCGCAGATCGGACAGTTCACGGCGCAGTCGCTGGTGTGGATGGACGGAATGCCCGCTTGGCAGCCGGCAGGCACGGTGGAAGTGCTCAAGCCGCTCTTTACGCCCAAAGCCCAGGTGCCGTCTCCCGCAGGGGGTGGGGTTGTGCCTCCTCCCGTGGGTGGAAGCATACCCCCGGTGTTCCCTTCCAGCTTGTAGTCAGCTGATGCTTCTCACATTGTCCGTCCCCGAAGAAAGGGGCGGACAATGTGAACGTTTTCATTCCCAACAGCCTTCAACACAGAAATTCAAAAATGGCAACAGACAGAAACCAGAACCGCACGCGCTCCCGTTGGGGCATGTGTCTCAACGATGCGTGCGAAAGAAGCAAAAACCACGAACGCATCGAAATCACCGGCCGCAAGGATTTCGTATGCCCCGACTGCGGCAAACCCTTGAAGGAATGCCCTCCTCCCCCCGTCCCAAAGCCTTGGGGCAAGTATGCAGCCGTAGCCGCTGCCGTGCTCGTGCTGGGTGGTGGCGGATACTGGGGATATACGCAGCTCGGATCGGATAAGGACAAGCAGGCGGATGCCGATACGACCGCGGTCGATACGGCCAAGGTGCGTACGCCTGAAGCTGACACGACAAAGGTGCAGCCGCAGCATCCGGACACTACTGCCATCGCCCCGACAAACGGTGCCGACACCCAAGACCATAGTGGCAAGGTCGAGGAAGATGCTCAAACTAAGCAAGGCCATGGCGGCAAAGGCCAGAGTGGCGTGAACAATGGCGGCAGCGCAAAGACACCCTCCACCAAGGTGCCCTTGAGCGACCAGAAGTACGGATCGAACGTTCGTGTGTCCTATGGCACCTACACCGGCGAGCTGCGCAACGGCAAGCCCCATGGCATTGGCGAAGTGCGGTTCAGCACCACCCACCGCTTCGGTTCGGGCGAAGTGGCCCAACCCGGCGACGTGTTCAAGGGTTCCTTCCGCGACGGCCGCATCAGTGGCGGACCCGGCAAGTGGATCCACGACGGACAGCCCACAGTGGTCATGCCGTAAACCTCATTCCAGAGAGGGGAAAACGTACCATCTGCTGCCCCACGTGCAGCAGATGGCCGTTCCCTTCCTTTATCCACCAACCGTCAAGCATCCATGAGAAAGACCATTTTGGCCTTGTTCCTCCTTGCAGGCACATGGCAGGCAACGGCCCAGCCCCGATTCCGCAACCAGCTCCTGCAGCAGATGGCCCAAGCCACTGCCCTTGCGCTGCCCGACTCGCTGGGGGCCATGGTCGACAACGACTCCACTTGGCACTACCGCGGCCGCACCCTCCGTGTGCGCACCAATGCCTTGGGCGACGTGAGCCACATCGGCTACAAGCTCTTTCACAACGAGATCATCTCGCTCTACGGCAATCCCTCCTTGTTCGATTTCCTCGAGCGCTATTTTCTGGAACTCGACCTCCGCCTCGACGGCAAGTCGCGGGCCGAACGCATGGGTGTCGACCGCGTGGCGGTGAAGAACGGCAGTGCCGCCATGATGGGTCGCGTGAAGGAGACCGATGCCGTGTCGGTCAGCTACGTGCCGCGCCGCTCCTATGCCGTCACCTGGACGCTCGACGGTTCCCCCTTCACCCTCTCATTCCCCACCGACGGACAGCTCATGATGGGCAGCAATGCCATCGAGCTGGAGAACATCGTGGCGCGCGACGTGCCACGCATGCCCCTCATCGTGGATTGGGGCGAGGCGCTTGCCCCCTGGGCCCATGCCCGCGAGGAACGGACCGACTCGCTCCGCCAGAAGCACTACGGCACCTACCTGAGCCGGCTCATCAGCAGCCGCATCTTCCTGCGGCTGGACGACCGCCAATGGGTGCCCGATGTCAGAGCGGCCAACCCCGTGCGCTCGGTCAGCACGCTCATGCTGACGGGCGCTTCCGAGGCCAACATCCCCATTGACCTGACCATCGACCGCTACGGCTACCGTCACCAGCAGCTCCAGGCCACGCTCCAGCAGCTCCTGGCCTATTTCCGGGCCGAGAACAGCCGCGTGTTTGTGGGCATCAAGAGCCGCACCGCCACCGAAGTGCGCGGCACGCTCTTCGTGCTCAACGAGCAGATGGGCTTCAACCACGTCCTGCCCTTCACCTTTCCCCTGTCGCTGCTCGATGGCGACCTGTCCGCCTCCGTCGTGATGCGGATGTATGCCTACATCCCCTTGCAAAACGTAACAGAAAAATTCTTTGAATACAAAGACTATCAAG
>DAIRWG010000139.1:0-3597 GCA_036802405.1 Alloprevotella sp.
TGGAACAATCCGCACACCTACGGCGTGCTCCGTGGTGGATTCACGAAAATACGGAAATCCAGGCATGTGTCGAGCCAAGCTCTCCACATACCTGGCTACACAATTTCACCCCTAACGGGGTGAGTCATACGAACAGTGGCGTGGCTGAATTTTCCAAAACCATTTTTGTTTGACTATAACATGGGAAAGGTGGGCTGAAAAACTCAATGTTTTTCAGCCCGCCTTCATTTTTTTGCCTTGCAAATCGCATGAGCCAACCGGCATTCAGTTCCGTTGCAGCATCCATTCCCATGCGGGGAGCACGTGGATAGTTTTTCCGTCGATGCTGGCTTCCTCCTTCTCTTCCATGGTGATGATGAAGCCCTCGCTTAGGCCGTAGGCCCGCATGGCTTCCAGCAAGCCCTCAAATTCTCGTTGGCGCGTCTTGGGGTCGGCCATGCTGATGGTCACTTGAAAAGCTTGGCTCACTCTGCAGCCCGTCCGCACCACAAAGTCGCACTCTTTGTTGTCGGCATGGTAGAAGACGTCGTGTCCCCTTCGCTTCAGTTCGATGAACACCATGTTTTCCAATTTCACACCCATGTTCTCGGTAGCATTGAATCCGATTTGGCTCACGATGGCATTGTCGATGAAATAGATCTTCTTGGGATTGAGCATCTGCACCTTTACAGAGGGGGAACACTTCATCAGCTGGAAGATGAGATAGGTCCGCTGAATGTATTCCAAATAGTTCTTTACGGTTTCGGCATGGCGTATCCCGATGATTTTGCCCAATGAGGTGTAGGTTATCCGTTTGGTTGCGTTGCTTGCCAGATAGAAAACCATTTCCTTCATCTCTTTCTCGTTGGTCAGTCCGTTGCGAGCCATCACATCGCGAAAGATGATGCTTTCATAGAGCGAGGAAATGTAGCTGGGAGAAGGCGACTTTGCATATTGTGGAAAGCCCCCCGTGTCCATGTAATCCTTGAAGAGGTTGATGACGGTAGCCCGTTGGCCGGGCAAATAAAGGTCGTTCGCTTCGGGCAGCGTGCGCTGTTTCAGCTGCAGAAATTCGGGAAATGAGAACGGAAATGTTTCCACGGCAATATATCGCCCCGTGAGGTGGGTTCCCAGTTCGCGGCTGAGCATTCGTGCGTTCGATCCTGTGACAATCACCTTGTTGCCTTCGTTGTAGAGGCGACGGACGAATCGTTCCCATCCTTCGACATTCTGGATTTCATCGAAATAGTAGGTGTGTTGCTCTCCGAACAATTCGAAGAAGCATTCCTGCAGGGTCTGGAAGTCGGAAACGGTGAAGTTGACGAGGCGTTCGTCATCGAAATTGAAGAAAAAGTCGCGTTCGGCAAGCCGTTGGCGCATTTGCTGCAGCAGCACCGATTTTCCGCATCTTCTCACCCCCGTGATGATCAGCACCTCTGTCGTAGTGAGCCATTCCTCATCGATGTGGCGGGGAATGGTGCCAGATGCAGCACGGCGGTTGTATGCTTGCTGCTCGATGATGATTCTTTTGAGTAGTTCTTTCATGCTTTTCCCTTTATTTTCAAGGCAAAAGTACGATTTCTTACAAGAAGAGCCAAACGATTCCCGTGTTTTTGTTCATTCCGAATGAACGCTTTCGTGGGTTTTTGTTCATTCCGAATGAATACTTTCATGGATTTTTGTTCATTCAGAATGAACGGAAGGGGAATTCAGGGCAAAGGAAACGCACCCCGTGCGTGCAAGTTCACCTGCGTTTCAGCACCTGCTTGAGAATGGGCCAGGCAAAAGGCACCACCATGAGCATGAGCCCCGTGCCGAGGGTGGCCCTCAGCACGACGGACGGCTGCGTGGCTACGCAGAGGCCCAGCAGCAGGAAGAGGAAAAGCATCACGCAGCGGCGCAGCGTGGTGCGGTTGATGCGGTAGCCGTAGTGGTGCGAGCAGAAGGCAGCTATGAGCGCGAGGTCGGCCAGGTTGGCCAGCGAGAGGGCAATGCCCGCTCCCAGCAATCCCTGCCACAGGAATCCGCCCACTACGAGCAGGGCAAACACCACATCGTAGGCCAGTTCGAGAAGCATGTAGATGACCGAGTCGCCCTTGGCCAGCGGAATGTAGGCAATGGGGGTGTAGATGGCCTTGAAGTACATGTACGACACGGCTGCGAGCACCATCGGCACGACCACCAGGAAGTCGCGCGTGTAGAGGATGTGGATGAGCAGCGGCAGGCAGAGGGCGAACAGGATGAGAAACGGCGCCATCAGCACCACCAGCATGTTGATCTGGCGGTTGATGAGGAGGTTCATCTCGCGCTGGTTGGCCACGGCGGCCGAGAGGCGCGGAAAATAGTCGGCATCCATGGCCACGAAAATCATGCGTGCATAGCTCACCGTGAGCGTGAATCCTGCGGTGTAGTAGCCCACGTTGGCCAGTCCGCCCGGCTGGCGCATGAGCACGGTGCGCACCAGCAGTTCGGCGCCCGAAGTCATCACGCCGGCCATGATGTAGGCCAGCCCCAGCTGGATCATGGGAATGCCCGTGCGCAGAAATCTCCGGTTGAAGGGCCCCACATGATAGGGAGCCTTGCCCCGGAGCATGGCATGGTGCAGCACGAAGGTGAGCAGCGTGGTGCCCACCAGCACGGGCAGCACGCCTTCGATGCCGAGTGTGGGGTAGAACGCCAGAGCCAGCACCAGTGTCGACACGGCCCCTCCGGCCGAGGCCAGTGCCAGAGCCTTGAGTTGGCGGGTGGCCTTGAGAATGGCCATTTCGCCGCCGGCCAGAGTGGTGAAGAACACGCCCGGAGCCAGCCAGCAGTAGCGGTAGAACAAGGCCGCCGTGCCCTGCGACAGCACGCTCACCAGTGGCGAGAGCACGAGGGTGACCGCTGCGCCGAAGAGGGCCGTCAGCAGCACCCAGGTGCGGATGAGGCGGATGTGCCCGTGCAGGCGCTTCAGGCTTTCGCCCTCGCTGCGAAGCTGCGAGAGGCGCTTCACGGCGCTCACGCCCAGACCGAAGTTGGTGAGGTTGCCCAGCAGTTCGATGCTGCGGGCGTAGAGGTCGGCCAGCCCCATGCCGGCTGCGCCGATAAGCACGGCCGTCAGCTTGTTGCGCACCACGGAGAGAAGCACATAAAGAGCCTGCACGAATCCGAACAGGCTGGTGTACTTGAATATGTGGCGGTAGGAATGGGGTGACACGGGATGGAAATTTTACAGTTTTGTGGAAGGTGTGGCTAAGAGCGAGAACCTTGCGCCTTCATAAGGGGTTGAGAATGTTTCGGCAGCCGGTAAGGAGTGGAAGTTGACAAAATGCAGAAGCATATCTAAAAATAATTCTGAATACCTACTTAAGAACACTCGTCGCACGGTTCCATCATCTGTTCTTCCATAGTCTCATTCGGGGTGCCGTCGATATTCGTGCGGTACACATTTGTGTAGCGCATGGTGAAGCCCATGGCACTGTAGAGCCTGTTGGCTTCTTTGCGCGACGAGCGTGAAGTGAGGTTGACCGACTTGGCTCCCTCCCGACGTGCCGTGTGGATGAGTGCTTCAATGATCGAATGCCCATAGCCGCGTTTGCGGCAAAAATCATCCACCACCACATCTTCGATCCAGGCCTT
>DAIRWG010000139.1:3697-7118 GCA_036802405.1 Alloprevotella sp.
CGTCAGTCGACGATGAGCATGCAGTCGCCGTAGGGGCCGAAGAGGTAGTCGCCCTTCACGGCCTCCTCGTAGGCATGCATCGTATGCTCATAGCCGCCGAAGGCCGATGTGAGCATGAGCAGGGTGGAGTAGGGCAGGTGGAAATTCACCAGCATGGAGTCGGCAATCTGGAATTCGTAGGGCGGGAAGATGAACTTGTTGGTCCACCCGTCGAACTCCTTGATGCGGTGGTTCGTGCCTGCCGATGCTTCGAGGGCGCGCTGTACGGTGGTGCCCACAGCCAGCACCTTGTGTTCCTCCTCCTTGGCCTTATTCACGAGGCGGCAGCACTCTGCTCCCACCATCATCTGTTCGGAGTCCATCTTGTGCTTGGTGAGGTCCTCCACATCGGTGTTGCGGAAGTTGCCGAGTCCGCAGTGGAGGGTGATGAATGCGCGGTCGATGTCGTAGATCTCCATGCGCTTCATCATCTCGCGCGAGAAGTGCAGTCCGGCGGTGGGAGCCGTCACGGCACCTTCGTTCTTGGCGAAGATGCACTGGAAGTTCTCCAAGTCTTCGGGTTCGCTTTCGCGTCCCATGAAGCGGGGGATGGGCGCTTCGCCCAAGGCATAGAGCGAACGCTTGAATTCATCGTGGTCGCCTTCGTAGAGGAATCGGAGCGTGCGGCCGCGGCTGGTGGTGTTGTCGATCACTTCGGCCACGATGGAGTTGTCCTCGCCGAAGTAGAGCTTGTTGCCGATGCGGATCTTGCGTGCCGGATCCACCAGCACGTCCCACAGGCGCAGCTCCTGGTTGAGCTCACGCAGCAGAAACACTTCGATGCGTGCTCCGGTCTTCTCCTTGTTGCCGTAGAGGCGTGCGGGAAACACCTTCGTGTCGTTGAACACGAAGAGGTCGTGGGGAGAGAAGAATTCCAGGATTTCCTTGAACATGCGGTGTTCGATGTCGCCCGTCTTGCGGTGAAGCACCATCATGCGGCATTCATCGCGATGGGGAGCGAGGTATTTGGCAATCTTCTCTTCGGGGAGTTTGAATTTGAATTGCGAAAGCTTCATGGGCTATATTGTATGTGATGTCCCCCTCAAATGCCTCTGAAGACCCTCTCAAATGTCCCTAAAGACCCCCTCTGTCCCCCTAAAAGGGGGAGGGGCCTTGCGGATTCGGGGGAGGGTTTGCGGGTTAGGGGGGAGGGTTTGCGGGTTAGGGGGGGAGTTGATTTACTACTTGCTTGTTGATCAGTTATTCTCGGGATGCCGCATCGAGCGGCTTCACTTCCATGTGGGGCACGGGCACGAGGCCTTCAAGCTCTTGGGCAAAGCTTTCCACGGTGAAGGTGCGCTGGAGCGAAAAATGCCCCACCCGTGTGCGGCGCAAGGCCGTGAGGTGGGCACCGCTGTGCAGCGCTTCGCCGATGTCGCGTGCCAGGGCACGGATGTAGGTGCCCTTCGAGCAGACCACACGGATGCTGAGCGTCATGCCCGCGGCATCGAAAGAGAGCAGCTCGATCTCGTCGATGCGCAGGGGCTTGGCCTTCAGCTCCACCTGTTCGGCCTGTCCCGATCGGGCCAGGTCGTAGGCACGCTGCCCCTCCACCTTGCAGGCAGAGTAAGCCGGCGGCACCTGCATGATCTCGCCCACAAAGGTGTGGAGCACGCGCTCCACCTCCTCGCGGGTGATGTGGTCGGTGGGGAAGGTGCGGTCTACCGGGTGCTCGAGGTCGAAGCTCGGCGTGGTGGCCCCCAGCTGCAGCGTGGCCACATATTCCTTCACGCCGGCCTGCAGCTGCTCGATCAGCTTCGTGGCGCGTCCGGTGCACATCACCATCACGCCCGTGGCCAGAGGGTCGAGCGTGCCGGCATGGCCGATTTTCACCTTCCGTCCCTTCAGGGCCCGGGTGAGCATCCAGCGCACCTTGGCCACCAGCTGAAACGAAGTCATGTGCAGCGGTTTGTCGAATGCCATCACGCAGGGCAGGATGCCGCCTTGCAGCGGATTGCCGTCGGCAGATGCCTCGTCGGGGTGGGCCAGATAGTCCTTCAGCACGCGGGTGGAGCAGAAGGCAGCATCGGCAAGCGTTTCAGTGGAAGCGTCGGCCAGTGCATCGGCCGGCACGAGATAGTCGGTGTGGAATGTTTTCTTTGCCAAAACTTGCGGGTTGGAGTGGAAGGTGGGGTTAGCTTGTGGTGTGAGGGTGGGCGTCCGCCCGGCGGAGAAGGCCCGGCTGGCCGTTGCAGGTCAGCAGAACAGCTGGCTGGCCAGGATGATGAGGCCCACGGCCAGGCAGTAGTAGGCGAAGTAGATGAGCTTGCCTTTGCTCACGATGTTGATCATCCATTTGCAGGCTGCGCATCCCGACAGGAAGGCTGCCACGAAACCCACGATGAGGGGCACCATGCCGATGTCGCCACCGAGTTCCTCGCCCTTCACGACCTTCAGCACGTCGAGCAGGGCCTCACCCAGAATGGGCGGGATGACCATCAGAAAGGAGAACTGCGCCATGCTCGACTTCTTGTTGCCCAGAATGAGTCCGGTGGCAATCGTCGTGCCCGAACGGCTGAGGCCGGGCAGCACGGCAAAGGCCTGCGCAATGCCGATGAGGAAGGCATGGAGCAGCGAGATGTTTTCGCGCTGGCGCGGACGTGCGTAGTAGGAGAAGGTCAGCAGGGCCGCCGTCAGGAGCAGGCAGATGCCCACCACCAGCAGGCCGGAGCCGAAGATGGCCTCCACCTTGTCCTTGAAGCACACGCCCACGATGCCGATGGGAATCATCGACACGAGGATGTTGAGCACATAGCGCTGGTCGGGGTTGAGGCGCTGCAGGCCGCTGCCCAGCGGGTTGAGCGGGCCGCACATGCCCTTGAGTATTTTCCAGATTTCTCCGCCGAGCACCATCAGGGTGCTGAGCACCGTGGCCACGTGCACGGCAATGGTGAACACCATGTTCGACTCGCCGTCCACGCCGAAGAGGGTGGAGGCAATGGTGAGATGTCCGCTGCTGCTCACGGGCAGATACTCCGTGAGGCCTTGAAGCAAGCCCATCAGCAGGGCTTCAATCGTATTCATCTTTCAGGAATGTGAAGTTGTGTGGGGGAAAAAAGGGGTTGTGTGATTCGTAGGAGCCTGGGGCCTTATGCCTGCTCCTCGGCTTCTTTGGCGAGGGCTTCTTCAGCGGGCTTCTTGTCGCGGGGCTTGCGCACGATGGCGTAGACCATGAACAGGTAGCCGAAGAGGCATACGGCGGGAGCCACCTTGATGTGGCGTGCATCGAAGATGGAGGCGTTGAAGGTCGTTTCGGTCGATCCCGACCCCGACATGAGAATCATGCCGACGATCACCACGGCCATGCCCACGGCCAGGAGGATGAAGTTCATGCGGTCGAATGCAAAAACCTTGTGCTGGTTGTTCTTTGACATATCAGGAA
>DAIRWG010000140.1:0-7093 GCA_036802405.1 Alloprevotella sp.
CTTTCAGCCCGCCCTTGACGCATGCGAAATGAGAACATCAAACTGTACACCCTAGTAGCCAGGTATGCGGGGCACCCGCATGCCTGGTTACAGAGAATTACGCTGCCGAGGATGGAGCACGCCGTAGGTGTGCGGATTGTTCTTAGGTGTGGAACACACCGTCGGTTCTGCGAAACTGCAAACATGCCATGCATGTTTGTGGAACAATCCGCACACCTACGGCGTGCTCCGTGGTGTAATTACGAAAATACGGAGATCCAGGCATGTGTCGAGCCAAGCTCTCCACATACCTGGTGACACAATTTCACCCCTAACGGGGTGAGTCATACGAACAGTAGCTCGGCTGATTTTTCCAAAACCATTTTGTTTGACTATAATTCACACTAATTCTTGTAGAACCACAATTGTTTTGTGTGATAGTGGCGTAAGTTCGTGTGCAAAGATAGCGGAGGAATCTGTAGGCTTTTTGAATTCTCTGCACGGGCGAGTGGTCGCCACGTGCCATGTACTGCGGAGCACGGTGGTGCGGCACCAACTGGTGGAACGCGGCGTCCGGTGGGCTGTGGCACGGATGTGGTGCTTTTGATGCGGAAATGGTTCGCCGAATGCACCTTTTTTGCTAATTTTGGCCGTCAAAGTTTCAGAAACATGAACGAGCATTCCATTCACCCTCCATTTTCCACCGAAAAATTGGCCGTAGCTTTTGCCAACACCACGGCTTCCTACAAGTTCTACTGGTTTCTATCCCTGCTCGACCTCTGTGTGGAGGAAGATGCCGACTGCTTTATGGCCAACGACGTGTTTGTCAGAATGCTGGCCAAAGCATGGGCCCCGGTGCGCTATTATCATTTGTCGTTGGGCAAGATGGACTCGTTCGCTCGGATGATGAGCGAGGTGGCTGCCCTCAAACGGCTTCGCGATGACAGCAGCGAGGCCGATGTGGTGAAGGCCTTGAAGGGCGATCCCGAGGCGACCCGGCTGCTGAGGCTGCTGGACAAGAATGTGCCTTTCCGCTTCCTGCATCCCTGGCTGCGCTCGTCCGACAATGCCGTTGTGGCAGCCCTTTCGGTGGATTTCACCAACGATTGCCCCTATTCACTGACCCGATTGGAACGTGGCTGGGCGGTGCAGCTCCATCCGCTTTGGTGTCGCTATTTTCGCCGTAACTACGGCATCTTGCGCGATTTCGCGCAATGGCATCTGGTGCGCTTCGTGCAAAACCACAATCCGTTGGTGCCTTTCGTGGCCGAAAAGATGGCGTTGCGGCCACGCCCGCAGCTGGCTGCCGACCGCCGACTCTTTTGGCAGAACTATCTGCAGACGAAAGCGGGCGTGAAGTGCTTGTTTACGGGAGAAACGGTGTGTGGGTGCAGCGGATTGTCGCATTTTCTGCCCTGGAGTTTCCTTCCGCAAGAGGTCAATTGGAACCTGATGCTGGCCGACGACACCGTGGAAGCGTGCAAGGGAAATCATCTGGTGGACTTCGGCCGGCATTTCGATGCTTTTTGCCGCGAGCAGCATGAGGCGCTTCAGGTGAATGTGCACTTGGGCATGAGTGGCAAGCCGGTGATGGAGCAGTATGCCGGTTTGGGGCATGACGCGGAGCACTTGTGCCGCATGACGTATGCCGATTTTCGGCAGGTGATGCTGCACACGTTTCAGCCGTTGACGCGTGTGGCGCGCAACATGGGATATGGCGTGTGGAGTGCGTGAGGGGGGTGTTTGCGGAGATTTTGCGATAGCAGCATTAAATAGTTGCTGGTATTCAAGTTTTTGTCTTACCTTTGCATAAGATAGGCTGCGGCTCTGAAAAACGCTCAAGCGAGCTTGGCGTTCTTCTCTCGCCGTGCGCTATCTTTGCATCAGATAGGCTGCGGCTCAGCCTGCATAAGCACGGCACTGCTGCAAGGATAAAGCCATAGTGTAAAATAAAAACAATTTACAACCCATATTTATATGAAAAACAAACTATTAGCCCTCTTGGTGCTCTTGCTGATGATTCCGGCAATGGGATGGGCTGACAATTTTGTCAACCTCACGCCTCGCCCCAAGACGATGACGGTGGGAACGGGGTTGCTGACGCTGCCCGCTTCCTTCACCATCAGCTGCAAGGGACTCGATGAATCCATGCAGCAGGAGGTGGAACGCTTCGCAGCCGAACTCCAGCAGGTGACGGGATGCAACATCCAAGTGGCCGACGGCGATGAGTCGGCCCTCTTCCAGTTTCAGAAAGCTCCGTCGAAGCAGAAGGACGGCGGCTACAACCTGATTGTGGCCACCACCGGCGTGAAGGTGCTGACCACCGAAGTGCTTGGCACCTACTATGCCTGCCAAACGCTCAAGAAAATCATGCCCGCCTGCGTGATGGCAGGAGTGAAGGACCCGAAGGTGAGCGAGTTCACGCTGCCTTGTGTGACCATTGTGGACGAGCCGCGCTTCGCTTACCGTGGATTTATGCTCGACGTGTCGCGCCACTTCTTCACGGTGGACGAGGTGAAGCGCATGCTCGACGTGATGTCGTACTACAAGCTCAACCGCTTCCATTGGCACCTGAGCGACGACCAGGGCTGGCGCGTGGAGATCAAGAAATATCCGCGCCTCACCACGGTGGGCAGCATTGCCCCCAACTGCCGCTTCACCGACATGGACAGCCGTTCGCAGTACTGGATCAACAAGCCCTACGGCCCTTACTTCTACACCCAGGACCAGGTGCGCGAGGTGGTGGCTTATGCCAAGGAACGCCACATCGAAGTGATTCCCGAAATCGACATGCCGGGCCACTTCTGTGCGGCCATGGCTGCCTATCCCGAATTCAGCTGCACGCCCTATGCCGGACATGCGGTGATGACGGACGGCGGCATCTACAGCGATGTGATGAACGTGGCCAATCCGCAGGCTGTGCAGTTTGTGAAGGATGTGCTGGCCGAGCTGATCGACCTCTTCCCCTGTGAATATATCAACATCGGCGGCGACGAATGTCCCACCTCGGCTTGGGAAAGCAATGCGCAGTGCCAAGCCCTCTACAAGCAGCTCGGACTGACGAGCTACCGCCAGCTGCAGAGCCATTTCATCAAGGAAATGGCCGACTTCGTGCAGTCGAAGGGACGCAAACTGGCTGTGTGGAACGAAGCCATCACGGCCAACGGGGCTGACCTCGACCTGATGAAGCAGACGGGGGCCACCGTCTACTGCTGGACAGGGGCTGAGGCCGCCGTGAAAAAGGCTGCTTCGATGGGGATGCCGCGCATTTACACCCCTTGGGGACCCTACTACATCAACCGCCGTCAGGGGACTTCAGAACAGGACCCTCCCGGTGCAGGCGATGGCACGGACAACGTGAAGAAGACCTACAACACCGTGCCGCCCTCGGAAACCGACCTGGGCGTGCAAGGCACTTTCTGGACGGAGCACGTGAGCGATGCGGCCTACATGGAATGGCTGGCGCTGCCGCGCTTGCTGGCCATTGCCGAGGCCGGATGGACACCGCAGGACCGCAAGGACTTTGCCGACTTCCAGAAGCGCATGTCGGCCGACACCACCTTGCTCAACTATGGCAACTACCGCTACTGCAACTACTTCATGCTCGATGCGCCCCAGCAGCCTTCCGACGACAAGGTGATGCCGAAGGTGAGCCAGAACGGCCAGAACCACTACTACCGCATCGTGTCGGGAGCAACGGATGCCCGCAAGGACCGCTGCATCGAACTGCTGGCCGAGGGTTCGCAACTCATTGCCGACCAGGCTGGCAAGGGAGCCAAGGCCAATGTGCTTTGGACCAATGCTCAGGCTTCGGAAGGCGATGCCAACTTCAACGCACAGTGGTGGCGCTTGGAGGAAGATGCTGCCAATCCCGGCCATTTCGCACTGGTGTGCAAGGCGCAGCCCGACGGTTCGGTGAATCCCGTGCCGACCAAGCAGGACAACACCGGCCGCTGGAACTACGACACCTCGGTGAAGCACTACAGCTTCGTGCTCGGAACGGCTGCCTACGGCCAGAAGGGCTCGAACTACTACTATTCCATCATGAGCGATGAGCTGGAAGGCAAATACCTCAATTCATCGATGGCCGGACAGGGCATGGCCGTGAACGTGTATGCCGACCCGGCCAGCGGCGGTGGAGGCCAGTGGGAATTCCAACCCGAACAGACGGGCACAACGCCCGGGGTGACGGAGAACCCCGAATGGCTGGAAGAGGGAAAAACCTACTCCTTCCGCAATGCCGTGGACGGCTTTGCCCAAACGGCTCTGGCCACGGGCAATTCAGCCTCGTTGGCCCACACGACCGACCGATTCGTTTCCACCTCGTGGAAGGTGGTCAAGAGCCAGAAGAACGACGACGGCAGCCAGACGGTTCGCCTCGTCACTCCGCAGGGCCAGAGCATCAGTTCGGTGGGTAGCTTCGTCGGACAGACGGGCTGGCCGGTGAACGTGGGTGCAGAGTCGGCTGCCATGGATGTGGTGGTGCGCTATGTGCCTGCCGACAAGGCCTATCGCCTGCTGGTGGACGGACACAGCCTCTACGCCCATCCTTCCGGCCTCGTGTATGCCGGTGCCACCATCCAAGGAGCTTCCTACGATGCTCCGCGCGGCCAGGGTGCCGAATGGACATTTGGCGAAGCCGCTGACTGGACGTTGGAGTGCGAGGATGAAGCGGGCCGTTCGCTCGGAACGAAGGTGTGCACGCTTCCCTCCGAAGTGCTGGAGCTGACTGCCGACCTTTGCCCCGAAATGGCCAACCACTCTGTGGCCAAGGTGGAACCGACGGCCGACCATGCCGTGAAGGTGACCTACCGCCGCACGGCTTATGCCGTGACCTATCGTTGCACCGACCGACAGGGCAACGAACTGACGACCGTGACGGAGCAGCTGAAGCTGGACGAATCGCACACGGTGAAGTGCCCCGAAGTGCCTTACTATTCGCTGGAGTCCGTTTCCGCCAAGGAAGGAACGCTGATCGCGGGCTGCGACAGCGTGGTGGAGGCAGTTTACACCACCCGTGCCCTGACGGGCGTGAAGCAGGTGGGCAAGGCTGTGAGCGAACTGGAGAACGGCCATTCCTATCTGCTCTACGATGCCTCGTCGGACTCACGCCGTGTGGGCTTCCGTCGCATCATGCCCGACACGAAGGTGATCAACCGTCTGTTCTCGGCCGAACCGCTTGATCCCACCGGCGTGTGGACGCTGGAGGGCAAGGCCAACAACTTCAAGGTGTACAATGCGTGCTACGGACTCTATGTGCCGACACTTCAGCGTTCTGCTCCTGCCACTGCTTCGAAAACGGGGGCCACATTTACCTTTGCCTTGGACGATGCCGGAGATTGGCACCTCACCGGGGCCAACGGCATGAAGTGGGACGGCGTGGAGAACGGCAACCTGGTGGGCTGGAACAGTGGCGACGGCCATCCCATCCGCATCTACACCTTCGTGGCGCAACCCTATTTCACTGTCAGCATCGAGTGCACCACGGAGAGCGGGCAGACGCTCTTCTCCTCCAGCCAGTTCCATCCGGCCGGCGAGGCTGCTGCCTTGAGCCTGCCTTCGTTTGACGGCTATGTGCTGAAGTCCGTGACGGGCAACGAATCCTTCCGTGGCGTGGTGGACGACTTCTACGACGTGAAGGCTGTTTATGCCCCCGTGAGTGAAGGCATTTCCACTCCTGTGGCCGAAGCATCGAAGGCTGCCACTTCCATCTACGATTTGCAGGGCCGCCGCTTGCAGCAAGTGCAGCATGCCGGCGTCTACATCATCAACGGACGGAAAGTGGTGGTGAGATGAGGCATTTGCCTGCTTGCACTTGAATTTTGACAATTCATAGGAAACTGCCATGTGCTTTCTGCTTGTAGAAACGCACATGGCAGATTCCTCTTTTTATTGATAGTTATGAATCAGAACGAAAACGACAACAAGCGCTGGACGGTGCTCGACACGACCTACCTCTACCGCTATCCTTGGTTTACGGCCCGCAAGGACCATGTGAGGCTGCCCAATGGCAACGAGATTCCCGACTACTACGTGTTGGAATATCCCACCTGGGTGAATGTGCTGGCCATCACGGCCGAGGGCCGGATGGTGATGGTGCGACAGTACCGGCACGGGCTTGGCGTGACGGCTCTCGAAATGGTGGCAGGAGTGATGGATCCCGGCGATGAATCGGCAGAAGCGGCTGCCCGGCGCGAGCTTTGGGAGGAAACCGGATATGCCGGAGGCGAATGGTCGCATTGGGCCACTTTCGCTCCCAATCCGGGTACGATGAACAATGTGTGCCACACCTTTCTGGCGCAGGGCGTGACTCGTATGAGCGATCAGCATTTGGAGCCTACGGAGGACATTGACGTGTGCTTGATGGAACCTTCGGAGGTGCGTGCCGTGCTCGAAGCCGACGGCGTGAAGCAGGCCTTGATGGCGGCTTCGCTGTGGAAATGGTTTGCAAAAACCGAACATTAAGCGGCAGATACTATTCAATGGATGGGGTGGGGCATTGATGCTTCACCCCGTTCTGCCTTCTTGACGCAAATGTTGCGGAAGAATGTCTGAAAATCGCGATTTAAGTGCTAACTTTACCCGCAAAATGACAAATCCCGAAGAAACATGAAATATCCCATTGGAATACAGTCTTTTGAGAGCTTGCGCGAAGACGGTTTTGTCTACGTTGACAAGACCGCGCTGATTTATGACATGGTGCAGCAGGGAAAGGTGTACTTTCTGAGCCGTCCGCGTCGTTTCGGCAAGAGCCTGCTGGTGTCGGTGCTGGAGAACTATTTTCTCGGTCGCCGCGAACTGTTCGAAGGACTGGAGATGGAACGGTTGGAGAAGGAGTGGAAACGCTACCCGGTGTTTCATGTAGACTTCAATGCCGACCGCTTCCAGACAATCGGAACACTGGAGCAGACGCTGGAGGGCTACCTTGCGAAATGGGAGGCGCAGTATGGCGTGACGCAGAAGGCCTATGGCTTTGGCCGCCGTTTTGCCGCCGTACTCGAAGCGGCACACGAGCAGACGGGGCTTCGTGCCGTGGTGCTGGTGGATGAATACGACAAACCCATCCTCGATGTGATGGATTCGGGATTCAGTGTGGATTTCCAAGGGCAGCAGA
>DAIRWG010000141.1:0-7083 GCA_036802405.1 Alloprevotella sp.
GTTTGCATATGGGGCGAATGATTCTCCTTCAAAGGTATGGGGTATGTAATGGGCGGGCTGAAAGCCCAGTAGTTGCTTTCAGCCCGCCCTTGACGCATGCTAAATGAGTTTACCCAACTGGACACGCTGTCAAGCAAGCCTGCTGTCGGCCAACAGGCGGCGCACGCCTTCGCTCACGGAGTGAAGGCCGAATGCTGCCGCGTCCACTTCCTCGAGCGGAATCCAGCGAACGGAAGCGGCATCGTCGTGGGCCGTGACGGTGCTTTCATCGCACAGGCGGCAGCGGAAGAAGGCATCGGTGGTGTGCACCAGATGCTGCGAGAATGCGTACGTGTTGGGCAGAGAAAAGAGGAATTCGTAGCTTTCCACCTCGGCATTCACCTCTTCGTGCACTTCGCGCAACAGTCCTTCGGTGATGCTTTCGCCGGGGTCGACGAATCCACCGGGCAGGTCGAGCGTGCCGCGTGCGGGGTCGCGTTTGCGCACCACGCAGAGCAGCTCACGGCGCGAGTTGATGACGACGGCCACGGTGGCGGCTGCCGCGTTGGGGTAGAACACGAAGCCGCAGTCGGCGCAACGTTTGCTGAAGGCATCATTTTCCTCAAAACGTGGGGAACCGCAGTGGGGACAGAATCGGAAATCGTGGAGCGGATGGGGATGGGCGGTCATGGAAGGAGGGTATTAAATGAGGTGCCCAAAATTATTTTGTGGTTATCTGAAAATAATTCTGGGCACCTCTTGGTGAAAGTGCAAAAATGCTTGGGCATATTTAAACACGAATCAAGGCATCAGTCATCGAAGCCTTGTGGAGGCAGCTCGTTGCCCGCGCTGTGGCGACGGCGACGGCGCTGGGCAGCGCGGCGCTTGGCAGCGCGTTCGCGTTCCTCCTTCGTCGGGTCGGGCTGTTGCTTGGCTTCGGGCTTTTGCTTGCCCTTCTGCTGCCCCTTGGGCTTGGGCTGCTGTCCGGCCCGATGCCCGTTCTTGGCCGGGCGATCCGTGTTGTGGTCATCTGAGGGCGCTTGCGATGCAGCGGATGCTTCGTTGGCTTCGGCCTCTTTCGGGCGGCGGTTGCGGCGGCGGGGCTTGCGCTTGCGGCGGGGGGCTGCGGTGTCGGTGAGGGCTTCTTCCTCGTCGTCGGCCGACTCGCTGCTCAACGGGGCTTCGTGCGAGGTGCCGTCGGTGGCTCCAAACACGAAATCATCGAGTGTGAGGTGGCGAAGTATGGGCCGTGTGGCGCTGGAGGCACTCTGGGCGAGGACGGCTGCTTCAGCGGCATCTTCCCCGGAGGCTGCTTCGGAGAATTCCTCGGTTTCTTCGTCGAGGCTTTCCTCGTCAGAATCCTCTTCATCAGAATCCTCTTCGTCAGAATCTTCTTCATCGGGGTTCTCCTCCTCATCTTCAGCCTTTTCGTAGGCTTCTTCCTCTTCGTTTGCGCCTTCGTTCTCGTTGTCGGAACCTTCGGCCTCAGCGTCCTCGTCCGATGCGGCTTCAGCTTCAGCATCGTTGGCGGGAATAGTGCTTTCCGCTTCTTGCGTTTCGGTTTCAGCTTCTTCGGAATGTGCTTCGGCTTCAGCGTGTTCTGTTGCTACGGGGCTTTCGGCAGCAGCTTCCTCCGGCTTCGGCTCGTCAGCAGGAGCTTCGAATGTAGTCTGTGAGGGAGCATGGCGCTCCATCAGTTCAGAGAGGACGGCCTGAAGTGCCGGACGGTTGTCGGCGGTTGCAGCAGGGGATGCAGCAGCTTCTTCGTTTGTACCCTCGGCTTCTTCCTCGGCTACTGTTTCGTCTGAAGTGGATGGTTGCGGTTCATCGGCAGTTTGCGGCTGAGGCGTTTCCGCCTGCAACGGCTCTTCATCTGCTTCGGTGATGACTTGGCTGATGACTTGGCCGACTTCGGTTTCTTCCGTCTGCTGTGCGGGGCTTTCTTCCACCATTTCGGTGATGGTGGCCTGAAGGGTGATGAGCGGTTCGTCTTCAGCCGGGGCTTCTTGTCCGTCGTTCGCAAGTGAAGTTTCGCTGGCCGAAGCGGCAGATTCGGCCAGTCGGCGTTCGCGGCGGGCCTTGCGTGCAGCGTTGCGTTCGGCAGCGGTGAGCGTTTTCTCCTCAGTGGCTTTCACCTGCTGGGCCTGGTTGGCTTTTTCGGCTTCGGCCGGAGCTTCGTTGGCGGCCTTTTCTTCCTTTGCCTTGCGGTTGGCAGGCTTTTCGGCAGATGCCTCAGGCTTGTTGGCCTTGCGCTGCTCTGCCTTCTCGGCCTTTACGTCCTTCTCAGCCTTTTCGGCCTTCGCGGGCTTCTCGGCCTTTTCCGGCTTTTCGGCCTTGCGTTGTTCAGCCTTCTCGGCCTTGGCCTTGCGGCTGTCGGCAGGCTCGTCGGTGGAGGTGCGTTCCTTGTTGGTCGACTTCACCGCATCGCCCACCGTCTTGGCCGTGCGGTTGCGTTCGCGCTTGCGCTGGGCCTTGGTCATGGGTTCGGGGCGTTCGGCCGGGGTGTAGGTGAGCGGCGCGTCGGCGGCGGGTTCGTTGGCCGCATCGTCGGGCTGGATGTCGGTGGCATATTCGGAGTATTCCGATTCGGTGTCGGCGTTGCCGGCGATGACTTCAAACTTTGCCTCCTCGTTGTAGGCGGCATCGTAGGCAGCATCGGTGGGGTTGGAGTCCTGCTCGTCAGTGCGTTCGCTTTCGAGCACGGGCTTCTTTCCTCCGCGGTCGCGCTTCACGACGGATTCAATTTCATCGAGCTTGGGCAGTGCAAACGATTCGTCGGCTTCCATGGCCGTGCGCTTTTCCTTGGCGCGGAAAATGCTGTCGTAGAGCTTCTGCTCACGGCGCATGCGCAGCAGGGCATCCTTGGCGGCAAGCTGCTGGCTTTCCTTCTTCGAACGCCCGCTGCCTTTGCCCACGGTGATGCCTTCCAGCACGATGGTGGAGCGGAATCCCTTCTCGCCGTCGTTGTTGGTGAAGTCGCGGAAATTGGTGTTGATGCGGTTCTTCTGGCACCATTCGAGCAGCTTGCTCTTGAAGTTGACTTCCTTCTGTGCCACACTGTCGAGGTCGACGTAGGGGCCGATCACGCGGTGGGTGATGAACCAGTGGCAGAATTTGTAGCCACGGTCGAGATAGATGGCACCCATGAGGGCCTCGAAGGCATTTCCGCCGATGTTGGTGTGGCTCATGCGTGTGCCTTGTGCGGCCAGAATGAGGTTTTCGAGTCCCATCTGCTCGGCCAGGCGGTTGAGGGCCTCGCGCTGCACGATTTTCGAACGGGTGGAAGTGAGGAATCCTTCGCGCTTGTGTTCGAAATGGCGGAAGAGAATGTCGCTCACCACGGTTTCGAGCACGGCATCGCCCAAGTATTCAAGTCGCTCGTTGTTGAGCGGTTTGGCGGTGTTCTCCGTTTTGGGGCGTTTGTCCTTGCTGCCTTTACGGTCCTTGGGTGCCGCATCGCGGCGGTAGCTGAGCGACTTGTGTGAAAAGGCTATGCGGTAGATTTCTATGTTGTGCGGATAGAAACCCAGTATGTCATAGAGGGCCTTCAGAAATTCCTTGTTCTTGCGAAAAGGAAGTTTCATCCGGTCGAAGAGGTTTAAAATCATAAGTTCTAACAATGGGGAGGGGGATGGTGGCAGATATTTTCAAAAAAAGCGGTTCCAAAAAGCCAGTTCAAAAAAGCCAGTTGAGGAGCTGAACAGTTTAGAAGCCGGGCCTGCGGGCCTGTGGGGAAAGGAGCGTTTCCCCCGGACTTTTAAACGCTAAACTCTTCAACTGGCATGAGAATCACTTGTATCTGCCTGAGAAATTAGGCCTCGTACTTCTTCACGATGCAGCAGGCATTGTGGCCGCCAAATCCGAACGTGTTGCTCAAGGCAGCACGTACGGTGCGCTTCTGTGCCTTGTTGAAGGTGAAGTTGAGGTTGTAGTCAATGTTTTCGTCGCGGTCGTCATCCTCGTGGTTGATGGTGGGCGGCACGATGTCGTTCTGCACGGAGAGGCAGCAGATGAGGGCTTCCACAGCACCGGCAGCGCCGAGCAGGTGGCCCGTCATGCTCTTGGTGGAGCTGATGTTGAGTTCGTAGGCGTGCTGGCCGAAGAGCTTGGTGATGGCCTTCACCTCAGAGATGTCGCCCACGGGGGTGGAAGTGCCGTGCACGTTGATGTAGTCGATGTCCTCGGGCTGCATTTCGGCATCTTCGAGTGCGGCCTTCATCACGAGGTTGGCTCCGAGTCCTTCGGGGTGCGATGCGGTGATGTGGTGTGCATCGGCCGACATGCCGACGCCGGCCACTTCGCAGTAGATCTTGGCACCGCGGGCCTTGGCGTGCTCCAGTTCCTCAAGCACGAGGATGCCGGCACCTTCGCCCATGATGAATCCGTCGCGGCTGGCGCTGAAGGGACGTGAGGCGTGGGTGGGGTCGTCGTTGCGGGTGGAGAGGGCGTGCATGGCGTTGAATCCGCCTACGCCGCAGGGCCAGATGGCAGCTTCGGCACCGCCGGTGACGATGGCGTCGGCCTTGCCCAGACGGATGAGGTTGAAGGCATCAGCCAAGGCGTTGGTGGAGGAAGCGCAGGCAGAGGTGGTGGTGTAGTTGGGGCCGTGGAAACCGTACTGGATGGAAATCTGTCCGGCAGCGATGTCGGCAATCATCTTGGGGATGAAGAAGGGGTTGAACTTCGGGCCGTTCTCCTTGTTGAGCGCATAGTAGCCGGCTTCCTCCTCGAAGGTGTGGATGCCGCCGATGCCCACGCCGAGAATCACGCCGATGCGGTTCTTGTCGATCGTTTCGAGGTCCCATCCGCAGTCGTTGATGGCTTCCATGGCAGCTACAAGGGCATACTGCTCGTAGAGGTCCATCTTGCGGGCTTCCTTGCGGTCGATGAAGTCGGTGGCCTTGAAGTTCTTCACTTCGCAGGCAAACTGGGTCTTGAACTTGGAGGCATCGAAGTGGGTGATGGGGCCTGCGCCGCTCACGCCGTTCTGAATGTTTTCCCAAGTTTCGGCTACGGTGTTACCCACGGGGGTCAGGGCACCAAGGCCGGTCACAACTACTCTTTTGAGTTCCATTTTTGTCTTGATTTTTTTTGAGTGAGATGCTCTCCCTTCTGGGCCGCTTGCGAAGCGGTGCGTGGTTGGAGCGATGCCTTGGCTGGAGTTTGCCGGTGAATGGCGTGCAGTGCCCGGCCGAATGGGGTGGGGTGCTGGCGCGGCGCGGTCGGTGGTGTGCCAGCCCGTCGGGGGGGGCGGCGGCCGCCGTTAGCAGATTAGTAGGGGTGCGAGTCCTGCTGCTAATCTGCTAAGCTTGTTCAGGCGGTGGGCCGTAGTTGCAAACGTGGGGCATTGGCACGTGTGGCTCCGGGTCGATGGCCGGCGGAGTGGGGCTGGCACTGCGCCATGTGGGAGGCGGGGCCAGCATCGGAAAAAGGCATTTCCTGTGGGTGGGGAAGGGGGAGCGGTTGAAGTGAAAAGTGTGGGCGTGGCTCCTTGTCGGGAGGGCTTTGCCCGGAGAAAACAAATAACGTTTAACGTGCAGTTGCCTTGCTTCGCAACTGTTGCTGCGATGCCTGCCACTGAACGTTAAACGTTAAATGTAAGTTGAGGTGCGTTGTCCAAATTACTTGGTGTTCTCCTCGATGTAAGCGATAGCGTCACCCACAGTGGCGATCTTCTCTGCCTTGTCATCGGGAATGGTGATACCAAACTGCTTCTCAAACTCCATGATGAGCTCAACGGTGTCGAGAGAGTCAGCGCCGAGGTCGTTAGCGAAGCTTGCTTCGTTCTTCACATCAGCTTCGTCAACGCTCAATTTGTCAACGATGATAGCCTTTACTTTTGCTTCAATGTCAGACATAGTTTCTTTTTATTGTTTATGATTATTAATAGATTCTTGAATATGCTTTTCGCGTTATCCGAGTGCAAAAGTAATGCTATTTCCGAAGATGGGCAAACTTTTCCTTTAAAAATGCGGCTTTGGATGCACATTTCTTGAAAATGTGTGCGTTTTTGCCTCTGGCGCATGCCTTTTGACGGCTTTGCACCCGATGGAGAAGGTGGTTTCGGGTGTGGCCTTGTGCCTCCGCAGAGCGGTGTCGTGCCACCGCCCGTGGGCGTGTGCTTTCAGTGCACGACCACCTTGCCGGCTTTGCAGAGCCGGGCGAATTCCTTCTTGGCTTTGGCCAGCTGGGCCGTGAAGGCGGCATCGGCATGGAGGCGTGCCACCAGGGCACTGGCCACGATGCGTCCGGCATCCACGTCGCTTTGGTAGTGTACGCCGCAGATCACGCGGCTTTGGCCGAATTCATAGCCTCGCTTGATGATTTCGTCCTGGCGGTCGACATTGATTTCAGCCAGCACCAGCGCCGTGGCCCAACCGATGGAGGTGTGGCCGGAGGGGTAGGAACCGTTGGTCTTGAGGAAGGGCTCGTCGTCGGGGGTGAGGGAAGTTTCGCCGAAGAACAGGAAGGGGCGCATGCGCATGTAGTGCACTTTGGCATCGCGGGTGGCCAGGTCGCCGGCATCTTCCTGCATGCGGGTGATGAGGGCAAAGATTTCGGGCGTGTTCTCCTGTGAGATGGTGGTGCCGAAGGCTTCGGAGAAAGCGCGCGAGATGCCTTCGCCGCCGAGCCGTGCATCCTGTGCGGCCTGTTTGCCCCGGGGTGTGATGCGTTGCATCTTTCCCCATTTGTACTGTGCCTCGTCGTAGTTGAACTGGGCGCTTCCGGGCTGTGGCGGAGGGGGCAGGAGGTTGAGGCTGTTCACCACGTCGGTGGACTTGAGGTAGAAGTGGTCGGGGTGGTTGCGCACGTCGTACACTTCCTGGGCCCGTGCGGCACCACCGCACAGGCTGAGGCCGAGGAGAACGGCCATAAGGGTTCTTTTTGTCATCATATGTCAGTTAGTTAAGATTAAATATCAGTTGATTCGCATGCGCTGCCTTGATGAGATAATGCCTTTTAGGCAGTTTCATCCGCATGGCCTCGTGCATCTTCGTGTCCATTCGTGGCAGGCCACTCATCCGCAAGGCTTCGTGTCCATTCGTTCTTCTTCGTGGTAGAAACGCCGCCGCAAGGCTTCGTGCATCTTCGTGTCCATTCGTG
>DAIRWG010000142.1:0-1435 GCA_036802405.1 Alloprevotella sp.
TCGCTATCGGCGAGTGCAACTTCTCCGACCACGGTGCCAACCGCCTCGGTGCATCCGCGCTGATGCAGGGATTGGCCGACGGCTACTTCGTGCTGCCCTACACCATCCAGAACTATCTGAGCGACCAGATCACCGTGCCCCGCTTCAGCACCGACCTGCCTGAGTTCAAGGCAGCCGAGAAGGCCGTGAAGGACCACATCGACCACCTGCTCAACATCAAGGGCAAGAAGTCGGTCGACAGCATCCACAAGGAACTCGGCCACGTGATGTGGGAATATGTGGGTATGGCTCGCTCGAAGGAAGGCTTGCAGACGGCTCTCGAGAAGCTCAAGGACATCCGCAAGGAATTCGAGACCAACCTCTTCGTGCCTCACATCAACGGTGTGAACGTGGAGCTTGACAAGGCAATCCGCCTCAACGACTTCATCACCATGGGGCAGCTCATCGCCATCGATGCCCTCCACCGCGAGGAATCCTGCGGCGGACACTTCCGCGTGGAGCACCAGACGGAGGAAGGCGAAGCCAAGCGCGACGACCAGAACTGCTTCTACGTGAGCTGCTGGGAATACCAGGGCGAGGACAAGGATCCCGTGAAGTACGAGGAGCCCCTCAAGTATGAAGCAATTGAAGTAAAAACCCGTAACTACAAGAACTAAAAAGCCATGGCTAAGAACATATCTTTCACCATTAAATATTGGAAGCAGAATGGCCCTCAGGATGCGGGCCACTTCGACACTCGCGAGATGCACGACATCCCCGACGACACTTCTTTCCTCGAAATGCTCGACATCCTCAACGAGGAGCTCGTTGAGGAAGGCAAGGAACCGTTCGTGTTCGACCACGACTGCCGCGAAGGCATCTGCGGCATGTGCTCGCTCTACATCAACGGCACACCCCACGGCAAGACCGAGGCCGGTGCCACCACCTGCCAGCTCTACATGCGCCGCTTCAACGACGGCGACGTCATCACCGTGGAGCCTTGGCGTTCGGCTGCATTCCCTGTGATCAAGGACTGCATGGTCGACCGCTCCGCATTCGACAAGATCCAGGCTGCCGGCGGCTACATCAGCGTGCGCACGGGTGCTCCCCAGGATGCCAATGCCATCCTCATCCCCAAGCAGGATGCCGACGAGGCCATGGACTGCGCCACCTGCATCGGTTGCGGTGCCTGCGTGGCTGCCTGCAAGAACGGCTCTGCCATGCTCTTCGTCAGCTCGAAGGTGAGCCAGTTCGCACTCCTGCCCCAGGGTCGCCCCGAAGCTGCCAAGCGCGCCAAGGCCATGGTGGCCAAGATGGACGAGCTCGGATTCGGCAACTGCACCAACACCCGCGCCTGCGAGGCTGTGTGCCCCAAGAACGAGTCCATCGCCAACATCGCACGCCTCAACCGCGAGTTCATCAAGGCCAAGCTGGCCGACTGATCACGCTGCTGACC
>DAIRWG010000142.1:1535-2944 GCA_036802405.1 Alloprevotella sp.
CACACTTTTAAGGACGAAAAAGTGTGATTCCCCACACTTTTAAGGACGAAAAAGTGTAAAGTCAGCTCATTATCAGTAACTTTGCATAACAAAGCAACGAACACTTCCACAATGCACATGAAACGCGATGCTATCAACCGACTATACGAATGGAAAAAACGCAATGACCGCAAGCCATTGATCTTGCTTGGCGCACGCCAAGTGGGCAAGACCTGGCTGATGAAGGAATTTGCGGCGGAAGCCTATGCACAATGCGCCTACGTAAACTTCGAAGACAACGAATTGCTCCGTAACCTCTTTGAGCAGGATTTCGACATGAAACGCATACTGACTGCTCTGGAATGGGCCAGCGGAACCACCATTGGCGACAACACGCTGATCGTACTCGACGAAATACAAGAAGCAGCACGTGGCATTACCGCCTTGAAGTATTTCTGCGAAAAGGCACCCCAACTGCATGTGATGGCGGCTGGATCACTGCTTGGCATTGCCATGCACCGTAACGATTCGTTTCCCGTGGGAAAAGTGGAATTCATGCACCTCTACCCCATGACTTTTCTGGAATTCTTGCAGGCTGTGGATGAAACGCGGATGGCCGATCTGCTGAAGGCGAAAGACTGGCCGCTGATCACCATGCTGCGTACCGCCTTCGAGGAACGCCTACGGCAATACTACTTCGTGGGAGGTATGCCCGATGCCGTAAAAGCATTTGCCCAGAGCGGCAATCCGGAACATGTGAGGGCGCTGCAGAAGGCCATTCTCGAATCATACGAACACGACGTTTCGAAGCACGCACCGGCCAATGAGGTGCCGCGCATACGGATGGCATGGAAATCCATTCCGGCCCAATTGGCCAAGGAGAACCGCAAATTCATCTACGGCATGCTCAAGGAAGGGGCCAGAGCCAAGGACTTCGAGCTGGCACTGGAATGGCTGAAGGATGCGGGACTCATCCACAAGGTGAACCGCACCAAAAAAGCGTTGATTCCCCTCACGGCCTATGAGGACTTTTCGGCTTTCAAGATCTACCTTTCCGATGTGGGACTGCTGGCAGCCATGGCGCAGGTCCCCACAAATAGCCTGCTCGGCGGAAATGCGCTCTTCACCGATTTCAAAGGAGCACTCACCGAACAATATGTGCTGCAGCAGCTCATGACGGTGGAGGACCTCTCCGTATACTATTGGTCGGCCGACAATTCACAAGGTGAACTTGACTTTCTGCTTCAGCTGGGCAGCAAGGTGATGCCTGTGGAAGTGAAGGCCGAGGAAAACCTCAAGGCCAAGAGCTTGCGCGCCTTCGTGCAGCGCAACGAGGGGCTGCATGGCCTACGCTTTTCCATGTCGCCCCACCGCCAGCAGGACTGGATGACAAACTATCCGCTCTATGCCCTGCTGCCCGTGATCCGGTC
>DAIRWG010000142.1:3044-7078 GCA_036802405.1 Alloprevotella sp.
TCCGACCTCTACCTCACTCCGGGCTACGGCGTACACATCCCCACAGTCTACTCATCCGGCCTCAGCGACCAATGCATGAAAGCGCTCAAGCAGGAATTCCTAAGCAGAACGCACGATGCCGACTCCATTGCCCGCGAAAAGCGCCGCATCACGGCCAGCCTCGAAGCCATGGACACCTTGCTGCACAACAAGCCGCTCTGCTTCCAAGTCATCAACACCAGCTACAAGGGAAGCATCTCCCGCTATGTGGACGACCTCTATGCCCGCTCGTTCATGACATCCAAGCGCCGCTTCAGGCGCATGCTGCGCCGCCGCAATCCCCGCCTGCTGGTGAAGGATCTGGGCGTGAACTATGCCATCTCCATGGCACTCTACGAGGCATGGATCAGACAACGCACCGACAGCGTGCCCGAACGATTCTGAAGACCCTCCGACAACATCATCAAAGTGGACAACGGCATACACCTGGCCTTTGTCCACTTTTTGTGTATTTCATGTGATATTTTTGTGATGGCCTTTTCAGTTAATCAGCTGATTTTCAGAACATTCAAATTCGCACCCTGTAGACAAGTTTGTCCACTCTTACACATCGGATGCTGCCGAATCAACAATCCATGTGTAATAAACGGATTAATCATGCGCAACAAAGTCCATAGGCATAGGCAGTTCCCCATGTCTTTGTCCACTTTTGGCGTTTTTCATGTAATCTTTTTGTAACGGATTTCCGGATAAATAGCTGATTATCAGCACATTCAAAATTACATCCTGTAGACAAGCCTGTCCACTTTTACCTATGAGATCCAGCCTAATCAACCACTCGTTTGTAATGATATTGCATGCCATTGCTCAGTCATCCAGCACCACAAACATCTGGCTTTCAGCGCATTCATCATTCCTTCAGAAATAGACATCATGTCTACTATATTTTTCATAAAATTCACTTCCGAAATGAGAAATAATCACTAATTTTGCCATTGAAAAACGTTTCTATCCAACCTTCGTATAGTCAAAAACGCGCAGTTTCTACTGACAACTCCATATATACAATCCTATCTTTTTCTCAATCAATGAGCACAAGATATTGGTTAACTATTTGCACACTTTTCTGCATACTGACTTGCGAAGCCATGCATCCGTTTGATGTTCCTTCCCACGAACAGAAACACCGGCAACACCCATTGCTGGTGAAAGTTGCCTTGGAACATGCCGGCCCCAACCGTTCTTCGCTGGAACAGATGCTTGCCTACTATCAGCCCGGCAGTCTGGAAGCTTGGAGTTCCTTCGGCAGCGACAAAGGTGAATGCAATGGCATTGTACTGCGCCCTGTATTCAACACTTCAGGGCCCAAAATATCCTTCTCCGCCAGTGGAGACTTTTACATAAACAGCATTAAGTATAAAAAGAAGCTGCGTCTAAGCGTGTATTACAATGAAGAGACTCATTTCAAGTCCATCAGCATCGACTAATGGCATCATTGCTGCATGGTGGATGGCCCTGCTATTTGCCATAGGGTTAAGCCCCGTTGTCAGTCAGGCCTGCGAACCCGATTCAACGATATTCCGCCAACATGTGATGCTACGGATCATGCCATCCGTCACCATGCACTCCTTGCAACCTATATTTAGGTATTGGAAAGAACAAGATGAAGCTGAAAACAAGCGCGTTAATGATGCTTTATTCTGGCATCCCAGTGAATACTACGAGCCAGGATATGTCAGTTCCTACCTTATTCCTGAGACATACTACCGCCAAGGCGATGAAGAGCGAAACTACCAAAACGCCCTCCGGGCCTTCCGCGATGAATTCAATGCCAAGAACCGGCAGCCCGACTCCATTGCCGCAGAGAAGCGCCGACTTGTGGCCAGCCTCGAGGCCATGGACACGCTGCTGCACAACAAGCCGCTCTGCTTCCAAGTCATCAATGCCAAGTACAAGGGCAGCATTCCACGCTATGTGGATGCACTCTATGCCCAGTCGTTCATGACCTCCAAACGCAGATTCAGGCGCATGGTGCGACGCAGAAGCCCCAAACTTTTGGTGAAGGATCTGGGCGTGAACTACTCCCTCTCCATGGCCCTTTATGAAGCCTGGATCCGGCAGCAAAACTCATCCAACGATACTCACAAATAGTCATTCCAACTCAAAACAATCCACGCAAGTCACACACTGTAACTTTACATTATTCATTCAAAACAACATTCATTCAAAAATGAAAAAGTTCATTTTTTCGCTCCTCCTCATCGCAGGAGCCACAGCTGCCATCACAGCTTTCCATGCCTGCGCCTCCGACGAGGCCGACGAGCAGGCTCTCTCACCCCAAGCACAGCTCTTGGTGAAAAAGAGCCGTGAATTTGCCCAAAAGTACCACGTCGACATGACACTCAACGAGGAGAACATCGAAGAAACGGCCAAAACGCTGACCGTGGCACAATTAGAGAACGACTATCGCGAATGGGCAGAAGCCATCAAAACTCCCATCGAGTTGAAAGTGGCAGCACCCGAAGGAAAGACGGCAAACAAAATCAAGTTGCGTCGCAGAATTGCAGAATTAGAAGTATCAGGAAGCAGCGGCAATTTCGACGGCAATGCCTCCTTCGGTTCTATAGGAAACATCTACGAAGCAACGGTGGACGTTTCTTGGGCCTACATATCTCCTAACGAAAACAGGGTGAAAGCAAGTGTAACAGCAGAAAGTCTTAGCAGAAATGAAAGGGGAAGCCAAGACAACATCACACTGCAGGCAGTATTTGACACAACAGGAACCAAAATATCATTTTCTGCAAATGGTGATTTCTACATTAGCGGACTCAGATATACCAAGAAACTAAATCTCAGAGTCTACTACAATGAGAACTCCAATATCAAATCCATCAGCATAAGTTGATTCCATGAAACGAACACGATTTTTTCTATTACTTATCGCCGCATGGCTGCTCACAACAGTAGTCCATGCAGAGCAGAGCGATACCACCATCTTCCATCAATGCGCTATGACTCATATTCTGCCATCGGTAAGTATACAATCTTTGCGCTCGGTATTTTCCTATTGGAAAGAATGGAATGAAGGAGAAAATAGCCGTGTATACATGGAATATGACTGGAGGCCATACACAGCTCAAGAGCCTGGACTAACATTACCCAAGAACTTTTACTTCCAAGGCGATGAAGAGCAAAGCTATGAAAACGCCCTCCAGGCCTTCCGCGATGAATTCAATGCCAAGAACCGACAGCCCGACTCCATTGCCGCAGAGAAGCGCCGACTTGTGGCCAGCCTCGAGGCCATGGACACGCTGCTGCACAACAAGCCGCTCTGCTTCCAAGTCATCAATGCCAAGTACAAGGGCAGCATTCCACGCTATGTGGATGCCCTCTATGCACAGTCGTTCATGACTTCCAAACGCAGATTCAGGCGCATGGTGCGACGCAGAAGCCCCAAACTTCTGGTGAAGGACCTTGGCGTGAACTACTCCCTCTCCATGGCCCTTTATGAAGCATGGATCCGGCAGCATAACTCATCCGACAATGCCCACAAGTAGTCATTCCGACTCTAAACAACCCACGCAAGTCACAAAGAAACTGCACATGCACGTCTACTACAATGAAGGAAACGACATCAAATCGATCAGCATTAGCTAATGCTGCACATATCATTTGGCTCTGGATTGGAATGTTAATTCCAGCACATGGGCATGCAGAAAGCAACGATTCCACCGTTTTCCGTCACTACGCCATGGAATCGATTCTACCTTCTGCCAAAATTCAGAACCTGCATTCAATGTTTCGCTATTGGAAAGAATGGAGCGACAGCGAGAATAACAAATCTCACCCATACCACTACTGGAAGCCAGACGATTACTCGCAACCCGGCTATGTAAGATCTGCATTTTTTCCCGAAACATTCTACTTTCAGGGCGATGAAGAGCAAAGCTATGAAAACGCCCTCCGGGCCTTCCGCGATGAATTCAATGCCAAGAACCGGCAGCCCGACTCCATTGCCGCAGAGAAGCGCCGACTTGTGGCCAGCCTCGAGGCCA
>DAIRWG010000143.1:0-6994 GCA_036802405.1 Alloprevotella sp.
GAATGTCACGAGCAACATGATCATATCCACCATCGGCGTGAAGTCCACGCGCGAGTTCATCTTCTTTTGTTTACTTCCACCTTTCTTTGCCATAACATTGAGATTTAATCTTCTACGCCTTTAAGCGAGGTGATGAGGTTGTAACGATTCTCCTCGATGTCGCGCAGAGAGTCCATAACTTTTTTGATTACGGCGTAGGAAGTAGACTTGTCAGCCTTGATTGCGATACGCATACCATCGCCACATGCTTCACGTGCTGTGCTTACCCATGTCTTAAGCTCATTGTTCAAACTGTCGCAAGGGATACCAGCCTCCTGGCTCTTGGTAAGAATCTCGTTCTTGTTTTCCTGAGCCAACCATCCTTTGATGGTGTTGAGCGGAGTTCCGAATGTCGGAGCCTGGGCAAAAGCCTCCACCTCCGATGCGCTGAGACTCAACTTTCCGGCATCGTTCATCGCGTTGGCGAGTTTACGAAGGCTTTCGGGCGAGTCCATGGTCATGAACACCTTGCCGTTCTTCTCTACGAAGATGGTGAGCAAGTTGTTGGCGGGAATCTTGATTTCCGAGACCGAACCAGGGGTATTGACTTTGACAGGTTCTTCCTTAACGAAAGTTGCAGTCAGCATAAAGAAGGTAAGCAGCAGGACCATGACATCGCTCATCGGCGTCATGTCGATGAACGTATCTTGTTTTTTGACTTTAAAACGTCCCATGTCTTAAATACCTTGTTTATGCGATTAGTGAGTTGCAGAGAAAGTTTCTACGATGGTGAAACCAACTTCGTCGAGAGAGAAAGTCAGACGGTCGATCTTGTTCGTGTAGTAGTTGTAAGCGATTACGGCGAGGGCACCAGTAGCGATACCGGAAGCGGTGTTCACAAGTGCCTCGGAAATACCGGTAGAGAGTGCGGAAGAGTCAGCACCACCATCACCGCTGGCCATAGCGGAGAAGGACTTGATCATACCGAGCACAGTACCGAACAGACCGGTCAAGGTACCGAGGGTCACGATGGTACCGATGATGGGGAGGTTCTCCTGCATCATAGGCATTTCGAGAGCGGTAGCTTCCTCGAGCTCCTTCTGGATGGAGAGGATCTTCTGCTCCTTGGTGAGCACGGTGTTCTCTTCCATTTCCTTGTACTTCTTGAGTGTAGCACCCACAACGTTGGCTACAGAACCACGCTGCTTGTCGCAGAGCTGCTGGGCCTTGGCCATGTCGTTGTTTTTGAGGGCCACCTTGATCTCAGCAACGAACTTGGTGAGGCTAGTGCGGCCGTAAGCGTTACGGATGGCGAAGAAGCGCTCGATGGCGAGTGCCACAACGGTGATCAAGAGTGTCCAGATGATAGGCACCACGAAACCACCTTTGTAAACCGTACCCATGAGGTTGGCGGGTTCGTAAGTCTCGTCAGCACCGCAGAGGAAAGAGAAAGCGGCAGATGCATTCTCAGCGCCCTTGAAGTTGGAGATGCTACCGAAACCGAAGAGGTAGATGCACACAGCGATTACTGCGCACACGATGATAACTGAAAGACCAGACTTGATGCCAGTGAAACCAGCAGACTGTTTCTTGGGCGCACCCTTAGGCGCGCTAGCATTTGTAGTTGCCATTGTTTTTGAGATTAATTGTGTTTGTAGAAATTTTGGTTATTGGTTCTTCTTTATCAGTTGACAGACGCGCATGGCATTTGCACGCCTTAAATACGAGGCAAAGATATAGAATAAAAAGGAATCACGGGCCATTTGCCGCGTGAATTTTCCATTATTTTTCCTCACATCTTCATTCGCACCACCCGAAGGGATGCCTGTGGCAAGCAAAAACAAGCCATGCAGCGTGCAAAATTAAGAACTTCCGCGAACTTAACCAAGGTGATGCTGAGAAAGTTAACAAAAAATACGCTCCTCGTGGGGAGCCTACATGCAATGAAAGTGCATCCCCTATCGGATTTTATCCGCGAAGGAGCACGAAGCCATGCGGCGGAAAACCTTGCAGGGATGTATCTTGGTTTAACAACCGGGCATTCAGATTGGTGCACTCCTGTCACAGACGGAAAGGGCGGACTGAAAGCCCAACTGTTGCTTTCAGCCCGCCTCTTTTCAGGAGACTCACGCGAGTGCTCGGTAAAATCCCCAATGGGAACATCAAGCCGGACGCTCTGTCAATATAGAACGCCCCACTTGCCAACTCATATGATGCACGTCACTTCTTGGTTTTAGAATTCACCCGGAAGAGGAGATGCAGTGTGACGTAAGAAGGTATGGTGTTGTACCACATTTCGGTTCTTCCAGTCACGCCTATCGTTCGGCGCACATTCGAACGCTGATGCAGGATGTCGCAGCCCTTGAGCTTCACCACCCACAGCTTCTTGACACCCAATGCGCGCGATAGCGTGGCATTCCACACCCATTCGGTGGTGTTGAACGAATCATCGGAGTAGCCACGACGACAGTAGGCCGTGAGTTCGGTGTCGAAGTCGAAGCCCCACACGAGCGGTGTGGTCATTTCCATGCCATAGGAGAAATCGGTGAAGTGCTGCGAACGGAAGGAAGCCACATCACTCCACTGACGCGTCCACTTGATATCGGCCTTGCCCGAAAGGGTGACTTTCTTGAAGCGGTAGTCCAACCGAAAGGCATCCTGCACCATATGGCTCGAAACGGCCATGCGCTCCAGCTTATCGCTGATGCCATAGTCATTGAAATCTACGGCATGACGTTTTTTGTAAGTGATTTTGTTCTCCATCCACCAATGCTCATGCTGGTCGAGGAAGAGGCTCTGATAGTCGCTCACAGTCCAAGTACGATTGCCGTTGATGTTCTGGGGCATCACCGTCGTCACGCCCGTTTCGGGATTGTAGGTTCGGCCCATGGCATAATCATTTTGGGTCTGAGAAAAATGTACCTCCCAACGGTTCTTGTAGTCACGCATGCCCCTTGTTTCCAATTCCGATGTAAACAGCACGAAGTGTTCTTTGGCCACTTTCAGATGAGGATTACCCAACGACCGATAAAGCGGGTCGCTGTCGTCACGCACGTCAAGCAGATGCAAAAGGGAGGGGATAATGATTGTGCATTTCCAGAACGCAGGTCGTTGATCCGACGCTTCGTGAATTTCAACTCGGGAGTGAATCCGATGGTCATCACCTTGCGGATTTCGTATTTCAAGCTGGGCTTCAGCGAATGCGTTTTCTCCATCTGGGTGGTGTGGTAGCTGTTCTTCATGTCTGTCACCCATGTCTGCGCTGAAAGCAGGGAGGGAAGCATCTTTTCATACGAAGCTGAATTGCCGGTCGTATCCTCTTGGTTCTGAAGCAGACGATGGTTTGAACGGAATACTTGAGTATATTGGTAGTCAATAGACATGGAAAGAGGTTTCCGCCATCTTCGCATGGATTCAAACGGCTCATAGGACCCCGTCAATGAGAAGGAGTAATCGCGACTTGGCGTATCGAAGAACTTGTTTTCCTGCACGTCGGGCTGGAGGGAGCCATCCGCATAACCGATGTGGTCAAACGTACGCTCGGTGGAATGCAAATCGCTGAAGCTGGCTGCACCTGTCACGCTAAAGAAATTACCGTCCCAAGGAAGACGAACGAAATAACGGGCCTCGGCATTTCCGTTCCAATAATAGGAATGGAACTTGCCCGATTGTTGCCGTTCATAGAGCATCTGAGCCAGCATCTCGTCACTGCCGGCCAAAGCGTAGCTGTTCATGTCACTTTCCTTGTAGCTTTCGTTCACCGATTTGTAATACCGATTGGTGTGGCTATAGGAGGCATCAAACGACACGTCAAGCATGCCATTGCGCCATTCCCGGCCAATCTGAGATTGCCATTTTGCATGGGTATAACGCCGGTCGCTCTGCCAATCGCTGGCGGAACGTGTGTTTCCAGTGGCATAATACGACAGCGCATTGCTGCGATTCTCGGTGAAGGAGGTCTGGCGCGAACACTCCAGCGTGCTGGAAAATTTCACGGGATTGCGGCTGCCTTCCACATTGAGGAATGCACCTCCCAAATAGGTCGTTTTCTCCCCGTCTTCCAAATTCAGGCTTTTCCACTCGCCGTTCACCTCGGGCGACTGCGCATCATTCAGGTTGTTGGCATTGCCATAGAAGGAAACGGTGCTTTGCTTGGTGTTGCGGAGAGCAAACAGGCGAGCCATCCAAACATCGTTCCAGCCGCCTAAACGCGTACCGCCGGCCACCTCGTAATTGGACAGCCAGCTCTTCATATATTCCCGCTTCAGACCGACATCCATCACGAGTGGACGCTTACGCATGGCCGTGTCGCCCCGAAGTTCCATTTCCTTCGTCAGTTTGCGGTAGACCTTGATGTCCTTCACGGTGTAGGAAGGAAGGTTGCGCAATGCCACCTGCGCATTGCCGTTGAAGAAATTCCGGCCGTTCACCATCAGCGACTGAACAAACACCCCGTTCATGCTGATACGCCCGTCTTTGTCGATCTTCATGTTGGGCAGCTTCGCTATAAGGCCGTCCAACATGGTTCCTTCCGGCAGCACGAAAGCCGAGGCATTGAACACGGTGGTGTCGCCCCTCTGGACCATAATGATCTTGGTGGCCGTCACGGTGGCTTCCTTCAGCGTCTTGGCTTTCAGCTTGCGGTTCAGGTTCAATGTCAACCGGCAATCCCAACTGTTCACCACACGGCCATACTGCTTCTTGGGCACTTCCACTTTGGCATAAAGCGTGTCATAGCCTTCGCAAGTCACCTGAAGAACGATGTCATTCGTCTTGTGCACGATAAAGCCATTGAAAGTTTTTCGATCTGCTCTTGATATCTCCTTCACTTGTCCCAAAGAATCCCGCATCGATTCATCAAAAGCAAGCACACAAGCATTCTGCAGGAATTCACCCGTATAGGAATCCTGCACTCGGATGTTGCTTAAATGCACATAGGTTTGCACTTTATGCTGCGCAAAAGCATCGAGCGAACATAACAAGGTTATTAAAATAATGGCGAATTTGATTTTCATAGATAATGCTTTGGGAGTAATACGAAAACTTTAGCCCGTTCGCTGATACGCTTTTACACGAAGCCATGAAGCTGAGTTTCTTTCCGAAAAGGCCGAAAAACCAGACGGACGGAATTCGAAGCTACATAACTTCGTGTCAAAGCGTATTAGCTGAGGAATGTTGCAAGGACCAAAAGCCTTGCTGAACCGCAAGATGTAGACAAGAGGCTAACCTCTTAAGCTGACATTTTCAGCGCACAAGTCTGCTCTGCGTCATTCATCAAGCATACTCATGGAAAGAGTATGTGAAAGATGCATCTGGAGAAATTCTCTTGGCTTTCTCGCGACAGGCAGCCTCGCATGATTGACAAGTAGACGACGTGAATGAAAGATAATCGGTTTGCGTCTCCATTCGGCTCGTACAGCCACATCCGGTATCGCCATGATTTTCGCTGCAAGTGCATCCACTCACGCAGTCCATTACCCTGACTTGATACGAAATGTGACATTCGCAGACTCTGCGGGTCTTGCCACCCAGAATGGACTTCAGCTCATCCTCGGTGAGAGGAGTCCCGAGAAGGGGACTCACCGGTAATTGTAATTTAGACATAACTGATGAAATTAAATTATCAAAAAGGTGAAGGTCATTTCTGCGCCTCCACACGAATTGTTTCAAAATCATACGCCCAACTGGGCACATAGTAACGGTGATGCTCTATGGACCGAAAATAAGTGTCGGCTTGAGAGCCTCGTTCAATCATACGAACCGAGGAGAAGCCAACCATTTGCAACAATGACTTGACATCTCTCCAGTTATAAAGGCGGCTCTTTGCATGACTACTCACAAAGCCTGCTACAACCAAGGACAACGGCAAATTATCTGCAGGAATGTCCTTGCGTCGGGAGATTACGCTTAAGGCCCACTTTGCATAGAACATACTTTGGCTCTATAACGAATCGTGTGGGTTCTCCTGTATTCAGGCTGAAAGCCCACCCCGTATTTAGCCCAGGCTCATGAGCCTGGGAAAAGAATACATGTGGTTTGTGCGGCCTGCAAGGCCACCCCAGCCATAGCAAGGGTATATTATGGTTCTGCTGATGCTGGTGCAACCTTACAGGTCGCATTGCAGATGAGTCCAGTAACCCCAGGCTCATGAGCTTGGGCTAAATACGGGGTGGCCTTTCAGGCCAAATGTCACCCACACGATTCGTTATAGACCCCACACGAAACGTTACAGAGCCATTATAGTCAAACAATCAGAGTGTTCAGCCGAATGTATCACAGTCATACTTTTCACATAAAAGAACACCTATATGAATATTCACATTGCAAATGTAGGTGTTTAATATTAACCATGCAAATTTTTCGACAAAAAAACTTTGGCCACAATCCAAAATCACCTAACTTTGCATTATTAAACATCTGAATCATCCTAAATGCCTGAATTCCCGACAAACCAATTTGAGTTTATCCTTAAAGCACTCAAAATACCACATACACCTTACTATGCCGCCAAGACGTATGTTTCGCATCCCTATTACGACAGTTTTTGGGGAATCACCCAAATGTGTGAACACTACGGAATAAGCTATAGGGCTTTTCGCATGAAAGACAAATCATCAATTCATGAATTGCCGCAGCCATTTGTGGCTCAAACGGCCCATTCATTCGTATTGGTGACAAAAACCGATGAGCAAAATGTGTTGTACGAAGAGGGAGGAAAATCCCATACACTGCCCATTAGCCGTTTCTTGCAACTATGGACCGGTGCCTGCCTGACCTTTGACACAAACGGCGAATCGTGCGAACCTAACTACAAAATCCATAGACGCACCCATCTGCTGCAGATGATCAGCAAAGGAGCTTTTGCCTGCTGCATTTTAATCCTAGCAAGTTTGCTGTGCGCATATGGATTTCCAATGGCAAGCACCCATTCTTTCCTGTAGCATGGGGATGGGGATTTAACTAGGGCGTTTCAGTTAATTCGCACAAATGCCCCCAAACAGCCGATGGCCCTATT